>CAYOSE010000103.1:0-7680 GCA_964406535.1 uncultured Sphingomonadaceae bacterium
GCTACCCTTTGTTGTGCGCTCAAACTGGCTGTTGCCTGAACGTGCCACTCCAGACTCACCTTGTCGGCCTTCTGGCCGGGAAGCACATCGGCGAGCACGATGTCGATACCCAGTTCCTCGGCCACGCGCCGCGCGGTACCCTCATTGTCGCCGGTGAGCATGGCGACCTCGACGCCCTTGTCATGCAGCCGGGCAATCGCGGCCTTGGCCGTCGGACGCGGCGCATCGGCGATCGCGATCAGGCCTACAAGAATCCCCTGGTGAGCGACATGGACGACCGTGCGGCCCGCTCCCTTGAGTTCCTCGGCCTTGTCAGCCAGCCCTCCCAGTGAGATTGATTCTTCGTCCATCAGCCGGCGGTTGCCGAGGAAAACGGTATCGCCGTTGACGTCCGCCTGCGCCCCTCTCCCGTCGCGGTTGAGAAAATCGCGCGCTTCGGGGATCTTCAGTCCTTCGGCCTTGTCAAGGATGGCAAGGGCGAGCGGATGCTCCGATCCCTTTTCGACCGCAGCGGCCAGTAGCAACACCTGTTCGGGCATGCGGCCCTCGGCGGCCACGATATCCACGACGCGCGGTTCGCCCATCGTCAAGGTGCCGGTCTTGTCGAAGATAACGACATTGAGCTTTGTGGCGTCTTCCAGCGCCGACGCGTTCTTGAACAGAATGCCGCGACTTGCGCCGAGCCCGGTGCCGACCATGACCGCCATCGGTGTGGCCAGTCCGAGCGCATCGGGGCAGGCGATCACGAAGACCGTGATTGTCAGGGTCACGGCAAACAGCAATGTCTCACCGATCCACCAGAACCAGACAGCAAACGTTCCGAGGCCAATGACGATCGCGATCAGAACAAGCCATTGCGACGCGCGGTCGGCGAGCAATTGCGCGGGCGCCTTGGAATTCTGCGCCTCCTGCACGAGCTTCACGATTTGCGCGAGCGCCGTGTCAGCGCCGACCTTGGTCGCCCGGTAGCGGAAACTGCCGCTCTTGTTGATGGTCGCTCCGATGACCTCGTCACCGGGTCCTTTTGCGACCGGCATGGATTCGCCGGTCAGCATCGATTCATCGACTTGGGAGCTGCCTTCCAATACCTCCCCGTCTACGGGGATCTTGTTGCCCGGGCGGATGAGCACGGTGTCGCCTTCAAGGACGTCGGCCGTTGGGATTTCCTGCTCCTCGCCATCGCGCAGAACGACCGCCATTGGCGGGGCCAGGTCGAGCAGAGCCCGGATCGCCGCCGACGCGCCCGCGCGCGCGCGCATTTCCAGCCAGTGCCCGAGGAGGATGAACACGAGCAGGATGGCGACGGCCTCATAGAATTGCACGCCGGGAAAGAAAAATGTCGATCCGACGCTGAAGAGATAGCCGGTGCCGACCGAAAGCACGACAAGCACGGCCATATTGAGAATGCCATTGCGAAGGGCGCGCCATGCAGCGACCACAAATGGCCAGACCGGATAGAGCACGGCCGCGCTCGCCAGGCCGAACAGAAAAAGCTCAAGATTCATGCCGAACGGCGGGGCCGGAGGAGTGAAAAAGCCGCCCATCGGGGAGTAGATGAAAATCGGGATCGTGAAGATGAAGGCAATCCAGAAACGGTTGCGCATGTCGCGTACCATCTCCTGCATGTCCATGCCTGCCCCGTGGCCCATTTCCTGGGCCATTTCGTCCTTCGCCCCGCCTTGGCGGTGGTCGTGGTGAACTGCCTGTTCTCCCCTGCTGTCCGCACCGCGCCCCGGTCCCCTGCCGGATTCCGAAAGATTTGCTTCCGCCGGTTTGCAGACATGCTTCGGCATGATGCCGCCACGGCAGCGGAAACCGCAGCTTTTGATCAGGCTCTGAAGCCGCGTCCCATCGGTCTGCGCAGGGTCGTATTCCACGGTCACGCTGCCCCCCGCGGGGTTTGCAGTGGCCCGGCTTACGCCGGCTTCATGCCGCAGCTGCTTCTCCACGCCGAGGTGATCGAGTTCTTCAAAGAGATTTCCGACTTCTAAAGTGAGTGTTGCCAAAGCGAATTCCCTCTAGGCTGAACCATAGTGCTTCTGGATCAAGACGGTAATGAGCGCTGGCTCTTACAGTTGCTTGCCTGCCACCCTAACCCTCGCTGCGCGCTCTGAGTTCGGCATAGAGCCGCTCGACATCGCTGCGCTTGCATAGCGAAGTTCCTGGTGTAAGCGCCGTGGCAGCGCCAGCTGCCATGCCGTAAAGAAAGGCCGCCTCGGGCGCGTCGCCTGCGGCAAGGCGAACGGTCATTGCGGCAAGGAAGCTGTCTCCCGCACCGACGGCGCTTTGTGCATTGATCTTCGGTGCGGCGTGCATCACGGTCTTCTCGGGCGTTACAAGCATGGCGCCATCGCGCCCCAGAGTGAGAGCGAGCATGTCGAGGCCATTATCGCGCACGATGGCTTGGGCCGCCGTTTCCTGCTCTGCCGCGGTCGCCAGCCTTCGGCCGACGAGCGTTTCGAGTTCGCCTAGGCTCGGCTTTGCCAGGTGAACGCCGCCACCAATGCCATGCCGCAGAGCGTCTCCAGAACTGTCCAGCACCAGCTTGATGCCTCGGCGCTGGCAAATCGCACCGACGACGGCGTAGATATCGCTACGCAGCCCGCGCGGAAGACTCCCGCTTGCCACGAGATATTTGCAATCGAGCGTTTGCAGCGCTCGCAGGACGACTTCGCAGTCGCGTTCGGAGACTTCCGGACCCTGCGGCACGAAGCGAAATTCGAGATTGGTGGACCGTTCGTAGATCGCGTGGCTGATCCGCGTGGAGCCGGAGATCGAGAAGCGTTCGGCACGCACCCTTGCTTGCTTGACGAGCTCCTGCAGCACGCCGCCTGTTGCTCCACCTGCAAGGTAAAGCGCGTAGGACTGGCCGCCGAGTTCATTGATGACGCGCGCAACGTTGAGACCGCCTCCGCCAGGGTAATAATGCTCATCGAATGTGCGGATCTTGTGCATCGGCTTCACCACCTCGGCCTGCGCCGCGCCATCGATAGTCGGGTTGAGCGTCAGGGTGGCTATCATGACGAGGGGATCCTTTGTCGTTTTTACGGTCTCCCCGGTTAAGACGCGGCAGGATACGCAGCCTTACGCCGCCATGATCCGCTCGTATGC
Organism: uncultured Sphingomonadaceae bacterium; assembly: GCA_964406535.1. Lineage (GTDB taxonomy): Bacteria > Pseudomonadota > Alphaproteobacteria > Sphingomonadales > Sphingomonadaceae > Alteraurantiacibacter. The sequence continues at coordinate 3,112 of CAYOSE010000103.1, forward strand.
CTGTCTGGTTTCGTCGGCGCTCGTCAGGCTGAGCCGCCCGTGTAACCTTGGCGACGCCAAGGCGTCTGTCCTCGCAGGCGACGCGCGAAAAATCAGAGAAATGGTGCAAGATTTGATCCTCCCTTCAAGACGCGATCGCGACCCTGAGCTATTTGTGAAGATTTTTGGAAGCGGTGTCCGGACCCTGGTGTTCGTTGCGGGGCTGGGTGGGACCACGCGATATTGGGAGACGCGGGTAACCGAGCTTGCGCAAGAGCATAGAATTGTGCTCGTCGACCTCTTGGGCTTCGGACGATCGCCCAAGCCCTGGGTGAAGTATAGCGTCGAACGGCATGTCGATGCCCTGCGGCGCGTTCTCGCCCCTCTCGGGCCGGTAACGCTCGTTGGCCATTCGCTGGGCGCTTTGATTGCCGCAGCCTATGCGGCCAGACATACCGAGACTGTCGAGCGCCTCGTCCTCATCAGCTTGCCTCACTTCGGATCGCAGGACGCGGCGTATACATATATGCGCCAGGGACCGGTTAAAGGAGGGCTCATATACACCAACGTCCTGTTGACCATGCTAGCCTGCATCATCACGCGCCGCCTGTTAGGGAGAATCCTGCCCTATCTCATTCGAGATATTCCGCGCGAGGTCGTCGAAGACCTTGTCAAGCATACGTGGAGGTCATCTACCTCGTCGCTATGGGATGTTGTCTATCGCCATGACGTTGCGGACGACCTGAGAATTCTAGAGCCCGTTCACAACGTGCTTTGTATTCATGGGAGCGATGACATCATGGCACCGCTTGCGCCGGTAAGAGCGCTGGCAGAAGCTTTCTCGAATGTGCAGCTTTGTGTCCTTGAGGGGCTCGATCATCACCCCTTTCTGCGCGAGCCGGAAAGGTGCTGTGAGCTTATCGCGAGCTTTGCCGAGCAAGCGGCGCGAGAAGCCATGTTGCCGAATGGCTGAGCCCGCCTGACTCCTTTGGCCCCGGACGGGGAGGGCCGAGCCGCGCTGATGCGGGCCGAGGGTGCCTCTGCGCCGATCTCCGCCGTAATCGCCGGCCCTCTTTCCCGTCCGATAGACGAGACGCAGTCTGGCGCTGCTTACGGCCGAGCGGAGGGCGACATTACATTCAGCCTATTTCTTGCAGCGCTTTCGCCCCTGCTCGCGGTTCTGCTTTTCCTTGTCGGTCTGCGGATGCCCGCATCGCGGGCCATGGCACTGGCCTATATCGTAACCGCCGCTGCCGGCTATTTCCTGTGGCACATGGCGCCCCGCACAATCCTGGCCGCTTCGATCGAGGGTTTGGCGATCGCGGCCTCGGTCTTGTGGATCATCTTTGGTGCGATACTTCTCTTGAGGCTCCTTACCGAAGGCGAGGCGATGGCCCGGATACGCGAAGGATTCGCGGCCATATCGCCGGAACCGCGGGTCCAGCTCATCGTCATCAGCTGGACCTTCGGTGCTTTCCTCGAAGGCGTCGCCGGTTTCGGCACACCGGCCGCCATTACCGCTCCGCTGCTTGTGGCGCTTCGTTTCACACCCATGGCAGCCGTGTCGCTTGCACTGATTGCCAATAGCAGCCCGGTTGCCTTCGGTGCGATCGGTACGCCGGTGGCCATCGGGCTGCGCGAAGGACTCCGTCAACCTGCCGCAAATGGCGGGCTCGATAATCTGATCGAAAACTCGGCGCAGATGGCAGCTGCAATTGATCTGACTACCGGATCGCTCGTCCCGTTCGCGCTCATCCTTATCTATTCGCGGTTCTTTTCCAAAGAACTAAGCTGGTCCAGTGCGCTGGGCTATTGGCGGTTCGCTCTGTTTGCCGGTCTGGCTTACACCATACCTGCCTTTATCGTCAGTGCGACGCTAGGACCGGAACTTCCCGCGCTTGCCGGCGCGCTTTGTGCCATCGTGCTCGTGGTACCAGCAGCACGGCACGGCTTTCTCATGCCCCGCTCGAGCGGGGCTGATCCGGGTGCGCCGATTGCCGTAGAACCGTCACGCGTTACACTGAAGCGAGCCTGGGCACCCTATCTCTTGCTCGCCGCGCTCCTTCTCGTGAGCCGCGCAGATCTGTTGCCGGTTAAACAGGTCATGCAGGATGTCTCGTTTGCCTGGCTTTCGGTCTTGGGGACACCGATCAACATTGCGATTGCGCCGCTATATTTGCCGGGTTCGATGTTTTTGATCGCGGGTCTTTTGGCCGTCTTCCTTCTGCCTCTCGACCGTGAGCGGCTCCGCCGCGCTGGCCGGGACACATTGAAAATTACGGTCGCAAGCGCGGTGACGCTGGCGGCGGCGGTCCCGATGGTGCGCGTCTTTGTGCATTCGGCAATCAATTCAAACGGTCTGCCGAGCATGCCAATGGCGCTTTCAGTTCTTGCGGCCGATGCCGCCGGACAGAACTGGCCGGTGATTGCACCATTCATCGGAGCGCTGGGCAGTTTTCTCTCAGGAAGTGCGACCTTCAGCAATATGACATTTGCGCTGTTTCAGTTCACCGCAGCCAATCAGGCCGGACTGCCACCGGAAACCGTCCTTGGCGCCCAGATCCTTGGCGCTAGCGCGGGGAACATGGTGTCGGTAGTCAATGTGGTGGCAGCTGCAGCCGTCGTCGGCCGTGTCGGGCGCGAGGGAGAGATCATCCGGGTCACGCTCGTACCCATGCTCGCCTATACTGCTGCCGTTGGCCTTGTCGCCGCTGCCGCAATCGGGTTGGCACGATGATCGAGCATGTGCTGCATCTCATTCTCCTGTTGCTGGCGGCGAGATCCTTCGGCGAGATCGCAACGCGCATTGGCCAGCCCGCGCTGGTGGGGGAGATAGGTGCCGGGCTAGCACTGGCGGTTTTGGCGGCTTCCCTCAACGCCCCGTTTCTCGCCGAATTGTCGCGCAGCGCCTTTCTCGATCTGACCGCCGAATTCGGAATTTTCTTCCTGCTGCTGCTTGCCGGCCTTGAAATTGCCCCCGGAGAGCTGTTCAGACATTCGGGTCGCTCGGCTGCCGTTGCGCTCGGGGGCGTGCTGTTGCCACTCGCCCTGGGCCTGGCCCTTGCGTGGTGGGTGATTCCCGACAACCCGATGAAATTTGTCCAGGCTCTGCTGGTGGGCGTTGCATTGTCAATTTCTGCGGTCCCGGTCGCCATCGGCGTGTTCATGGACCTCGGCATGGTCCATACGCCAACCGGCCGTACGGTGATCGCCGCTGCAATTCTCGACGATATCATCGGACTTGTGCTGCTCGCGATCTTGACCGGCGCAATTGCGGCAGGTTCCGTCCCGGGGATTGGGGCGATGTTGCCGCTGCTTGGCAAAGCCGCGCTGTTCTTCCTCATTGTCGCTGGCACGGGCTATTTCGGAGCGCCGAGGATCGCCAATCTGATCTCGCGGCTTCGGATCCCCGCCCCTGAATTTACCGCGCTCATTCTGACAGCGTTGGGGTTTTCAGGGTTGGCCGAAGTGCTCGGAATGGACTTCATCATCGGAGCCTTTGCTGCCGCCCTTCTGTTCAACGCCAAGAGCCTGGGTCAAGCCTCTTTCGCGCGCCTGAAAGCAGCGGTCAGCGATCTCACGATGGGCTTGCTGGCCCCGCTTTTCTTCCTTTCGATCGGCATTCGCGTCGATTTCGCGGCCCTTGCCATCATTCCTGGCATCGTGCTGGCGCTGATCCTAGCCGCACTTGGCGGCAAGATCATCGGCGCAGGGATTCCTGCTCTGCTTTCTGGTCTCACCCGCAAAGAGGCGCTTGGGGTCGGGTTCGGCATGAGCGGCCGCGGAGCGGTCGAACTGATCATCGTAAGTATCGCCTTGGAAGCAGGGCTTTTTGATTATCCCGACCCGGTCGTTGCCAATCTCTTCTCAGCTCTTGTGCTGATGGCGCTCGTCACCACGATTGTCACGCCCATCGGACTGCGCTGGCTTTTTCGCGATCGGGGGTAGAAAGCCTGTAATCGGCCGGGCTGAAAACCGTCTCACCATATGGACGATGCTTCGGCGGCGACGGGTAAGATTTAGCCGCCGCTCGAGGCAACGTCCACGTTCGACCACTGCCGAGCACCGCTCGCGAATGACCCGGAGATTTCGATGCCCGACGCCCTTATTGCCTGGTTTGAGGATATTGGACGCGGCGACGTCGCCATGGTTGGCGGAAAGAATGCTTCGCTCGGTGAGATGGTCGGCGCGCTGTCGAAGCGCGGTATCAGAGTGCCGGGAGGCTTCGCCACAACGGCGCAGGCCTATCGGCACTATATCGCGGCCAACGGCATTGAACCCGAAATGAGGCGCTGGATCGAAGCGCTCGATGCCGGGCGCGCCTCGCTTCAAGTGGCAGGTGCTGCGATCCGGCATGCGTTTCTGGAAGGGGCGTTTCCACCGGAGATCGAGGCGGCCATCGGTGAAGCCTATGACGCTTTGTCTGCGCGCAGCGAACAGGATGCGGTCAGCGTCGCGGTCCGCAGCAGCGCGACAGCGGAGGATCTTCCCGAAGCGAGCTTCGCCGGGCAGCAAGAGACCTTTCTCAATGTCACCGGGAAGCGCGCCGCGGAAGCCGCCGCGGGCGCGGCGCAGGCGGCGGCTTCCGCG
>CAYOSE010000104.1:0-7497 GCA_964406535.1 uncultured Sphingomonadaceae bacterium
GCGTAGACGAGCCGCGCCCGCGCCTCGTCCACCGGCTCGACAAGGACACCTCCGGCGTCCTGCTTGTCGCCCGCACACCGGGCAGCGCAGCCTTCTTTTCGAAGCGATTCTCCGGGCGCTCGGCCAAGAAGATCTACTGGGCGCTGGTCGTCGGCGTACCCGAGATCAAGGACGGGACCGTCGACGCCCCGCTCGCCAAGCAGCCGGGCACCGGCGGCGAGAAGATGCATGTCGACATGGAGAACGGCCAGCCCGCCAAGACCCTCTACCGGGTGGTCGAGAAGGCGGGCACCCGCGCCGCCTGGGTGGAACTGCAGCCGCTGACCGGGCGCACCCACCAGCTGCGCGCGCATATGGCGGCGATCGGCCACCCGATCGTGGGCGATGGCAAATATGGCGGGCCCGAGTCCTTCCTGACCGGTGCGATCAGCCGCAAGATGCACCTCCATGCGCGGCGCCTGATCATCGACGAGCCCGGTGGCGGCCAAATCGACGCCACCGCGCCGCTGCCCGAACACTTCGCCGCCAGCATGGAGAGCCTCGGCTTCGACGAGCACCTAAGCGATGCGGCCCCGATCGCGACCTCTCCGCCCGAACGCAGCGCGGCGGAAAAGAAGCAGGCGGCCAAGGCCCATGCCAAGCAATATCGCAAGGCGCGGCGGGGCGAGCGCCGCTCGCGCGGCCCTGCCCCCTCCAAAAGCCGGCCCAAGGGTGGCAAACCCGCTGGCAGAGCCGGCGGCAAGCCAGGTGGCAAACCGCCGCGCGCAGCCGCGAGAAAGAAGCGCTGATGCATCCGAATACCGTCTTCCACTCCGACAATCGCGCGCTGGGCGAGGCGCTGCTGAACGAGATCGGCTTCGGCATGGTGTTCCTGGCCACGCCCCATGGCCCGCGCGTCGCGCATACGCCGTTCCATTCGACCCGCGACGGCGCGGTGCAGTTCCACCTCGGCAAGACCAACGCGCTGACCCCGCATCTTGACGGCGCGCGACCGCTGCTGCTGGTCAATGGCCCGCACGCCTATGTCAGCCCGCGCTGGTACGAGGATGCCGGGCAGGTGCCGACCTGGAACTATGTCGCGCTGGAGCTGGAAGGGCGCGTCCGCACCATGGCGCCCGAGGGGCTGGCCGACCTGCTCGGCGCACTGGCCAAGCGCAATGAAAGCCAGCTCGGCGGGAGCCTGCCGTGGATGCCCGCCGACATGTCGCCGACCGACTTCGCGCAGATGTTCGACGCGATCACCGGCTTCGAGCTGGAGGTGAAGCACTGGCATCTGACGCTGAAGCTGTCGCAGAACAAGTCTGAGGAAGACCGGGAGCGGATCGCCGACGCATTGGGCGAGGAAGGCTCCGAGGGGCTGGCCCAGCTGATGCGCGTACTCGGGCAGTAACGGGCAGGCATGACCGCGCGGCTCGCCATCTTCGATTGCGACGGCACCCTGTCCGACGGGCAGGCGGCAGTGTGCAACGCGATGGTCGCGGCCTTCGCGACGCAAGCCCTTCCAGCGCCCGATTTGCATCTGGTGCGGCGGATGGTCGGGCTCAGCCTGCCGCAGGCGATGCGCCACCTCGCCCCGGACCAGAGCAGCGAGACGCAAGGGCAGCTGGTCGAGGCCTACAAGCAGGCCTTCCGCGCCGCACGCGCCGATGGCAGCCTGCACGAACCGCTGTTTCCAGGCATGGCCGACCTCGTGCGCGCGCTGCATGCCGATGGCTGGGCGCTGGCGGTGGCCACCGGCAAGTCCGACCGTGGCCTCGCCTCCACGCTGGCGGTCAACGGGCTGGCCGAGCTGTTTTCCAGCCTGCAGACCGCCGACCGCCACCCGAGCAAGCCCGATCCCTCAATGCTGGAAGCCTGCCTTGCCGAAACGCTGGTCGAGCCCGAGCTGGCGGTGGTGATCGGCGACACGATCTATGACATGGAAATGGCGCAGGCAGGCGGCGTCGCGGCGCTGGGCGTTGCCTGGGGCTATCACGAGCCTGACGAATTGCTCGCCGCGGGTGCACGTGCCGTGGCCCGCGATGCAAGTGAATTGCTGCGACTGTTGCAGGAGATGAGCCATGGCCAGCAGGCCACCTGAACGCCCCGGCCCCACCGGACCGAGCCACGCCACCTGGCGCCAGCGCTTCATCCTCATGAACGCCATGCGCGTCGGCGGGGTGCTGATGATTGTGTTCGGCATTGCGCTGTTACAGGGGCTGATCGATCTGCCGCCGGTGGTCGCCTATATCCTGATCGCGCTGGGCCTGTTCGAAACCTTCGTCACCCCGCAGATCCTCGCGCGGATGTGGCGCAATGCCGATCGCGGCGGCGACCCGATGCCGGGACCCGATCCGGACGACGACCGGGGGCATGGCGGGCGGCGATGAGGCGGTTCTACAAGCACGTTGACGTCGCCAAGGTCGATGGCGGCTGGCAGGTCACGCTCGACGGGCGCGCGATCAAGACGCAGGGCGGGCGGCCGCAGGTCGTCCCTTCGCAGGCGCTGGCACAGGCGCTCGCCGCCGAATGGGCCGAGCAAGGCGAGGAGATCGACAAGAGCCGCTTCCGCTTCCGCGACCATGTCGATTTCGCGCTCGATATCATCGCCACTGGCCGCGACGAAGCGATCGATACACTGCTCAGCTACGCGGAAACCGACACGCTCTGCTATCGCGCCGACCCGGACGAACCGCTCTATGCGCGCCAGCAGGAAGTGTGGGAGCCGCTGCTGACGGCGGTCGAGGAACGGCTCGGCATCCGCTTCCAGCGGGTCAGCGGGGTGATCCACAAGCCGCAGCCCGCCGCGACGCTGGCGGGTTTGCGCGACTATCTGGCCGGGCTCGACGACTTCACGCTGGCCGGGCTGACCGCCATGGCCTCGCTCGCCGCCTCGCTCAGTGTGGCGCTGCTCGCCAATGACGATGGCGCGAACGACCCGCTGCTGCTGTGGCGCGATGCCAATCTGGAAGAGGAATGGCAGGCCGAGCAATGGGGCCGCGAGGAAGAAGCGGAAGAACGCCGCGCGCACAAGGGCGAGGCTTTCTCCGCCGCGCAGGTGTTCGTGAGGCTCTCGCGCAGCTGATCGCTCAGGCAGTCGATTCCGCGACCCAGGCCGCGACTTCGCCTGCCACCGCATTGGCCGCCTCGTTCAGCGCCGGGCCCACGAAATCGGCCTCCGCCGGAATCCCGCCCGCGCTGTGTTCGAACCGGCGCGCCAGTACGCGCCCGTCGGGCAGTTGCAGCAGCGCGTCGTAACGCACCGTCACGCCGGAGGTGCGCGCGTCATAGCCCATCTCGACCAGTTCGCCGCCCAGCCGGGTACTCGCGGCATAGCCAAGCTCGTCCCCGCCCACGACCAGCCGGTCGCCCCCGGCGCGGATCGTCTCGGCCAGCAGGTTGGCAAACAGCCGCGCAGGCTTTTCGACCCACACCGCGTCCTTGAGATAGGCGATGGAGGAGCCATCGACCTGCACCGGCACTCGCGTGACGTTGAGCTTCTGCCCCGTTGCGGGCACATCCACCGCCAGCGCCCCGGCCAGCTCGCCCTCGGTCACACTGTCGGCCGGCGAGGACAAAGCGGGCGTCAGCGTCAGCAGCTTTTCGGGCGGCTCGGCCCCGCCCAGGCTGACGCAGCCCGCCAGCAGGGCCGCCAGCGGGAGCGCGGCCCACACCTTGCTATGCGACATCGCCTTGCTTCCCCTCATGGCTCATAATCCGGCAGCTTGTTGCCCGAGACGATCGCCCCGGCACCCTGGTTCTCGATGGTCTCGGTCATGGCCCGCAGGCTCTCGCTGGTCGCCTTCAGGTCACGCAGGGTCGCATTGGCGGCTGGCAGCGTATCGCGGTTGAGCTGCTGGGTCAGCGGCTCGACATTCTTCAGCGTCGCGTCGAGCGAATCCGCCGCCGCGCGCGCCGACTGCAAAGTCTCGTGCAGGTCCTTCGCCAGCGGCTGGCCTTCCTGATCCATCAGCGCATTGGCCGATTCCAGCGTCCCCTCGAACGCGGCCAGCGTCTCGGTCGATTGCGCCAGCGTGGCCTGCAATTGGCGGAGGGTTTCCTTGATCTCGGGCGAGGCAGCGGCCAGTTCGCCACTGATCGCATCGGTGTTCTTGAGGATGCCCGAAATCGATTCCTGGTTGTCGTCGTCGAGCACGCGGGTCAGTCGGTCGGTCAGCGTCGCCAGCCGTTCGAGCAGCAACGGCGCGGAGGACAGGATCTCGTCAATCGCGCCTTCGGCTGGCGGGATCACCGGCACGCCTTCGGGGCAGGCCGTCGTGTCGCAGGTGATCGGCGGGGCCCCGCGGCGCGCGCCCTCAAGATTGAGGGTCGAAACCCCGGTAAAGCTGAAGGTGATGGCCGCCGTCGTCCCGACCAGTACCGGCACATCATTGCCGACCCTGATGCGGACGCGGACATATTCGGGGTCCTTGTCCCACAGCTGGATTTCGCTGACCTGGCCCACCGGAACACCGGCAAAGGCGACCGACGAGCCGTTGGCGAGGCCACCGACCGATTGCTGGAAGAAGATATCGTATTCTTTGCGGTCGGCATTGCCGAGCCGCGCCAACCAGACGAAAAACGCCGCCAGCGCCAGCAACAGTACGAGGGTTACGGCCCCTACCCAGACATGATTGGCGCGTGTTTCCATAGCTTGGTTCGCTCTATGCCTTTCCATCCGAGGGCTTGTCCATGCCCTGCCCCGCGCTGTCCGCCGCAGACCGGTCACGCGAAGCCTGGGCAGCGCGCGAACGCGGCCCGTTGAAATATTCCTGAATCCACGGATGGTCGGTTTCGAGCAGCTCGGGGATCGTCCCCACCGCGATCACCTTCTTGTCGGCCAGCACCGCCACCCGGTCGCAGATCGCATAGAGCGTATCGAGATCGTGCGTAATCAGGAACACCGTCAGCCCCAGCGTGTCGGTCAGCTCGCGGGTCAGCTCGTCGAACTTGGCCGCACCGATGGGATCGAGGCCCGCCGTCGGCTCGTCAAGGAACAGCAGATGCGGGTCCAGCGCCAGCGCGCGGGCGAGACCGGCGCGTTTCTTCATGCCGCCCGACAGTTCGGACGGGTACTTGCTCGCCGCATCCGCCGGCAGGCCGGACAGCACCGTCTTGTAGCGGGCAATCTCGTCGAGCAGCTGGCTGCTGAGGTCCGGGTAGAACTTCTTGAGCGGCACCTGCACGTTCTCGGCCACGGTCAGCGTCGAGAACAGCGCCCCGCCCTGGAACAGCACACCCCATTGCTTGCGCACGCCAATCTCCTCGTCCGGTTCGGCCTCGATAATGTCGCGCCCGAACACCTCGATCGCGCCGGTCTGCGGGATTTGCAGGCCGATGATCGAACGCATCAGCACCGACTTGCCGGTGCCCGAGCCGCCGACCACGCCGAGGATCTCGCCGCGCCGGACATCGAGGTCGAGGTCCTGGTGGACCACGAAATCGCCAAACGCATTAGTCAGCCCGCGAATGCGGATCGGGAACTCGCCGTCAAAACGGGGCGCGGCATCATCGGCCTCGAAAGTGTCGAAGTCCTCGCTCATCCCCAGCCGATCTCGGTGAAGAACACCGCGAAAAAGGCATCAAGCACGATCACGATGAAGATCGCCTGCACCACCGCCTTGGTCGTCCTGAGGCCGACCTCCTCGGCATTGCCGGAAACCTGCATGCCCTGATAGCAGCCCGCCACGGCCACGATCAGGCCGAAGACCGGCGCCTTGGCCATGCCGACATAGAGGTCATAGAGCGGCACCACTTCCTGAATGCGCGACAGGAAGGTCAGGAACGGGATGCCCAGCTGCAGCGCCGAGATGGTCGCGCCGCCAATGATCGCGCACACCGCTGCGTAGAAGCCCAGCAGCGGCATCATCAGCATCGCCGCCAGCACGCGCGGGGTGACCAGCGCATCCACGGGCGACACGCCGATGGTCCGCATCGCGTCGATCTCCTCGGTCAGCTTCATCGTCCCGATCTGCGCGGCGAAGGCGCTGCCCGAGCGGCCCGCCACCATGATCGCGGTCATCAGGATGCCCAGTTCGCGCAGGGCCAGCCGACCGGTGAGGTTGATCGTGTAGATCTCCGCGCCGAATTCGCGCAGTTGAATCGCGCCCTGCTGGGCGATGACGATCCCGACCAGGAAGCTCATCAGCCCGATGATCGGCAGCGAGGTGACGCCGACCAGCTCCATCTGCCGCACCAGCGCGCGCAGCGGGAAGCGCCGCGGATGGGTGATGACATTGCCTAGCGAAATCAGCATCGCGCCGAGAAAGCCGATATTCTGCTTCACCCCGACGAAGAACTCGATCACCGCACTGCCGACTTCCTCGGGCACGCGCAGCAATATCTGTTCGCGCGGCGGGGCGATATCCGCCGTGCTTTCCGATTGCGCCACCGCCTCCAGCAGCACCTTGGCGTCGGCACTTGCGCCGGTAATCGTGGCACCCTGAACCTCGGCGAAGCGATGGACGACCCACGCCCCCACCGTATCAATCGGCTGCGCGGCAGCGATGTCGACTTCCTGCACCGGTTCGTCATGCACGCGCAGCTCGGCATCGAGTGCGGCAATGGTCGAGACGAGCAGCGGCCCGGCGATCACCACGCGGGTGCGGCCGCCCTCTCCCTCAATGTCATAGACCGGCAGATCGCCCATATGGGGCGAGGCTATGCGGGCAAAAGCGGCGCGCGGCAAGGCCGGTCAGCTACGCAAAGGCGATTGCCCTTGGCCAAGGGCGCTGGCATGGGCGGCCACATCATTATTATCAAGGCACCGGCCCGCTCCCCCTCCCAGCCTCCCGATTAAGGTAACCGGCAAGCTATCGGGTGGCTGGGAGGGGGAACGGGCTGGAACCGGAATTGAGCGTTAGCGAACAAAGATGACTACCGAGCTGGACAAGACTTTCGACCCCGCCGCGATTGAGGCGAAGTGGTACGCGCATTGGGAGGAAGGCAACCTCTTCCGGCCCGAGCGCCCTGACGCGCAGCCCTTCACCATCGTCAACCCGCCGCCCAACGTCACCGGCTCGCTGCATATCGGCCACGCGCTCGACAACACGCTGCAGGATATCGTGATCCGCTATGAGCGGCTGCGCGGCAAGGACGCCTTGTGGGTGGTCGGCACAGACCACGCCGGTATCGCCACGCAAATGGTGGTCGAACGGCAACTTGAGGAACGTCAGGACAAACGCACCAATTATTCGCGCGAAGACTTCATCGACATCGTCTGGAAATGGAAAGAGGAAAGCGGTGGGACCATCACCCGCCAGCTGCGCCGTTTGGGCTGTTCGATGGATTGGTCGCGCGAACAATTCACGATGGACCCGCACTTTACACAGGCCGTGCTCAAAGTGTTTGTCGACCTCTACAATGACGGGCTGATCTATCGCGACAAAAGGCTGGTCAATTGGGACCCCAAGCTCAAGACCGCGATCAGCGATCTCGAGGTGGAGCAACAGACTATCCCCGGTGGTTTCTGGCATTTCAAATATCCGCTCGAAACCGGCGTTACGCTCGAAGATGGAC
>CAYOSE010000105.1:0-7456 GCA_964406535.1 uncultured Sphingomonadaceae bacterium
AGAACAGGTCTATGCCGAGGAAGCGCGCGCGGCCGAGAAACTCGACGCCAAACTGAAGATCGAGGCGCACTGGCTCGAACGCGGGGTCACCGCGCGGCGCAAGCGCAATATGGGCCGGCTGGAGAAATTGTGGGAGATGCGCGCCGTGCGCGCCGCCATGATCAGCCCGGCGGGCATGGCCAAGCTGATGCTGGCCAGGGACGAGGAGTTCAAGTCCAAGTCCGTGATCGTCGCCGAAGGGATAAGCAAATCGTACCCCGTTCGTCCTGAGCTTGTCGAAGGGCGAACCGATGGCGCGACACCCGCTCCTGCTTCGACAAGCTCAGCACGAGCGGATGAGCCAACGCAGCTCCGTACTATCATCAAGCAGTTCAGTCTGCGGATTCAGCGCGGCGACCGCATCGGCATCGTCGGGGCGAATGGCGCGGGCAAGACCACACTGCTGAAAATGCTCACCAGGGAGATCGCCCCCGACACAGGCAGTGTCGAGCATGCGCGCACTCTGTCAGGCGTGATGGTCGACCAGCAGCGCAAACTGCTCGACCCGCAGAAAAGCGTGCGGCAGGTGCTGGCCGAGGGCGGCGACTGGATCGACGTGCGCGGCCACCGCAAGCATGTGCAGGCCTACCTCAAAGACTTCCTGTTCGACCCCTCGCTGGTCGATGCGAAGATCGGCACCTTTTCCGGCGGCGAGCGCAGCCGCCTGTTGCTGGCGCGCGAATTCGCCCGCGTTTCCAACCTGCTGGTGCTCGACGAGCCAACCAACGACCTCGACCTCGAAACGCTCGATCTGCTGCAGGAGGTGATCGCCGATTACGAGGGGACGGTGCTGATCGTCAGCCACGACCGCGATTTCCTCGACCGCACGGTCACGATCACGCTCGGCCTCGACGGCAGCGGCACTGTCGACGTGATCGCAGGCGGCTATGAGGACTGGGAAGCGAAGCGCAAGGCCAGCCGCAAGAAGCCCGAACCGAAGCGGGCCGAGAAGGACACAGCGGCCCCCAAGGCTGCCCCACCGCCTCTGAAATCCGCCAAGCTGAGCTACAAGGACCAGCGCGATTATGAGAACCTGCCCGACCGGATCGCGGAGCTGGAGGACCTGATTGCGCGTGGCGAGACCGCCCTCGCCGACCCTGACCTCTATGCGCGAGACCCGGACAAGTTCGGCCGCATCAGCAAGAGCCTCGACCTGGCCCGGACCGAAAAGGACGCGGCGGAAGAACGCTGGCTGGAACTGGCGGAGTTGGTCGAAGCGACCGATTGATCGAAGGCATTTTCGCCGGCCCCGCGAATCGTGTAAAAGGACTCGCATGCGCGAGTATCTCACCCCCACGACTCTGACGCCGCAGATGGCGTTTGCTGAGATGTGGCTGACTTACTGGACTGAATTCTGGCTGGAAGGCGCCTGCCAGGCGATGCAGTTTTGCTGCGAGCCGTTTTGCGCGGAGGCTCTGCCCAGGAAGAGCGGCCCGTTCCAGCGCCAGCTTCAGCACCAGCTTCAGCACCAGCTTCAGCACCAGCTTGCCGCTGCGCGCGGGCCATTCAAGCGCCCTTTTCCGCGACCGGCAGCGTCTCGCCCGCGCAGACCACGCGCCACAATATATCGGCGAGGCCGGTGCCCGCCGCCGCCAGCGCGCCGTCGAAGCGCGCGCGGGCCGCGATCTGGCGTTCGGTCTGGGTCAGCCCCTGTTCGCCGCCCGTGCCCTTCACCCGCACCGGGTCCCAGCGCATGGTGACGCTGGGGCCCAACTGGGCCCGTTCGTAATCGGCGCGCAGCCGCTCGCCCGCATCGAACAGCCGCTCGGCCAGATGTCCATGGGCATGAAGCCAGCCGAGCGGGCTCTCCGCCAGATTGACCGTGACCGAGCGACGACGACGCCCCACCCCGCCGCGACGGCGCGGGCCTTCCGGCGTCAGTTCACGTTCGACGAGTTCGCGCTGCATGATCTTCCCCCCGGCAAGTGAATGTGCAAATCAATGGCGGGGCCCTTGCCTCGATTGGCGAAATGTAGGAAAGTCCGTTCACCAAATCGGTTCCAAACGGATACAGCCATGATCAATCGCATCCGCGCCATCCGCAAACAGCAGGGCATGACGCTGGCCGAAGTCGCCGCCGCCTGCTCCCCGCCGACCACCGCGCAGACGATCGGACGGCTGGAAACGGGGATGCGGAACCTCTCGCTCGACTGGATGAACCGGATCGGAGACGCATTGGGCGTCGACCCGCAGACGCTGGTGAAGGATGACGACCGGCCGGTGCCGCAGGTGGTCGCGCGGCTGACCGAAAGCGGGGCCGAACCCCTGACCGCGCCGCGCGATGCCGTCCTGCCGAGCGAGCTGGTCAATAGCGAGGCGCTGGTCTGCCTCACGGTCGAGGCGCCGCAGGGCGAATATCGCAATGGCGACCAGATCTGGCTGCGGCGGATCATGCCCGAGGACGCGGGCCGGCTGATCAACCGCGATATCCTCGCCCCGCGCAGCGGCGGGCGCTTCGCCTTCGGGCGGATGATCGACCGACAGGGCGCGCGGATCGGGCTGCTGCCACCGGGCATGGGCCAGCGGCAGATCGTACTGGACAGCCCGGCATGGGTCGCCGTCGCCGAAATGCTGGTGCGGAAGCTCTGAATTCAGCGCTGACGGGCTGCAAATCGCAGGATCACGCGCTTCCGGTGCTCACGACCCAAGAAGGTCGCTGCGCTCCAGCTCGCGAAAACTCACCATTTTGGCCTTTGGCCAGCTTCGCTTCCGCCACGTCATCATCTGAACTTGGATATCGGCAAGTCCTTCGCGCAGCCCGTCAGGGCTGAATGGCATGCAGAAATCAGACCTCACCGCGGGCCTTCTTTTCCTGCCGGTCCACCACGCTCTCACCCGGCACGAAGCTGTCCGAGTTGACGCCCAGCCAGATCAGGATCGGCGCGGCCATATAGACCGACGAATAGGTGCCGACAAAGATGCCCAAAGTAATCGCGGCGGTCAGGCCGAACAGGCTGGCGGGCCCGATCAGCAGCAGCGGGACCAGCGCGACCAGCAGCGTCAGCGAGGTCATCACGGTACGCGCCAGCGTCTCGTTGACCGACAGGTCGAGCAGCTCGGGGACCTCCATCTTGCGATACTTCTTCAGGTTCTCGCGGATGCGGTCATAGACGACGATGGTGTCGTTCAGCGAATAGCCGATGATGGCCAGGATCGCGGCGATGATCTGCAGGCTGAATTCGAGCTGGAACAGCGCGAACATGCCCAGCGTCAGCGACACGTCATGGAACAGCGCGAACAGCGCGCCGACGCCGAACTGCCATTCGAAGCGGATCCAGATGTAGATCGCAATGGCCAGCATGGCGAACAGCAGCGCCATCAGCGCGGTCTGGCGGAACTCGCCCGCGACCTTGCCCGAAACGGTCTCGTTAGCGTCCTGCCGGACGTCGGGAAACTCGCTCTGGACGGCGGAGACGACCTGGTTGCCGATCTCGGTCGCCGCGCCGGGCTCGTCCTCGGCCCCCTCGGGCAGGCGCACCCGGATCGAGACCGAATTCGGGTCGCCGAAGCGCTGGATCGTCGGCTCGCCAAAGCCCAGCCCGCCGATCTGTTCGCGCAAGCTCGCAATCGGCGCTTCCTCGCGGTCGGTGAAGGTGACGCGCACCTCTTGCCCGCCGGCAAAGTCGACGCCGTAATTGAGGCCCTGCGTGAACACGAGCGCCCAGCTGGCGGCGATCAGCAGCATGCTGACCACGTAAAAGGGCACGCGCCACTTCAGGAACTTGATGTTGGTGTCCTCGGGGACAAGCTTGAGCAGTTTCATTTCCCTTGCCTCCCGTCAGATCGTCAGGTCGCCGGGCCGCGCCTTGCGCAGCCAGCCCGCAACCCACATGCGGGTCAGGGTGACGCCGGTGAAGACGCTGGTGAACAGGCCGATGATCAGCACGACCGCAAAGCCGCGCACGGGGCCCGAGCCGAACAGGAACAGCAGCACGCCGGCGATGAAGTTGGTGATGTTAGCGTCGTAGATCGCGCGGCTGGCCTCGCGATAACCGTTCTCGACCGCGGCGATGACACGGCGGCCCTTCTTGCGCTCCTCGCGGATACGCTCGTAGATCAGCACGTTGGCGTCGACCGCGGCACCGATGGTCAGCACGAAACCGGCAATACCGGGCAGCGTCAGCGTGGTGTTCATCACCGCCATGATGCCCAGGATCATCAGCACGTTCAGCACCAGCGCGACGCAGGCATAGATGCCGAAGCGGCCATAGGTGGCGATCATCAGCAGCACGACCAGCAGCGAGCCGATCGACATGGCGAGGATGCCGGCGCGGATCGAGTCGGCACCGAGGTCCGGGCCGACCGTGCGTTCCTCGATCACGGTCAGGTCGACCGGCAGCGCGCCCGAACGCAGCGAGATGGCGAGGTTGTTGGCCGTCTCGACCGTGAAGCCGCCCGAGATTTGCGAGGTGCCGCCCAGGATCGGCTCACGAATGGCCGGGGCCGACAGGACCTCGCCATCGAGGATGATGGCGAAGCGCTGGCCCACATTCTCGGTGGTGATCCGCGCCCAGCGGGCCGACCCTTGCGAATCGAGGGTGATGTTGACCACCGGCTCGTTGGTCTGCGCGTCGAAGCTCTGCTGCGCGTCGGTCAGCGAATCACCGCGCAATCCGCCCAGCCGCTTCACCGCGACGACCGCGCCCGCATAATCACTGCCCGGCGCACCGGGGATCAGCTCGCTGCCCGGATTGGCGATGCCCTGCTCGATATCGGCGGGCAGCGCCTGCGTATCGAGCATCTTGAATTCCAGCTCTGCCGTCTGGCCGAGCAGTTCCTTAAGCGCCTCGGGATCGTCGAGGCCCGGCACCTGCACCACGATGCGGGTGTCGCCCTGACGGATGATCGTCGGCTCCCGCGTGCCGAGATTGTCGATGCGGCGGCGGACGACTTCGGTCGCCGAATCCATCGCATTGGTAACGGCGACGTCCAGCCCTGCCTCGGTCTGGTTCAGCACGAAACGGCTGCCGTCGACAACCTCGATGGTCCAGTCGCGTTGCCCGGTCAGGCCCGCGCCCTGCGTCAGCGGCTCCAGCGTGTCGCGCGCGGCGTCGACCTGGCCGGGGTCCTCGAGCAGGAAGCTGATGCGGTTATTGGCGGTCGAGATATCACCGATGCGGATGCGCGGATCGGCATCGCGCAGCGCGTCGCGCACGGCCTCTTCCATGGTCTCCAGCCGCTGGCGGGCAACCTGGCTGCGCTCGGCCTCGAGCAGAATGTGGCTGCCACCGGCAAGATCGAGTCCGAGATTGACCGTCGGCTCGGGCAGGCTTGAGGGCCAGCGGACATTCGACAGCGAGGCCAGCGAGGGCAGCGCGCAGGCGATCAGGAGGAGCGTGAAGCCCCACAGGTAAATGCGCCGGGAGAGCGGAAATTCGAGCATCGTCGGTTAGTGCCTTGGGCGGCCTCAATCGGTCAGGGCGTCAGTCGTTGGCGGGCTTGCCGCCCGGCGGAACGATGTCGCCGATCATCGACTTGACGACCTTGACCTTCACGCCTTGCGCGATCTCGACATCGGCATATTCGTCGTCGGTGCGGGTGACCTTGCCGACGATGCCGCCGGTGGTGACGATCTGGTCGCCCTTCTTCACGCCGGCGATCTTCTCGCGGTGGGCCTTTTGCTGGCGCATCTGCGGGCGGATGATCAGGAACCAGAAGATCGCGACCATGCCGATGATCGGCAGGAACTGCATCCAGCCCGGAGGCGCTCCGGCTCCGGCGGCGGCGAGGAAATCAAGCATCGTGTCGGTCCATCAGGAAAATTCAGGAAACTGGTGAGGGATGGGGAAGACGTCGCACAGACGGCAAAACCGTCGGTGATCGCCGCTCCCGGCCCGTGGGCGCCAGCGCCTAGCAGCATTGCCTGTGGGGCGCAATCGAGGTGGTGGTGGCCATGGCCGCGTGGCGAGGTGGGCTGCGCCGTTGTCTTTGTCTGTTGTCTTTGCGGAGCGGCCTAACTATAGGCGCGGCCTCCACTGGTTTCGGGACGTAGCGCAGCCTGGTAGCGCACCATACTGGGGGTGTGGGGGTCGCTGGTTCGAATCCAGTCGTCCCGACCAGTGGAAGACTTCCCCCATTTTCGTCATTTGTCGCACCGGCCGCTCCGTGCGTGTCACCATGCCGCGCGCCGCCGCACTTTGGTGAAAAATCCTTTCCTACATCACGATATAGGTTAATCGCGGCAATCCTGACGCCACCAACCGGGATTCGCCACCATGCCGCTCCTCGAAACGCTTATCGGTCCGCTCACCTCGATCATCGACAAGGTCATTCCGGATAAGGAGGCGCGCGCCAGGGCCAAGCTGGAACTGCTGCGGCTGGAGGGCACGCAGGAGCTGCAGTTGATCGAGGCGCAGATGGCGGCGATCCTGGCCGAGGCCAATGCCCGCGACCCCTGGACCAGCCGCGCGCGGCCCAGCTTCCTGTATGTCATGTATGTGCTGATCCTGTTCGCGCTGCCGATGGGCGTGCTCGCCGCGTTCAATCCCGGCGCGGCACAGGACATCTCGGCGGGGATGAACGCCTATCTCGGCGGCCTGCCCGAACCGCTCTACGCGCTCTTCGGCACCGGCTATCTCGGCTACACGGCGGCGCGCCAGTGGGGCAAGGTCAAGGGCGTCGACAAGTAGCGCCCCACCCGCTCGTTGCTCCGCCCCGCGCTTGGCAAGCTGTCGGCGCGGGGCTAACCGGGGTGAATGACCGATATCGTCTACGTCCTCAACGGCCCGAACCTGAACCTGCTGGGCACGCGCGAGCCGGAAATCTACGGCCACGACACGCTCGACGATATTGCCGGTCGACTGGAGGATCGCGGGCGCGAACTCGGCCTCGAGATCGAGATGCGCCAGTCCAACCACGAAGGCCATCTGGTCGACTGGATGCATGAGGCGCAGGCCGAAGGGGCCAGGGCCGTCATCATCAATCCGGGCGCCTATACCCACACCTCCATCGCCCTGCTCGACGCGGCGAAAGCGATCACCACGCCGGTGATCGAGCTGCACCTGTCCGATCCGCTGCAGCGCGAGGAATTCCGGCATATCTCGTATATCGGCATGGCTGCGGTCCGCACGATCACCGGGCTGGGACCGGACGGCTATATCGTCGCGCTGGAAGCCGCCGCCGAGCTTTGAGGCCCCGCAAACACCCGCGCAAGGCTTGCCTATCGGCGCGCGCGCTTCTAGCTGGCACCAATTGAAGAGTTAATCCGCCAGGGGGTTGCATGGCCGAAACCAAGAGCTCAACGCCGCGCAAGAGCAGCATGAGTGTCGATACTGCGCTGGTCCGTGAGCTGGCCGAACTGCTCGACCAGTCGGGCCTCAGCGAAATCGAAGTCATTGACGGGGAGCGCACCATTCGCGTCGCCCGCAACGGGGGCGTCGCGACCGTCGCGCCCGCACCGGTGGCCGCGCCCGTCGCC
>CAYOSE010000106.1:0-7304 GCA_964406535.1 uncultured Sphingomonadaceae bacterium
CGCGGTGACCCCGCGTTCGAGCCAGTGCGCCTCGATCTTCAGTTTGGCGTCGAGCTTTTCCGCCGCGCGCGCTTCCTCGGCATAGACCTGTTCTTCCCACGCCTCGTACCCGCCGAAGCCGACCTCCTTGCGGCGTATCGCCCCGCGGTCGAGCCACAAGGTCGCGCTGGTCAGCCGCTTGAGGAAGGTCCGGTCGTGGCTGATCGCGATGAACGCGCCCTTGTACCGGCCAAGCCATGCCTCCAGCCAGTCGATCGCGGCAAGGTCGAGGTGGTTGGTCGGCTCGTCCAGCAGCAGCAGGTCGGGCTCCAGCGCCAGCGCGCGGGCGATCGCGGCGCGCCGTTTCTCGCCGCCGCTGGCATAGGCCGGGTCGAGCGTCATGTCGATGCCGAGCTGTCCGGCAATCGATTCAACCTCATGCGCCTGCGGGGCATTCGCGCCGCCCAGCGCAAAGTCCATCAGTGTCGCGCAGCCGGTAAAGTCGGGCTCCTGTTCCAGCAGCACGATATTGGTGCCGGGCCGGGTCTTGCGCTCGCCCCGGTCGGCTTCAAGCTGGTCGGCGATGATCCTGAACAAGGTGGTCTTGCCCGCGCCATTGCGCCCGATCAGCGCGATATGGTCGCGCGGGCCGATATGCAGGTCCAGCCCGTCGGCCTTGTCAGGGCCGCCGAACAGCCAGCGGCCGCCCTGTTGCAGCGCCATGTTCTCCAGCGAAAGGATCGGGGGTTCGGCCATATCGGCGCGCGAGGTAGGGCCGTGCGGCGCAACTGGCAAGGAACAGCTTGGGCGGCTGGGCCGTTGGTCACCCGTTTCCGCGCTCATCCGGGCGCATGATTTCGGGAGAGTATCGCATGTTTCGCCGCCTTGGCCTGATCGCCGCGCCCATTGTCGCCCCCTTTGCCGCCACCGCCCTGATGGCCGTGCCCGCCGCCGCCGAGGTCGAGGTGGTCGCGCAAGGCCCCGTTATCGCCCTGACCATCACCGAAAGCGTGGCCGCCGATCCCGACATCGTGACCGTGAGCGCAGGCGTCACGACGCTCGCGCCAACGGCGGTCGAGGCGCTGCGGCAGAACTCGGCGCAGATGGACAAGGTGATTGCCCGGCTGGAGGCGCTGGGTGTCGACGGGCGCGATATCCAGACCAGCGGCGTGAACCTGTTCCCGCAATACGACTATGACCAGGCGCGCCAGCAGCAGGTGTTTCGCGGCTACCGCGTGGCCAATCGTGTCTCGGTGAAGCTGCGCGAGGTCGAGCGGACGGGCCGTGTGCTCGACGAACTGGTGGCGGCGGGCGCGACCGATATCGGCGGCATTGCCTGGTCGATCGACGATCCCGCCCCGGCGCAGGCGCAGGCACGCGCCGCCGCGCTGGAAACCGCGCATGACCGCGCGCTCGCGATGGCGCAGGGGGCGGGCTATGGCGATATTCGCCTGCTCGAGATCAGCGAGACCGTCAGTTCCGGGCAGCCGCGTCCGATGATGGACATGGCCGAGGCGTCGGCAGTGCGGAACGAGAGCGCGCCGATCCGCCCCGGCCAGGTGCAGACCGGCGTGACGATCTCCGTGACCTATGAAATGACGCCCTGACCACCGGCGCTGACGCCGGGGGCACCGGCCTTGTGCGACATTATTGCCACGATTTGTGCGTTGCCGAAGGGAAGATGGCGGCTGACAGCGACATTCACACCTTGTTCAATGCCTTTGACCTAGGCACACCGTCACGATGCGCCGCTTTCTCACTCCCTTTGCCGCTGTTGCATTGCTTGCGGGCACGCTGGGCGGCGCTGTGCTTCCCGTCGGGGCGGCACAGGCGCAGGTGAGTAACCAGCAGAATCGCAGCCAGCCGCCACGCCGCCAGTCGGAACGGCGCGACCAGGAAAGCGCCCGCGCCGAACTGCGCGCCGGCCGCCAGCTGGAATCGCGCGAGATCGAGCGGCGCGTGGTCCCGCAGATGCGCGGGCATGAATATATCGGCTTCGAATTCGATGGCGCGGCGCAGGTCTATCGCCTCAAGTTCATGGACGCGGGCAAGATGGTCTGGGTCGATGTCGATGCCCAGACCGCGCGCATCCTGCGTATCCGGCGCTAGCGCCATCTCTTTGCTCACCACGGAAACGCTCGCGAGGTTGACGCGTTTGTCCCGCACACGCATGAAACACGCATTATCGGGCGGCACCGCCCAGAGGGGAAGAGGTCTATGCGGATCCTGATTGTCGAGGATGAACCCACCCTCGGCCAGCAATTGAAAACGACGCTCGAACAGAACGGCTATGCGGTCGATCTGTCGACCGATGGCGAGGACGGCCATTTCCTCGGCTCGACCGAGGATTACGATGCGGTCATCCTCGACCTTGGCCTGCCCGAGATCGACGGGCTGACCGTGCTCGGCATGTGGCGCAAGGAAGAACGCAAGTTCCCCGTGCTGGTGCTGACCGCGCGTGACAGCTGGTCGGACAAGGTCGCCGGGCTCGATGCCGGGGCCGACGATTATCTCGCCAAGCCGTTCCAGACCGAAGAGCTGATCGCTCGCCTGCGCGCGCTGATCCGCCGCGCCTCGGGCAATGTCAGTTCCGAATTGACCGCGGGCGATGTGCGGCTCGATACGCGCTCGGGCCGGGTCACCAAGGCGGGCGAGCCAGTCAAGCTGACCGCGCAGGAATACAAGCTGCTGTCCTACCTGATGCATCACAAGGGCAAGGTGGTCAGCCGCACCGAACTGATCGAGCATATCTATGATCAGGATTTCGACCGCGATTCGAACACGATCGAGGTCTTCGTCACCCGCATTCGCAAGAAGCTGGGTGCTCATGTTATAACGACCATCCGTGGCCTCGGTTACAGCCTCGACGACCCCGACGAACCCGCGCGCGACTGACGCCGAGGGGAACCCGGCTGTGCCCGCGCCGACCGATGCGGCTGCGGGTGTTGCCGGGGGCGAGGGCGCTGCCGCCGCGCCCGTCCCGCATACCGGCAGCCTCGCCCGGCGCATGATCCTGATCGCGGCGGGGTGGATCACCATCCTGCTGCTGGTCGGCGGCATCGCGCTCGACCGCGCGCTCGACAACCTCGTCTCGCGCCAGTTCGACGAACAGCTCGAATATTCGCTGAACGCGATGCTCGCTTCGGCCGAGATCGACCCGTTCGGCGAGATCTATTTCAACCGCGCATTGGGCGACCAGCGCTTTCTCGAACCCAATAGCGGCCTCTACTGGCAGATCGAGGGCGGCGATTTCGCTCCGTTCCCCTCGCGCTCGCTGTGGGACCGGACGCTCGATATCCGCGAGGGTGTCGATGCGATGGAGCCGATGTTCTACAATTCCGGCCAGTTTCCCGGCGAGCGGTTGCGGCTGGTCCAGCGCACCGTGCAGCTGCCGGGCAGCGATACGCGCTGGCAATTCGTGGTCGCGGGCAGCCGCGAGGAACTCGACGCCCAGCGCGCCAATATCCGCGCGATCCTCGGCTGGAGCTTCGCGGTGCTCGGCATCGGCCTGTTCCTGATGGCCATGGCGCAGACCTGGTACGGCCTCGGCCCGCTGCGTCGTATCCGCCTCGCCATCGCCCGCATCCGGTCGAGCGGGGCCAACCGCGTCACCGACCCGCTGCCGCTGGAGGTCCAGCCGATGGTCGAGGAGCTGAACGCGCTGCTCGCCCATTCGGAACGGCAGGCGGAGGAGGCGCGCACCCATGCGGGCAACCTTGCCCATGCGCTCAAGACCCCGCTGACCGTGCTGACCAATGCCGCGAGCGCGCAGGCCAGCGATCTCGACAGCACAGTGCTGCGCGAGGCTTCGGTCATGCGGCGGCAGGTGGACCATCACCTTGCCCGGGCCCGCGCCGCCGGACGCCGCGCGATTGGCCTTGCACGCAGCCCGGTCCTGCCGGTGGCGCAGGCAGTCGAGCGGGCGGTCGGCAGGCTCTATCCGGCGGTCCGTTTCGATACGGTCGGCAGCGAGGACGCGCAGGTCGCGGTCGAGCGGCAGGACCTTGAGGAATTGCTCGGCAACCTCGTCGAGAACGCGGCCAAATATGGCGGCGGCAGCGTGTTCGTGACGGTCGATGCCGAGCCCGACGAACCGCTCTGCGTGATCTGGATCGAGGACGATGGCGCGGGCATCCCGGCCGCGAAGCGCCACGCGATTTTCGCGCGCGGGGCGCGGCTCGATACCGAGAAGCCGGGGACCGGGCTGGGCCTCGCGATCGTGCGCGACGTGGCGAAAATCTATGGCGGCGAGGTTGCGCTGGCCGAAAGCGAGGATCTGGGCGGGCTGCTGGTGAAACTCAGCCTGCCGAGAGCCTGAAACGGCTGTTCATTCAGCCCTGGCAGCCTGCAAATTGCGGTTCTCCGCGCTTCCGGTGCCCACGACCCAACAAGGTCGCTGCGCGCCGGTTCGCGGCCAACCACAATATTGGCCTTTGGCCAGCCTCGCTTCCGTCACACCATCATCTGATTGATTCTGCCGTTTACTGAATCTGATAATCTCTAATTCCCCTGCGCGAGGCGGTGATGCCGGATCACCTCGTCAATCACGAAGCGGATGAATTTCTCCGAGAACTCGGGGTCGAGATCGGCCTCGACCGCCAGCGCGCGCAGCCGCCCGATCTGCTCGGCCTCGCGCGAGGGATCGGCGGGCGGCAGATCGTGAGTCGCCTTGTACTGGCCGACCTGCTGGGTGATGCGAAAACGCTCGGCCAGCATGTGGATCAGCGCCGCATCGATATTGTCGATGCTCTTGCGATACCGGGCGAGCACCGAGTCGGGCGCGGGGTCCAGCTGCGGTTCTTGGCTCATTACGTCCTTCGCTTCAGCTTTCGGCTTTGGGGCGGGAAATACCCCCATGCGCCTGCCACGGGCCGTGCCTAGCAGCAATTGCGCGCTTGCCAACCTTTCGCGCTTTCCCCATGAAATCGCGGTCATGACGGCAGACATTGTATCGATCACGCGCGGTTCGGCAGACCGCCCCCCCAGCCTTGCCGGTATCCTCTCGCTCACCGCCACCGCGATGAATTCGGTGAACCAGGTGATTCTCGAGCGGATGCAGAGCGAGATTCCGCTGATCCCGGCGCTCGCCGGGCATCTGATCGCGGGCGGGGGCAAGCGCATGCGCCCGATGCTGACGCTCGCGGGGGCGGAGCTGGTCGGCTACCACGGCAATCGCCATCACAAGCTCGCGGCGGCGGTCGAGTTCATCCACACCGCCACCCTGCTGCATGACGATGTTGTCGATGGCTCGGAAACGCGCCGGGGCAAAGAGGCGGCCAATATCGTCTTCGGCAATCCGGCGACCGTGCTGGTCGGCGATTTCCTGTTTTCCCGCGCGTTCGAGCTGATGGTCGAGGATGGCAGCCTGAAGGTGCTCAAGATCCTCTCCAGCGCGAGCGCGATCATCGCCCAGGGCGAGGTCGACCAGCTGGTCAGCCAGCGCAAGATCGAGACCAGCGAGGAACGCTATCTCGACATTATCGGCTCCAAGACGGCGGCGCTGTTCGCTGCCGCCAGCCGCATCTCCGCCGTGGTCGCCGAGCGCAGCGAGGCGGAGGAGCGCGCGCTCGACGAATATGGCCGCAATCTCGGCATTGCCTTCCAGCTGGTCGACGACGCGATCGATTACGATTCTGATGCGGCCGAGATGGGCAAGGATCGCGGCGACGATTTCCGCGAGGGCAAGATGACGCTGCCGGTGATCCTCGCCTATGCGCGCGGCACTGAGGAAGAGCGGCGCTTCTGGCGCGACGCGGTGGCCGGATTTGCCAATGGCGACGAGGAACTGGCCCATGCGGTCGATCTGGTGCGCCAGCACAACGCGCTGGCCGACACGCGGATGCGTGCGCGCCACTTTGCCGACCGCGCCTGCAATGCGCTGTCGATCTTCCCCGACAACAGCGCCCGCACGGCGCTGTGCGATGCGGCCCAATTCGCCGTGGCGCGGGGGTATTAGGCAGGCGTCATTGCGAGGCGGCGGAGCCGCCGCGGCAATCCAGTGGCCCCGCGGTGTCTGCTGGATTGCTTCCCCCCCGGAACAGGTCCGGGGTCGCAATGACGATTGAGAGGCATGCCAGACTCGCTCCCCATCCATGCCGTGCTGCCCGACCTGCTGGCCGCCTTGCGCGCGGGCAACGGCGCGGTGCTGGTCGCGCCGCCGGGGGCAGGTAAAACCACGTCGGTCGCCCCGGCGCTGCTGGACGAGCCATGGTGCGCCGGGCAGGTCATCCTCCTCTCGCCCCGCCGGGTGGCCGCGCGTGCCGCGGCCGAACGCATGGCCGAGCTGCTGGGCGAGCAGGCGGGTGAGACCATCGGCTACCTGACCCGGCTCGACAGCAAGACCAGCAAGGCGACCCGTGTGCTCGTCGTGACCGAGGCGATTTTCGTCAGCCGCATCCTCGCCGATCAGGAGCTGGCAGGGGTCTCCGCCGTGCTGTTCGACGAAGCGCATGAGCGGCATCTCGACAGCGATCTTGGCCTTGCGCTGGCGCTCGAGACGCAGAGCGTGCTGCGCGAGGACCTGCGGCTGCTGGTGATGTCGGCGACGATTGACGGCGCGCGCTTTGCCCGGCTGCTCGGTGACGATGCACCCGTGATCGAGAGCGAGGGGCGGGCCTTTCCGCTTGAAATCAGATATCTGGGCGCTTCTCCGGAGAAACGGATCGAGGAGGCGATGACCTCCGCCGTGCTCACCGCATGGCGGGAGGAGCAAGGCCCAAACACGGGTAGCGTGCTCGCCTTCCTGCCCGGCGTCGGCGAGATCGAGCGGGTGCGCGAACGGCTGGAAGAGCGGCTGCCCGGTGTCCCGGTCCTGCCACTCCACGGACAGGCCCAGCCCGCCGACCAGCGCGCGGCGATCCGCCGCGATCCCGAGGGACGGCGGCGGATCGTGCTCGCCACCAGTATTGCCGAGACCTCGATCACGCTCGACGGCGTGTCGATCGTGGTCGATAGCGGCCTCTCGCGCCGCGCCGAATATGACGTGGCAGCGGGCGTCACGCATCTGGCGACGCGCAATGCCAGCCGCGCCGCCTCGGCCCAGCGCGCCGGACGCGCCGCGCGGCTGGGGCCGGGCGTCGCTTACCGCCTGTGGGCCGAAGCCGGCCATGCCGGTCGCCCCGAATTCGACCCGCCAGAGATCGAACAGGCCGACCTCGCGCCGCTCGTCCTGTCGCTCGCCAAATGGGGCGTGGCCGATCCCGCGAGCCTGCAATGGCTCGATCCGCCGCCCGCACCCGCTGTCGCCGCGGCGCGGCAGCGGCTGGAGCAGCTCGGGGCGCTGGATGAAGCAGGCGCGATCACGGCGCGCGGCGATGAGGCGGAGA
>CAYOSE010000107.1:0-7084 GCA_964406535.1 uncultured Sphingomonadaceae bacterium
CGATGCGCTGGGCGATCTGGAACAGGTGCTGTTCGTCGCGGAACTTGGTCCCGGCGATAACCAGCTTGCCCTTCTTTTCGATGTAGGTCTGGTCGGGGCCGTTGACCATGATGTCGGTCACGTCCGGGTCGCCGAGCAGTTCCTCCAGCGGACCGAAGCCGAGCAATTCGTCGATCAGCACCTTTTCCAGCGCGAACTGCTCGCGCCGGTTCAGCGTGACCTTCAGCTCGGCCAGCACTTCCATGATGATCGGGCGGAATTCCTCGGACAGCTCGTCCTTGCTGAGCGTGGCAGCGGCCTCGGGGTCGACGCGTTCGAGCAGGCGCGGCAGCACCTGTTCCTTGATCTTGTGGACGCTGGCTTCGAACCCGTTGCCCTCATTTTCGGCTTCGTTGACGGCGTTGGCGCGGTCTTCCAGCCGCGACATGGCGTCGTCGCGGCGATTGCCGCCCGCAGCAGGCGCCGCGGCGCCGTTGGCAGCCGCATTCTCGCCGACATCGGCGGGAATCGGCGGGAATTGCTCGCCGCCCGGTTCGCCCAGCATCTTCGCCGCACCCTGCGACGGGCCGGGACCGGCACCGCCACGCATGGGCTTGGCCACGCCGAAGCTCGGGCGAGATCCAGGAGCCATACCGCCGGCCCCGTTCTTGCGTCCGAATGCGCTCATGCAATTCCCTCATCAAGTCGTCGTCTGGCGGCAAGCGCCCCTGTTCGCGCCTTGGTGGCGGAACTTGGTGAACAATTCGCAAAGATTGTTTGCGCGAGAGGCTATTTCTGCCGCGCAGTGACTGGATATTTGCCTCAGTTCGCGGCGGTTGCAGGCATTGTGTCGCCGGCCTCGTCCCGGCGCATCCAGGCGGTGATCGTGCGTCCGCCGATCCTGGCTGACCCGCCCTCCGCGTAATCGCGCGCAAGCGTACCGCGCAGCAGCGCCTCGACCTCTTCGTTCTGCGGCGTGACATGTGGATCGCCGGTGACGAGAACGGGCGGTTTGCTGGCAAGGATGCGGGCCGCCTCGGCGGTCTGGTCCACGCCCAGCGCCGGGGTTTCGAGCGCGTTGTTGAGATGGTCGGGATAGACGAAGCGGGTCGGTACGCAGCTCCCGGTCAGGCGATAGAGTACGGTCGGGCCATCATGAATCCACATGCAGCGCCGCTCGCCATCGACATGGGGCGCGATGACCGCTGCCAGTGCCATGGCTTCGGCGCGCTGCGCCAGGCTGTCGCGGTAGCGGGAGGCCGGATTCAACAGCAAGCAAATCGCGACCAGCAGTACGAAACCGGGGACGATGCCGCCGGGTCCCCGGCGGTCGATGAAGGGCAGGGCGATCAAGGCTGCCGGTGCGGAAAAGGCCGCGAAATAATAGAGATAGACGGTGGCGGGCAGGAAGATCGTGGCGACCATGCCCAGCGCATAGATGACGAACAGGCGGTAGACCCGCACATCCTGCGGCGGGGCGAACCGCCACGCGGCATAGAGGCCCCCGACATAGCACAGCGCGACCGGCACGATCAGGATGTAGAAGCTCTCGCGGAACCGTCCGACCGGGGCCGGCACACGGTCGAAGAAGGAGATGAAGTTGGCGAATAGCCAGGCGTCCCATTCACCCGCTGCAAGATAGAACAAGCCGACGAGGATCGTCGCGACCAGCCCGGCCAGCGCGAACAGCAGCGCGCGCGTGACCAGCACCGACAGGCTGCGCGAGCGCTGCCATTCCTGCCACAAAGCGGCGAGGCCGAGCGCGAGGCAGACGGGCAGCACGGTATATTTGACCTGCAGCGCCAGCCCGCCGACCAGCATGGCATAGAGCGCGCGGCGGCGCGCCTTTGGGTGGTCGGGATCGGCCAGCAGCCAAACCATCACCAGCGTGAGCGGGACGAAGAACACCTCGGAATTGGCTGAAAAACCGCCATAGACGGTCAGCAGAATGACGCAGATCGCAGCCGCGATGGCTGCCCCCAGCCGGTCGACCAGCTTTCTCGCCAGCGCATAGACCAGCGCCGCCATGCCGAGCGCCGAGAGGAACCCCGCGACCTGATAGGCGGCTGCTCCCGGCCCGCCGACAATATGGGCGAGGGCGAAGATGGCGAACAGGCCGAAAGGCTTGCGGTCCCACCACTCGGCATAAGGCAGCTCGTCATGGGTCAGGCGCCAGCCGATATAGGAATAGAGCTGTTCGTCGAAATCGGCGACCGGATCGCCGATCCACGGGGCACGAGCGATCAGCGTGATCACCAGCAGGAACAGGGCCGCCAGCCAGTCGCCGCGCGCCGGGCGCCAGCCTTTGCCTTGCGTCACTGCAGCGCTGCTTGCGGCCACCACGTGCTACCCCTCGATTGCCGGGCTCGAATGCCAGACCTTGCCCGAACGCCTCCCTGCGCCGGGCATGATTAACAATCCGTCAGCCACGCTCCAAGGGTCTGTGGCGCAACAAAAAGGGAGGCGAACCTTGCGGCGCGCCTCCCTCATTGAAATCCTGGGGTCTGAAAACCCGGGCAAGCCGGTCAGGCTTCGACATGCTCCGCCAGCACGGTCAGGCCGTTTGCCCCGACCTCGGCAAAGCCGCCCTTGACTGCAATGGTTTCGGGCGCAGCACCGGCGCTGGCATAAACCTGCACCTCGCCGTCGCGGATCGTCGACATGAAGGGCGCGTGGCCTTCAAGCACACCGAACTCGCCCTCCGTGCCGGGTACGACCACCATGTGGACGTCCTCGGAACGGACCAGCTTTTCCGGCGTGACGAGTTCGAAGTGGAGGGCCATTATCTAATCCAATTCCGTTCGGGCTGAGCTTGTCGGAGTCCGAGTTCGCCCTTCGACAAGCTCAGGGCGAACGGGGTTGCTCGTTGTTTACGCCTCTTCGGCCAGCTTCTCGGCCTTGGCGATCGCCTCGTCGATGCCGCCGACCATGTAGAAGGCCGCCTCGGGCAGGTGGTCGTATTCGCCGTCGACCACGGCCTTGAACGACTTCACCGTGTCTTCCAGCTGCACGAACTTGCCCGGGATGTTGGTGAACACCTCGGCGACGTGGAACGGCTGGCTGAGGAACTTCTGGATCTTGCGCGCACGGGCGACGGTCAGCTTGTCCTCTTCGGACAGCTCGTCCATGCCCAGAATGGCGATGATGTCCTGCAGCGACTTGTACTTCTGCAGCGTTTCCTGAACCTTACGCGCGGTCTCGTAATGCTCCTGACCGACGACGCGCGGCTCCAGCACGCGGCTGGTGGAGTCGAGCGGGTCGACCGCCGGGTAGATGCCCAGCTCCGAAATCGCGCGGTTCAGCGTGGTCGTCGCGTCAAGGTGCGCGAACGAGGCGGCCGGCGCCGGGTCGGTCAAGTCGTCCGCGGGGACGTAGATGGCCTGCACCGAGGTGATCGAGCCCTTGGTGGTCGAGGTGATGCGTTCCTGCAGCGCGCCCATGTCGGTCGCCAGCGTCGGCTGATAGCCCACGGCCGAAGGGATACGGCCGAGCAGCGCCGACACTTCCGAACCCGCCTGGGTGAAGCGGAAGATGTTGTCGACGAAGAACAGCACGTCCTGGCCTTCCTGGTCGCGGAAGTATTCGGCCATGGTCAGGCCCGACAGCGCCACGCGGGCACGCGCGCCCGGCGGCTCGTTCATCTGGCCGAACACCAGCGCCACCTTCGAGCCGTCCGAGGTCGCCTCGCCGTTCTCGTCCTTGGCGATAACGCCCGCGTCGAGGAATTCGTGATAGAGGTCGTTGCCCTCGCGGGTACGTTCACCGACGCCCGCGAAGACGGACACGCCGCCGTGACCCTTGGCGATGTTGTTGATCAGTTCCTGGATCAGCACGGTCTTGCCCACGCCCGCGCCGCCGAACAGGCCGATCTTGCCGCCCTTCGCGTAAGGGGCGAGCAGGTCGATGACCTTGATGCCGGTGACTAGGATCGCCGCTTCGGTCGACTGGTCGACGAATAGCGGGGCCTCGGCATGGATCGGGGCGGTCTGCTCGGCGCCGATCGGGCCGCGCTCGTCGATCGCTTCGCCGACCACGTTCATGATGCGGCCGAGCGTCTTGGGGCCGACCGGCACCGAGATCTGCGCGCCGGTGTTCACCACTTCCTGCCCGCGGGTCAGGCCATCGGTGCCGTCCATGGCGATGGTGCGGACGGTGTTCTCACCGAGGTGCTGCGCGACTTCGAGGACGAGCGTGTTCTCGCCGTTCTTGGTCTCGAGCGCGGTCAGGATCGGCGGCAGCTCGCCCGGGAAGGCGACGTCGACGACCGCGCCGATGACCTGCGCGATGGTGCCGTTGGGGCTCTGGTTCAATACGGGTGCGGTGGCCATGGTCTTTTCCTTGCCTTCGATTCCTAGAGCGCTTCGGCGCCAGCAATAATTTCGATGAGTTCGGTGGTAATCGCGGCCTGGCGGCTGCGGTTGTACTGGATGGTCAGCTTGTCGATCAGCTCGCCCGCATTGCGCGTGGCGTTGTCCATCGCGGTCATCGACGCGCCCTGTTCCGACGCCTCGCGTTCGAGCAGCGCGCCGAACAGCTGCGTCTTGACATAGCGCGGCGCGAGTTCGGCGAGGATCGCCTCTTCGTCGGGCTCGTACTCGACCACGGCACCGCCGTCCTCGACCGCTTCCGGCTCGGGAACGGGAATCAGCTGAGCGGTGGTGGGCACCTGCGCCAGCGCCGTTTCGAACACCGGATAGACGAGGTGCGCGACGTCGAATTCGCCGTTGTCGAACATCTCGATCAGCTCGTTACCGATCGCCTCGGCTTCGTCGAAGCCGGGGTTGCGGACCGTGCTGGTGTCATAGCCCTTGCCGATCAGCTTCTCGAAATCGCGCTTGATCGGGGCGCGGCCCTTCTTTCCGACGAGGTAGAAGGTCACGTCCTTGCCCTCTGCCAGCAGCTTGCGCGCCTGCAGCTTGGCCTCTTTCACGATATTGGCGTTGAGACCGCCGCACAGGCCCTTGTCGGTGTTGACCACCACCAGCAGGTGGCGCTGGTCGTCACCGGAGCCGGCCAGCAGCTTGGGTGCGCTGGCGCTCTTGCCGACCTTGCTCGCCAGCGAGCCCATCACCGTCGCGAGACGCTCGGCATAGGGGCGCGCGGCCTCGGCAGCGGCCTGCGCGCGGCGCAGCTTCGCTGCGGCGACCATCTGCTTCGCCTTGGTGATCTTCTGGGTCGACTTGACCGACTTGATCCGGTCCTTGAGTTCCTTGAGGCTCGCCATTGCGGCTCCTTAGTCTCCTGGAATCAGGCGAATTGCTTGGCGAAAGTGTCGAGCGCGGCCTTGAGCTTGCCCTTGACCTCGTCCTCGAACTTGCCGGTGTCGCGGATCGTGGCGAGCACATCGGCATGGTCGGAACGCAGGTAGCTGAGCATGGCAGCTTCGTATTCGGTCACGCGGTCGACCGGAACCGAGTCGATATAGCCGTTGGTCCCGGCGAAGATCGACGCCACCTGCTCTTCCACCGGCATCGGCGAGAACTGCGGCTGCTTGAGCAGCTCGGTCAGGCGCGCACCGCGGTTCAGCAGGCGCTGCGTGGCCGGGTCGAGGTCCGAGCCGAACTGCGCGAAGGCCGCCATTTCGCGGTACTGCGCCAGCTCCAGCTTGATCGAGCCCGCGACCTTCTTCATCGCCTTGGTCTGCGCGGCGCCGCCGACGCGGCTGACCGACAGGCCGACGTTAATCGCCGGGCGGATGCCCTGGTAGAACAGGTCGGTTTCGAGGAAGATCTGGCCGTCGGTGATCGAGATCACATTGGTCGGAATGTAGGCCGACACGTCGCCCGCCTGCGTTTCGATGATCGGCAGCGCGGTCAGCGAGCCCGAGCCGTTGTCGCCGTTCATCTTCGCGGCGCGTTCGAGCAGGCGGCTGTGCAGGTAGAAGACGTCGCCCGGATAGGCTTCGCGGCCCGGCGGGCGGCGCAGCAGCAGCGACATCTGACGATAGGCGACGGCCTGCTTGGAAAGGTCGTCATACACGATCACGGCATGCATGCCGTTGTCGCGGAAGAATTCGCCCATTGCGCAGCCGGTATAGGGCGCGAGGTACTGCAGCGGGGCGGGCTCCGAAGCGGTCGCGGCGATGACGATGGAATACTCCATCGCGCCGTTTTCTTCGAGCTGCTTCACAATCTGCGCAACCGTCGAACGCTTCTGTCCGACAGCGACGTAGACGCAATAGAGCTTCTTGCTCTCGTCGTCGCTTTCGTTGACCGTCTTCTGGTTGATGAAGGTGTCGATCGCGACCGCGGTCTTGCCGGTCTGACGGTCGCCGATGATCAATTCGCGCTGGCCACGGCCGACCGGAACCAGAGCGTCGATCGCCTTGAGGCCCGACTGCACCGGCTCGCTGACCGATTCGCGCGGGATGATGCCGGGAGCCTTGACTTCGACCCGGCGGCGCTCGCTGCCTTCGATCGGGCCCTTGCCATCGATCGGGTTGCCGAGCGCATCGACCACGCGGCCGAGCAGGCCCTTGCCGACCGGAACGTCCACGATGGTGCCGGTCCGTTTGACGGTGTCGCCTTCCTTGATCTCAGCGTCCGAGCCGAAGATCACGACGCCGACATTGTCGGCCTCGAGGTTCAGCGCCATGCCCTGAACACCATTGGCGAATTCGACCATTTCACCGGCCTGGACCTTGTCGAGGCCGTGGATGCGGGCGATCCCGTCGCCCACGCTCAGCACGGAGCCGACTTCGCTGACCTCGGCTTCGGTGCCGAAATTGGCGATCTGGTCCTTGATGACCTTGGAGATTTCTGCGGCGCGGATTTCCATGTTTCTTATCCTTTAAGCCTTCATGGCCTGGGCAAGTGAATTGAGACGGGTGCGGATCGAGGCATCTATGCGCTGCGAACCGATGGTCACGACGAGACCGCCCAGCAGCTCCGGATCGACGCTCGATTCGAGCATCACGGTCCGGCCTTCGCGGGCGGTTAGTTTGGATTTGAGCGTGCTGAGCTGCTCATCCGAGAGCGGGTGCGCGCTGGTGACGGTGGCCGACACTTCGCCGCGCTGGGCAGCAGCGATGGTCTTGAACGCAGCAATCATCTCGGGAAGTTTCGACAACCGACGGTTCGATGCCAGCACGCCGAGGAAATTGGTG
>CAYOSE010000108.1:0-7010 GCA_964406535.1 uncultured Sphingomonadaceae bacterium
CGGCGCAGAGCGACAGCCTACCTCTGACTGCCGCCAATCTTTGCAACAGAGCCGTTCAAAGGAGACCCCATGTACGTTCGATCGTTTCACTGCGCGCCGTATGGCGCGTCCTCCGGCCAGACAACACGTCTAGTCGTTACGAAGCCCTCGTCTGCAATCATTTCAAGTGCCGCCGTTGCGCTCGCCAGCCTTCTGAGCGCATGCGGCGGCAGTGACGGCCCCAACGGGGCTGAACTGGATGCTGCCGCTCGTCCCCAAGCCAAGGCGTTCGCCCAGTATTCGCGACCAGATACTTTCGGAGCGCTCCTGCAAGCTGATTTGCTGGTCCCGGTTCGCGATGGCTACCGCCTCACCTGCAACCTTCATCGGCCAGCAGCGGCAGACGGGTCGCCTGCTCCTGGCAAGTTTCCGAGCATCTTAGCGAATTTCACCGGTTATGGTCGAACGAATAAGCCCTTCGGCAATGCGGTGACAGATTTCTCCAAGAAAGGGTACACGATTCTCGTTTGCAATACTCGAGGTTCGCAGGGAACTGCTGGCGGTAGCCCGTCTCAACCAGAGAGCGTCACGCAAGTAAATCCATTCTCACCGCAGGAAGCTCAGGACAACTACGATGTCATTGAATGGATTGCGACTCAGCCGTGGTCCACAGGTCGCGTCGGGCAGATTGGCACTAGCTACGGCGGAATCACATCTATGAGCGCTGCGGGCTCGGCGCCGCCTTCCCTGAAAGCGGTCATTCCGGTGCTTGCCACCCACGATATCTACCGGTACTTTTTTACGGACGGAGGCATTCGTACCGCAGTCACTGGGGACGCCCGCGGCTCCTGGGCGACGATCTGCTCGATTTTTACTGGCGAGTCAACGTGCAGCGCACGGTTACCCGCCGAATGGAACGCTCATCCCGTATACGACGCGTACTGGGCCGCGCGGACGGTGGACCTCAATGCCGTCAAGGTCCCCGTTCTTTTCGTTAGCGGTATGAACGATTTTTGGATGGGCGCACAGGATGCGAGGTGGCAAGTGATGAATAAGCGGGACAATGTTGCCACTGTCATAGGGCCTTGGAATCACAACATTCCGGAGCTGGGAGGGACTGAACCATACAGTCAGGCCAGACCGGAGATGACGAATATGTATCTGGCGTGGTTTGATCGCTGGGTCGCGGAATTGGCCGCTGCACCGTTGCCGCCCAAGGCGATAGTGCAAGGCATTCAAGCCGCGGGCACCTCGAACTGGGATGGTTTTGCTGCATGGCCGCCAAAAGGCAGTGAAGATCAACTCTTTTATCTGACTTCTTCCGGTCTGCAGAAGGGAACGCCCGGTACAGGAAGCCTCTCATTTGCTGTTGCGAGCGACGGCACAACGGCAGGCTTAACGCTGAGGTCCGAACCGTTCGCTACTACCACCACACTTGCAGGTCCGGTTGAGGTGAAGCTGCCGCTCAGCTTCAGCGCCTCAGACGCGAACTTGATCGCGAACATCAAGAGTGAGTCAGCGAACGGCACCATCACGGATTTGGGTTATGGCGCTTACCAGAAGGCAAGCCATCTGGAGTCCGATGCCTCGCCCTCATCCCGGGTGAGCGGCCGGAGCTATCAATACACGATGCGGGTCCCGAGTAAATATTGGACGTTTGCCGCCGGTGATCGCATGGTGCTCACTGTGACTTCTTCCGACAAGTTTGTCGTTAGCGACTCGCCTGCCGGGACCGTGACTGTGGCGTTAGGTATGGATGCTTCTGTACGCGCGCCTATGCTGCCCCGTTGATTGGGATGCCCCGGCCCGTGCGCCGGGTAGTATCTTAGCTTCTTTAATGGTGGAGTTGACCCGGTTCCGTGGACACATCATTCTTTGTGTTCAAGGAGTCGAAAATGTCCAAAGTACGACCACGGATAGGAAATTCAACCGCATGAGGCCAAGTATGGCACGAGTTTTGGGCCTCGAAACACGTTCGGCCAAGGAAGGTTGAGCGCTCGCTTGCCGCTCAATGGCAAGAGCTTGGGAGGCAGTATGCATTTGGGCCTGGCGCGCGCGCAGCTGCTTCCCCGCAGCGATGGATACCGCCGCTTCACTGGGTCACCAATTGACGCGCTGGTCTACCTCGTCGGGTTGAGCTGCCAGATCCCAATCCGGCTCGCCTTGCGCACCATCATCCACCGGCGCGTCGCAGCCCTCCCACAGCGGTGGCCCGCGTGCCGGGGTGATGTGCGGGGGGGCAGACTCCACCCCGATGTGGTTCAGGATGTGGCGGATTTCGGCGCTGTGGGTGATGAAGGCAATGATGCGCATCTGCCCACCGCACATGGGGCACAGCAGCGGAAATGCCTCGTAGATGCGGGCAATCAGCACCGCCCACAAGTAATGCGCCGCTCGCTTCGGGCGTGCTTCAGGTTCGGGTGTGGGTGTGGCCGCGTTGCCCGGCGCCGCCACCCCAGGTACGCCCGCGCCAGGTTGTGCAGTCTCCACCGTGGCTGGTTGCGACGCAGCAGGCTGAGCCAGCGCCGTTACCGCCGCTCTCAGCGGCGAGTTTGGTGCCAGCACACCAAAGTAGCGGTGCCGGTGGGTGCGTGGCGGTGGCACCAGCGCGGCGATGCGGTCGATCAGTTCCAGCGGTGTGAGGTGCAGCTCATCTGCCTTGGCACCACGCTTGTCACTGGTGGGCTCGCTGCGCTGTTTGGCACAGCGGTACACCAGTTTGCTTCCCTCTTTGCGTAGGCGCTCCATGGAAAACGGTGGACGCGCGCAATAGCGCAGCAGCCGCTCCAGCGCAGCGCGGTCGTGGGCTTCGATGCAGACACCGGCGTCCACCGAGAAGCCGCTGTGTTTGTAGCCCAGCATGTCTTTGGCGTCACAGTTCTCCAGCAGGCCCCGAGCAACGAAGGCGCGCAGGATGCGTTTTTGCAGTGTGGTCTGCACTGGGGCCACGGTAGCCGCATCGATGCCGGTGGCCGCGTGAAAGATGACACCCGGCGATGAGATTCGAGGGGTCGCATCAGCATCGCCCTCGCCCTCCACTTCCTCAAACACCCCGTCCACCACACAAACGTGGAAGTGGACGTGTTCATTGAGGCTGGAGCCGAATCGGTGAATGAAGGCGATGGCACCGATGTGCAGGCCTGCCTTGTCCATATGGGCCGCACCGGGGCTGTGGGTCTGCAGAGTTTGTGCGATCACCCGCAGAAAGATGCGCAGCACCATGCTCAGCACCGCTCCGTCGCGTTGCATGAAGTACCGCAACCTCTTGGGCACGGAGAGCACCCACTGGCGCACCGGCAGGCGGGGGAAAACGTGGTCGCTCAGGTGTGCCGCCGTCTCCACCATCCGCCGCGTGGTGCACGAGGGGCAGACTCCCCGGCCTTTGCAGGAGAAGGCTACAAAGTAGTCGTGCCCACAGTCGCCGCAGCGAGCGCGGGCAAAGCCATGGGCAAAGATGCCGCACTCAAGATACTTGGCAAACGCTTTGCGCACGAAGGGCTTGGGGGTGTGGTGGTCGCCCTGGCCGTCGAACTGACCCGCGCTGGCCAACTCTAGCCAGGTCTCGTAGTGCTCGGCTACCATTTGGTAGAGCAGCGTGCGTTCGGGGTGGCGTGGGTTGTAGAGCTTGGGCTTGGAAGTGGCTGACATGAATACTGTACAAATGCACAGTATTCTGCGGCGATTGTTTGGGTACGCAAAGCACAAGGCCCGAACCGTCGCCAGTTCGGGCCTTGTCAGGGTAGCTTGGCTGCGGACTTACTTGCGCGCAGGCGGCACATCCGTGCAGCTGCCATGCGCCACTTCCGCCGCCATGCCGATGCTCTCGCCCAGCGTCGGATGCGGGTGGATGGTCTTGCCGATGTCGACAGCGTCCGCACCCATCTCGATGGCCAGGGCGATCTCGCCGATCATGTCGCCCGCATGCGTGCCGACCATGCCGCCGCCCAGGATCTTGCCGTGGCCCCGGCCAGCATGGCCGTCTCCTGATCCTGCTTCGGGGCTGTCGTCGAACAGCAGCTTGGTGACGCCTTCGTCGCGGCCGTTGGCAATGGCGCGGCCCGAGGCCGCCCAGGGGAACAGGCCCTTCTTGACCTTGATGCCCTGCTGCTTGGCCTGGTCTTCGGTCAGGCCCACCCAGGCCACTTCGGGGTCGGTGTAGGCCACGCTGGGGATCACGCGGGCGTTGAAGGCGGCGCTGGCCAGTTCCTTGTTGGCCCAGTCGGCCCGAAGCTGCGATTTTGGTCATCTTGGAGAACACGTCGGGAACGGGCTGGTTGTTGTTGACGATCGCCCATGCGAGGAACGACGTTCCGCTCCGATAAGGGAGCGGCGTTATGAGCCTTGGCGTTTCGAGTGGGGATCTGATCGGCTCCTGGAGCCTGAGTTTTTCGGACATCGCGTTCGTGACCGGCAAAGCGGAGACGGCACGACTGGGATTGGCGGTTCAGCTTAGATTTTTCGCCGGGCATGGCTTCTTTGTGCCGGATCATGCGTCGATACCCTCCGACGGTGTCTTGTATCTGGCGGAGCAACTTGGTCTCGATGCCAAATCCGTGAACCACTATGATTTTTCCGGGCGCACCGCCCGCCGGCATTGCGCGGAGATTTTGCGGCATCTCGGGTTCCGCCGTATGACGCAGACGGATCGCAGGGCGTTGTCGAGGTGGATTTCCGACGATCTTTGTGCGGGCGGGCAGCCGATCAATGCCATGCTCGAGCATGTTTTCCTGTGGTGCCGCGACCGCCGTATCTATGGGCCGTCGCGCAAGGAGCTGGAACGCCTCGTCCGTTCGCAACGACACCTCTATCTGGAGGCCCTGTTGGCCCGAGTCCGCGATCGGCTTGCGCCGGATGCGGTCGCCTTGCTGGAAGCCTCGCTCGCCGATCCCGATGGCCCGACCGGCTTCAACACGATGAAGGGGGATGCAGGTCAGGCGACGCTCGAAAACATTCTTGGCGTGACCGCCAAACTCGCCTTTATCCAACGGCTTGCTCTTCCCCGAGATTTCCTATCGGTCACGGGCAAGGCATGGGTCGATCAGATCGTTCGCCGGGTTGCCGGCGAGAAAGCCTCGGAGATGCGCCGGCATGTACCGGCGCGCCAGCTCGGGCTCTATGCCGTTTATCTGATGGCGCGGGAAGCTCAGCTTACGGATGCGATGGTCGACCTGCTGATCGAGACGGTCCATAAGATCGGATCGCGCTCGAAACGCAAGGTGGTGGGCGATATCGCGAAAGACATCGAGCGGGTCTATGGCAAGGAGCGACTCCTGGTCGAGATTGCCAGCGCTTCGATCGACGATCCATCCGGGCGCATCTGCGATGTCATTTTCCCAATCGCCGGCAAGGACAAACTGGCGGCGATCATCAAGGAAAGCCAGGCAAAGGGCGCCTTGGATCGGCGGATCTACAAGGTGATGCGGAGGTCATGGGCCAATCATTATCGCCGTATGCTGCCAAGCCTGCTTTCGGCACTGGAGTTCCGGTCGAACAACGCCGTGTGGCGTCCGGTGCTGGCGGCCCTGGACTGGATCAGAAGCAAAGTGGATGATGGATGCCGCTACGTGCCGCCGCACGCAGTGCCGGTCGACGAGGTCATTCCGGCGAGATGGCGCAGTTCCGTCATTGATGAAGAGGGGCGCGTAAACCGGATCAGTTATGAGCTTTGTGTCCTCGCGCAACTGCGCGATCGCATCCGTTCTAAGGAAATCTGGGTTGTCGGGGCGGACCGATACCGCAATCCCGATGACGATCTTCCCAAGGACTTCGATGCGCGGCGAGAAGCATATTACACAGGATTGAACCTGACGGCGGATGCGCGTGCATTTTCAAGCGCCATCCGGGAAGAGCTTGCTCAGGAACTGTTGCTCCTCAATGCCAATATTCCCCGGAACGACAAGGTTCGGCTGCTGTGGCGCGGCGAGAACCGTATATCTCTCACCCCGTTCAAACCCTTGCCCGAACCCAGGGGTCTCGCCTCGATCAAGACCGAGATCGGCCAACGCTGGCCGATGACCGGGCTGCTCGACGTACTGAAGGAGGCTGCCCTTGATACGGGACTTCTCGAAGCGTTCGAAACATCGGCCTCGCGTGTTGCACTGCCGAAAACCGCGCTGGATCAACGTCTCCTGCTATGCCTCTACGGCCTGGGAACGAATGCCGGGCTCAAGCGGATCGCCGGCGCCACCCCCGATGTCAGCTATGAAGAGCTGCTGCATGTCCATCGCCGCTTCGTTCATGCCGCGGCGCTCAAGGAGGCGTGTGCCAGGGTTGCGAATGCGACCCTGGCAATCCGCAATGCTGCAGTCTGGGGGGACGCCGGCACGGCCTGTGCGTCAGATTCCACAAAGTTCGGAGCCTGGGATCGCAACCTGATGACGGAATGGCATGCGCGTTATGGTGGACGGGGCGTCATGATCTACTGGCATGTCGAACGACGCGCGACATGCGTCTATTCCCAGCTCAAGCGCTGCTCTTCCTCCGAGGTCGCCTCCATGATCGAGGGCGTGCTGCGCCATTGCACCGACATGGAAATCCAGCGACAATATGTTGATAGTCATGGCCAAAGCGCGGTTGGCTTTGCATTTTGCCGGCTTCTCGGATTTGAGCTTGCACCCCGCCTGAAAGCGATCGCTCGCCAGAAGCTGGCTCTTCCCGATGTCGGCATGCGAACGCGGCTTCCCCACTTGCAGCCGATCCTCTCCAGTCCGATCAACTGGGATGAGATCGAGCAGCAATATGACGAGATGGTCAAATATGCAGCCGCGATGCAGACAAAAACCGCCGACCCGGAGGCGATCCTGCGCCGGTTTAGCCGCTCCGAGGTGATGCACCCGACCTACAAGGCGTTGAGTGAGCTGGGCCGCGCGGTCAAGACGATCTTCCTGTGCCGGTATCTGCGCGAGGAGTCCTTCCGCCGCGAAATTCATGAAGGCCTGAATGTCGTTGAAAACTGGAACAGTGCCAATGGGTTCGTTGGCTCTGTTGCAAAAATCGTGAAGCTTGAGCATGCTTGGCGGAGATTGGACGGA
>CAYOSE010000109.1:0-6842 GCA_964406535.1 uncultured Sphingomonadaceae bacterium
TCCGTCCAATCTCCGCCAAGCATGCTCAAGCTTCACGATTTTTGCAACAGAGCCACGCGGAGGAGGCGAGGCTTGCCGTGTTGCGTCAGAAGGCCCCGGCGGCGACCGAGCAGCAGGCCATAGAGCGGCGCGAGTGGATCGCGCGGGAAGGTAATATGGCGGCCCTCTCCGAGCGGCTAGGGCAGATCGAGAGCGGCTACATCACGATACGGCACGATCCCGGCGCCCCGGCTCTCGATCGCCTTGCTGCGCTCGCCGACGGCATCGGCCGCGAGCTGGCCCAACAACGCTCCGCCCCTTCCCCGTCGATCATCCCTATGCGGCCTAACGGCCGAGACGATATCGAGAGATAGCCTCTGAAGGCGGCTACCGGGACCGATCAGCACCGGCTTGTGCAAGCGGCACGAGAGCGCGCGCGTCGCGAGCTGGCGCCCGTTCCTCGCACTCGCTCGCCTGTCCAAGCATGATCCATGCGCGGCCATAGGTCCGGGCCGCCATATAGAACACGCTCCCGGAGCAAGCGACGATGCTGCACCGATCCACACGGCCGATTAGGCTTGCGGTGCCGCCGAATTTCGCGGCCATGGCTTCCAGATCAACACGCTGTTGAATCCCGCAGGCACAGCATTGCGAGCGCGCGAGCGCGTTGGAGCCGATGAGGGCGCCGATGGATCGCGCCCAGCGCGGGAAGAGCGGTTCGATCGCCATTCCCGCATTTCTACATAGGCCCGCTATGGGCGTCCATAATGACGCGAGATCCGCTGCGCGGATCGCGGCGCTGATCGAGATCGGCCCCGTGGCCGGTGCCGCGAGCGCGGGCTTGGTCTTCGCTGCGCTACGCTACGACCAGGCCCGCGCTGGTCGAGCTGTCCGGCCTTCAGCCGCGATGATCGAGCGCCGCTTTGGCGTCGCCGGCAACAAGGGGTCGTCGCTCCCTCTGTGCAGGGGCTGGACCGTCTCGGCCGCGTTCCGCTGCCTCCCTTGGCGATCGGGCGGTATCCCCGGCCTTCCCTCCACGTTGTTCCGCAGGTAGTCTTTTGCCCTCTCCCCTCACTCGCTTCGCGTGGGTAGAAGAGGACAGGCCACCAGGACCGAGACAAAACGACGTCGAACCATCGTAAAGGCGACTAAGATGCCAAACAGAATCCCGCTCGATCCGGCTTTGCGGGCGGGCTTTGACGAGACATCCAACGACCAGCGCAGCAAGGCAGAACTGGATGCGTGGTGGGACCATCCCTTTGGCCGGACCCGCCCTGACGGTCGCATCGACGTGCGTTGCCTCAATGGCGGAGCGCATGACAGAAGCTCCGCCCTTGGCGTCGCCGACTCCTATGACGAAGCATGTGCCTTGGCAGAGGAAAAGCAGGCCAACTGGGTCCGGCAGCGGGAACAGCCGATCCCTTCCTGTCGGGACGGGAAAATCATCATGGTTCGGCAGCCGCAGAGGCCCGATGAACAGGAAGTCATTTTGGGGGAATATCAGCCAGAGCAGGAATCGAGTGGAGCCTAATCCTCCATTTTGCTTATCCCCATCGCGACGTTACCTCGCTATCGGTATCTGATTGATGTCCGTCGTCCACGACGGGCTCTTATGGCTGCGCTTGGTATCGAATCCTCGCGCGCCAAAGCCTTGCGCAGCGAGCTGGACCGTGCCGCGCCCATAGCGATCATTGAGGCCATCCATCGCCGCAAGCAGGGCGGGCGCGCGAGGATCGGCGACGGCGAAAAGATCGCCTTGCCCCGCGCCTTCCGGCACCAGCTCCTCCAGCAGCACGCCGCACTTCGTATAGACACCCCCCGGCTGATACATTGCCTCCATCATCTTGCCGGCGAGTCCGGCGATGATGCGCGGATCGTTGCTGGGCGGCGACAAGCGCGTCTGACGGCTCGCAGATGGCGGGTTGGGTCGGTAGCGCGAGCCGTGGGCGAATACGATCAGGCGCGTCGCCATGAGGGCCTGGTGCCGTATCTTCTCGGCCGCGCGCACCGCGCGCCGCACCATTGCCTCGCGCAGCTCGGCGAGATCGGTGACAGGCGCGCCAAACTGGCGCGTGACGGCCGTCGCCTTGCTCGCCTCCGGCTCGGGCTTGAAATCGTCGCACTCGATACCGTTCAGTTCGCGCACGAGGCGTTCCAGAACGACCGTGCCGACATCGCGCGCGACGGCCGGAGGAAGAGCCGCCAGATCGGCCGCTGTGCGGACCCCAAGGGGATGAAGGCGAACGGAAAGCGCTTTTGCGACGCCCCAGACCTCATGGACCGGCCACTCGGCGAAGAGGCGCGCGCGTAGCTCCTTGTCATGGAGATCCACGACACCGCCCCACACCTTTTCCGTGGCCTTGGCGAGCGCGTTCGCGACCTTGGACAAGGCCCGCGTCGGGCCGAGCCCGATGCGGGTGGGAAGCCCTGTGGTGCGGGCGATGGCCTCGCGCAACCTGTGCGCCGCAGCCACGTCACCCAACCCATTCGGCAGGACGGGGAGACGGTAGAAGCTTTCGTCGATCGAGTAGATCTCCACGATGTCGCTATGCTCCGCGATCACCGCGTTGAAGCGACGGTTCATGTCGGCATAGAGTTCGTAGTTGGATGATCGGACCTCGATTCCGTGTCGCTTGATGATGTCGCGGATTTTGAAAAACGGCTCGCCCATCTTGATATGGAGGGCCTTGGCCTCCTCGCTCCGCGCTATCGCGCAGCCGTCGTTGTTGGACAGGACGACGACCGGCACACGGCGCAGCCTGGGATCGAATACCCTTTCAGAGCTGACGTAGAAGTTTGCGATATCGACGATCGCGTAGGTCATCGGCCGCGCCTACCGCTGGTAGTCGCGGACACCGGCGCGCACCACGCCCCATATCTCCGTCTGATCGTCCGCCATCTGTTCCGGGTAGCTCTGGCGGCTGTTGCGTGCCTCCAGATACGGCACGCGGCCTCGATAGACGAGCTGGCGGCAGACGAATCCGCCCGCGACGATCGCAATCACGATGTCCCCGCTTCGCGGGGTCACATCGCGATCGACCACAACCACGTCGCGATCCGCGATGCCGGCATCGACCATGCTGGACCCGTCGATACGGAAGACAAAACTGCCGGCCCGGTTGAGCCTCAGCAGTTCGGCCAGGTTGATGGCGTCCTCTTCCCAATCCTGGGCGGGACTTGGAAAGCCAGCTCCCGCAACGCCGATCGGCCTAAGCCGGAGCCCCGGCGCCATATCGGCGAGCGGGACCGGCTGCGCGGTCGGCAGCATCATGTTCAGAATCCCTGTCTCTTGCTCCCTCATAACGCGCATAGGAACATATTGGGAACACGCCTTGTTGGCGGTTCGTCGCTTTTCCACAATCGCGTCGCTTTCCTTTACCTCCGCAGGCGCGCCACGACCGCTTTCCATTCGGCCTCGCTGCACGGGCCGAAGTCCATCGACGGGGACGTTTCGGTAGGCGTCAGCATGGTCGGGTGACGCCGGCAGACGCTGCAACGCATGTGATCGGCGACTTTGGTCATCGTCGCATCCCAACGATGAATGGCGAACCATCGCCAAAGTTTCGGCCCATCGACAATGCCGACATGGCCGCAATTCCCACACTCCGCTTTCACGTTCATGGATGCTAGGCGGAGATCGTCCAGCCTGTTGAAGTTGGCGACCATTTATCCAAGGCTGATATTGCGCTTCGCCATTTCCAAGGCGGCGATCTCACCGATCGCGCTATCGCCGCCCGAAAATATGTCGGCGAGGTCCAGCAGATCGTCATCGGTGAGCACCGTGATCGAGGTCTCGATTTCAGCGATGCGCTTGAG
This sequence comes from uncultured Sphingomonadaceae bacterium, assembly GCA_964406535.1. GTDB lineage: Bacteria > Pseudomonadota > Alphaproteobacteria > Sphingomonadales > Sphingomonadaceae > Alteraurantiacibacter. Next base: position 3,796 of record CAYOSE010000109.1, read on the forward strand.
TGCGCGCGATCCGCGATCGGCGCGCCATTTGGTCCGGTCTTTGGGCATGGCCGCCTTCTAGCAGGCGTCGGATTGATTGTAAGCTAGTCTGCAACCCTGAGCATTGGACCCTGCCCCAATGCAACGCAGATCGCCGCCCATGTTCGCTGAGCTTGAGGATCAATGGCCTGGGCTTGGTCGCGCTGTAAGGCCGCCACCTCACCGGCGCGGGCTCCGAAGCAAGCAGTCATGGACTGCGCGTAGCGAAGAATGATGTCGGAGCGGGATTGAGCGCTGTGCATACTCAAGAGGACGATGCGGCTTCGCTGCTACCCGCGCTTTCATGGAAGAGAGCCGCCACGCCCTCCCCCACAGCGACCCGGTAGCCGAACAGCGCCTCCGCGGCGAAATCGGTCTCCCCATTTCGGAGCCGGTCCGCGATCTCATCCAGATCTTGCAGCATGTCGTTCACCGTTGCAGTCTTGGGCGCCTGCAGCTCGATCACGATCCGCTTGAGGGGGTAATTGGAAAGATCGCGATCGTCGATCGGACGATGCAGGCTTGGCATGTGCTTTCCTCTCAATTCCGAGAGCGTTTCCGCATCTCTAGGCGGGCGGCTTCCTGCTGCAAACCACGGCGCTTCCAATAGGCCGGCACGCCGATCGCGATGCCGAAGGCAAGGACGAGAAATGGGAAAGAGGCCGCGAGCCGCACCATCGGCAAAATCGCATCATGCGGAAGGCCCACCCCCCGATAGATTGGTCCCGCTGCCAATGCCGCTATAATGGCGCCAGGCATTGCCATAACAGTACGCGACCACGCCTGAGATACGCGGCTGTCCAAGGCGTTGAAACGGACGCGGAGCTGGAGCTGGTGCGCGGCGCTGAACGGATTCTCGCAGACAAGGAACCCGCCGAGTACGAAGTGGTCGATGATTCTGACTGCTTTGGTCTTGTCCGCCCTCACCATAGGATATTGCTCCAAACCATGCCGTCCGCACCATACCCTAGATAGTCTATGCTCATTGTGGCTTCTTTCAATCCGAAGAGCCGAGCGTCTCCCGGATGGCCCTCCCTCAAGGTGGCAAAGACGGCTGCTTGCAAGGGCGACATGATGTCAACAAAACGGTGGTTTAGTTGACTGACAACCACGAACCCTGCGCTAAAAAGAATCTCCAGCATTTTCAGGGATTGTGCAGCGCACAAAAACTGGCGAATTTGCGGCTGTCAACTAAATACAAAAAATTGCACATTTGGTTGACAGCGATTCCGACGCCGATCAGAACAAAGCGAGTATATCACAAAGGGCCGATTATGAAACTCGGATATGCCCGTGTCAGCACTGGCGAACAGAACCTAGCCCTACAGATCGACGCGCTCCGCGCGGCGGGTGCGGAGGCCATCTTTGAGGACAAGGGCATCAGCGGGTCGATGGTCCTTAAACCCGCATACGGAGATATGTTGCGCCAGGTGCGTGCCGGTGACGAGATCATGGTGTGGCGACTGGACCGCCTTGGTCGGTCCCTCCCCGCTCTGATTGGTGAGCTGGAATTGCTTGCGGGGCTGGACGTAGGGTTTCGATCGCTCACAGAGCAGATCGAGACGGTGACGCCGGCAGGGCGTCTCTTCTTCCATATGGTTGGTGCCTTCGCTCAGTTCGAGCGGGACGTGATCCGGGAGCGCACGAATGCCGGCCTCCAGTCGGCGCGCCGCGCAGGCAAGAAACTCGGCCGTCCCGCATTGATCGGCGACGAGCAATGGACGCAGGCCAAGACCTTGATGGCCGAGCCGACGAACATGGGCGCAGCGGCTGTCGCGAAGCTGTTGGGCGTAAGCCGTCAGGCCATCTATAAACGGCTCGACAAGGACAAGGCCGCACAGGGAGGCGAGCTGGCAGCCCTCCCCTCCCCTCCCCGTCAGACCGAGAGGGCCAAGAAAGCGGCGTGATGGTCGTCATCTAATCCACCCAATCGACGGGTCTGCCTGTCTGCGTGGCGATCGAGTTCCAGCGCCGAGCTTCCTTCACGGCGTTGCTGTCTGACGCACCTGGGCGTCTATCCCTGCCTAATGCGGGTTCGGTCTGCGCCCCAAGCAGAAAACCGGCGCTGCGCGCCTACGGTTTCCGCAAGCGGACCCTCCGTTTTTCAGCTTGCCCGCGTCAGGGGTGCCGCCCCGGAAAAGTGCGTCAGCAACGACGTATGAAGGAATGGCATTATGAGGAACATCGCTGAATTTCGCATCATCGGTCGCGTCGGTCGCATCGAGGTTCTGGACAAGGTGGCTTATATCAACGTCGCCGCTAACTATGGCCGCAAGGTCAATGGTGAGTGGCAGGACGATACCCACTGGAACCGCGTCACCGTCTTCGGCAAGGGCATCGAGCGCGTTCAGAAGATGGGCTCCGGCGACTTGGTACACATCACGGGCCGGGTCCGTCAGACGCAGTATGATCGTCAGGGCGAGACGGTCTATGGCGTGGACCTGATCGCCGACGCCTTCGCCACCCTCGCCTATAACGGCAAGCCTGCCGAGGATGACGGCGAGGATTAAGGTCGATGCGGGGCGGCAGAGCCCGCCCCGCTCGATTGCTAAAAGGATTTCCATTTAGCAATCGAAAGGCAATCGCAAGGCGTGCGAGTGGCTTGCGCTATCCAATGTAAATCGCAAGGCTGGCGAAAGGCAATGGACATGCCTTGTGACAGGCTTTAGATTGCCGTTCGCAATCACTGTCGAAATCCAATGGCTTTCGATTGGATCGCTTTAGGATTGATCGATTAGTGAAGGGTCGAAGATGGCGGTTATCTCGATAGGCAATCCGAAGGGCGGTGCCGGCAAGACGACGCTCGCGCTTGTCCTTGCTGACACGCTCGCGACAAACGGGGCGCGCGTCACCGTTATTGACGCTGATCCCAACGCCATCATCGAAAAGTGGGCACAGAAGCGGGAGAGGGCGGGGAGGGATTTGCCCTATCGCGTGATCCCAAGGCCGACCCAGGCGGAAATGATTAGCACCATGGCTCTGTTGCAAAAATCGTGAAGCTTGAGCATGCTTGGCGGAGATTGGACGGA
>CAYOSE010000110.1:0-6782 GCA_964406535.1 uncultured Sphingomonadaceae bacterium
CTTCCTCGGGTTCGGGTTCAGGTTCGTCGATGTCCACCGTCGTCACCCGCTGGACGACTTCCTTCACCGCCGAGATCGCAAGCCCGGTGATGAGGGCATAGCCCAGCGCGATGTGGATCAGGGCGACAATGACGATTGCAGCAAGTTTGCTGCCGCTCATTTGTTGGTCAGCGTATGCCATCCAGCCGCTTCACTCCGTCGTTTCCGCCGATTTTATTATCGGCCATATTTACAGCGCGCCGACCGGGACGGCCGACGAACCAGCTAAGACATTTCAGCGCGTGACGAACCGATAATTCCGGGCAAAAGCCGCGACCTATGGTTCGCCTCGGGCGATCAGGCCTTTACCTATATTTAGGATAGACCAGTCTTGGGCCGGGTCATAACGGCGATGGTTCGAGGGGGCAAACCCTTTATCCATTCAGCCGCGATTCACCAAAATGGGTCAGCTTCGCGAGGCAGTATGGCGCTTTTCCAACCGAATTGCGGCATGGGCGAAGCTATTTCGCGAGTGCAATATCAGGAGTACAGGGCATGGCAGTCCGATTCATGTTGCGGATGCGAAGCGCGACGGCATTTTTCGCGCTTCTGGCCGGGGTCGCAGCACCATCGGCCAGTGCCGTTGCACAGGATGCAGCGCCCGCTGTCGCCTCCGATCCGGTACCCGCTTATGCCGATCTCGTCGAACTGGCCCGGGCCAGCGATATCGTCGCCCGGGTGGTCGTGGCCGATCAGGCCGAGGTCAAGCCGGAGCGCGCGCCTGGCCTGAAGGCGGGCGAGGCGCGACTCTATATAGAGGCCGAAACGCAGGCCCTGCTGGCGGGCCGCAGCGGCATTGGCGAATCGCTGGCCTTTCTGGCCGACCTGCCGCTGACCGATCGCGGCAAGGCGCCCAGGATCAAGCAACAGGTCTATCTGGTCTTTGCCGATCTGGTGCCGAGCCGTCCCGGCACGATCCAGCTGGTCGGCGCCGGTGCCATGCAACTGGCGACACCGCCGGCCGAGGCGGCGGTACGCCGGGTGCTGACCCAGCTCGCGCAGGCAACCCAGCCGCCGGTCATCACCGGCATCCGTGAGGTCATGTCGGTGGCGGGAAACCTCGCCGGCGAATCCGAAACGCAGATTTTCCTCGAGACCGATAGCGGTGCGCCGGTCTCGCTCAGCGTCATCCGCCGCCCGTCCATGGCGCCGCAATGGGGTGTGTCGTGGAGCGAGATCGTCGATTCCTCGGCCACCGCGCCCGCGCCTGAGACGCTCGCATGGTATGCGCTGGCCTGCCATCTGCCGCCGTCCCTGTCCGGCGCCACCTTCCTGTCCGGCGATTCGCCATCGCGTGCCCGGGCCGAGGCCGACTACCGCGTGATCCTCGATTCGCTCGGGCCATGCCGGGGCGGTTGAGCGGGATCGACAGTCCTTGCACGCCTCAACCTGCTAATCCCCCTAGCCAATCCCGCACGGCCTCTTTAACGCCGCGTCACTTTCTCGCCGGAAGCTGACAGAAGGATCAAGACGGATATGGCGCAGGCCTTGAGGATCGCATTGGCCGGGCTCGGCACCGTGGGCACCGGGGTGATCAAGCTGCTGGCCGAGAATGGCGAATTGATCGCCCGGCGCGCCGGGCGCCCGATCGAGATCGTCGCCGTCAGCGCGCGCGACCGGCACAAGGATCGCGGTGTGGACCTGTCGCCTTATGCCTGGGTCGATGACATGACCGAACTGGCTGGCGGCGAGGACATCGATGTCGTGGTCGAGCTGGTCGGCGGTGCCGACGGACCTGCGCTGGCGCTCGCCCGCCGCTCGCTCTCCGCCGGCAAGGCGCTGGTCACCGCCAACAAGGCGATGGTCGCGCATCACGGCATGGAGCTCGCCGGTCTGGCAGAGGGCGCCGGCGCACCCCTGCGATTCGAGTCGGCGGTTGCCGGAGGCATCCCCGTCATCAAGGGGCTCGCCGAGGGGGCGGCGGCCAACCGGATCGAGGCGATCCACGGCATTCTCAATGGCACCTGCAATTATATCCTCACCGAGATGGAGGCCACGGGCCGTGATTTCGCCGAGGTACTGAAGGACGCGCAGGAGCTGGGCTATGCCGAGGCAGATCCCGCCTTCGACATCGAGGGGATCGATGCGGCACACAAGCTGGCGATCCTCGCCGGTATCGGCTTCGGGACGCAGCTGGCCTTCGATGCGGTTGAGATCACCGGCATTACCCGCATCCGCGCCGCCGATATCGCCCAGGCCGCCGCGCTTGGCTATGTGATTCGCCTGATCGGTGTGGCCGATTGCGCCAGCGGGGCGGACGGGCAGCAGCACCTGTTCCAGCGCGTGGCCCCGTGCCTCGTGCCGCAGGGCCACCCGCTGGCCGGGGTTACCGGGCCGACCAATGCCGTGGTCGCCAGGGGCAATTTCTCCGGCCCGCTGCTGTTCGAGGGCGCGGGTGCCGGGGACGGCCCCACTGCCAGCGCGGTGGTCGCCGACCTGGTCGACATCGCCCGCGCCAACGTCGCGCCGCCGCTGTCGCTGCCGGTCGCTTCGCTCGCCCCCGCCAGCCCGGCCGATCCGGGTGGCCGCGTCAACCGCGCCTATATCCGCTTCACCGTGGCCGATCGTCCCGGCGTGCTGGCCGAAATTGCCGCCGCGATGCGCGATGCCGGGGTCTCGATCGAGAGCCTGATCCAGCAGGGCCGCCCGGAAGAGGGCGGTGAGGTGCTGGTCGCCATGGTCACGCATGAGGGGCCGGAAAGCGCCGTTGCCCGCGCGCTCGAACTGCTCGACGGATCGCCCAGCCTGACCGAAGAGCCGCTCGTGATGCGGCTGATCGGGTGACCCGAAGGCGGACACATATTCCGGTCACACTCGACTTTGTAACATCGCCTGCCTAGGCAGCTGCACAGATACTGAAATACGTCAGAGAAGAACCGAAGGACCACCAGCCGATGCTCAGCGACGCCGACCACAACACCTCCTCCGTCCTCGACCGCGTACTGGTCATGGAGATGGTCCGCGTGACCGAAGCCGCCGCCATCGCCGCCCACAAGCTGGTCGGTCGCGGCGACGAGAAGGCCGCCGATGCCGCCGCGGTCGAAGCGATGCGGATGGCCTTCGATACGCTCTATATGGATGGCACCGTCGTGATCGGCGAGGGTGAGCGCGACGAGGCGCCGATGCTCTATATCGGCGAGAAGGTCGGCGGCGCGCCGGGCAAGGGTCCGAAGATCGACATCGCGCTCGACCCGCTCGAAGGCACGACCATCACCGCGAAGGCCGGGCCCAATGCGCTGGCCGTGCTGGCGGCGGCGGAAGAGGGCTGCCTGCTGAATGCGCCCGACGTCTATATGGAAAAGCTTGCGGTCGGCCCCGGCTATCCCGCCGATGTGATCAGCCTGGAGATGAGCGTGGAGGACAATGTCCGCTCGGTCGCCAAGGCCAAGGGTGTCCAGCCCAACGAGATCATCGTCTGCGTGCTCGATCGTCCGCGCCACTCGGAAATGATTGGCAAGCTGCGCGCGCTGGGCTGCGGCGTGGTGCTGATCGGCGACGGTGACGTCGCCGGCGTGATCGCTACCACCGACGAAGACACCAATATCGACATCTATATGGGCTCCGGCGGCGCGCCCGAGGGCGTGCTGGCGGCAGCGGCGCTGCGCTGCGTCGGTGGCCAGTTCAACGGCAAGCTGCTGTTCCGCAACGATGACGAACGCGCCCGTGCCCGCAAGTGGGGCATCGACGACCTCGATCGCATCTACAAGCTGGAAGACCTCGCCAAGGGCGACTGCATCTTCGCCGCCACCGGCGTTACCGACGGTTCGCTGCTCGACGGAGTCAAGAACCTGCGCCGTCCCAAGGGCTATTCGGTCATGACCACCGATTCGGTGGTGATGCGCGCCAGCTCTGGCACGGTGCGCTGGATCAAGGGCGAGCACCGCCTCGACTGAATTGCGGAGGAGCGCCGAGCCATCCCCGGCGGGCCGGTGCCGAAGCCGTTTCACCTTTGCTGAAACGAAATGGCTCCGGCTTTCGTCTCCGGACCGATTCTTCCCCGGCATAGCCGCACCACTCAGGTTGCAATCATGTGACGCTGGGCTAGAGCGCGTCGCATCACGCGAATCCAGCTTTTGCTCCTTGGAAGAGGTCTGGCCTCATGAAGATCATGTCCGGCAATGCCAATTTGCCGCTCGCCCGTGCCATTGCCGGTTACCTGGAGGTGCCGCTCACCGATGCGAGCGTGCGCCGCTTCGCCGATGAGGAAATCTTCATCGAGATCCACGAGAATGTCCGCGGCGAGGACGTGTTTCTGGTCCAGCCGACCAGCTTCCCGGCCAATGATAACCTCATGGAACTGCTGATCGGCATCGACGCGCTGAAGCGCGCCTCGGCCAAGCGGATCACCGCCGTGGTCCCCTATTACGGCTATGCCAGGCAGGACCGGAAGCCCGGCCCGCGTACGCCGATCTCGGCCAAGCTGGTCGCGAACCTGATCGTCGAGGCCGGGGCCGACCGCGTCCTCTCCGTCGACCTGCATGCCGGCCAGATCCAGGGCTTCTTCGATATCCCGACCGACAATCTCTATGCCGCGCCGGTCATGGCGGCAGATATCCAGGCGCGGCTGGGCGGCGACAACCTGATGGTCGTCTCGCCCGACGTCGGCGGCGTGGTCCGTGCCCGTGCGCTGGCCAAGCGACTCGACAATGCCCCGCTGGCGATCGTCGACAAGCGTCGCGAACGTCCGGGCGAGAGCGAGGTGATGAACATCATCGGCGACGTGAAGGACCGCAACTGCATCCTGATCGACGACATCGTCGATTCGGGCGGGACGCTCTGCAATGCCGCCGAGGCGCTGTTGCAGCAGGGCGCGAAGAGCGTTGCCGCCTATATTACCCATGGCGTGCTGTCGGGCAGCGCGGTGGCGCGAATCGACAAGTCGAGCCTGACCGAACTGGTCATCACCGACACGATCATGCCGACCGACGCGACCAGGGATTCGAGCCGCATCCGCGTGCTCACCATTGCCCCGCTGATCGGCGAGGCGGTGCGCCGGATCGCCGACGAAAGCTCGGTGTCGAGCCTGTTCGACTGATGCGCGCCGCGCCTACCTTCGCCGCTATCATCCTGTCGGCGAGTGCGGGCGCTTGCACCACCATGGCTGACGAGGCGGTTGCGGCTGGGGGCGCTGTCGTGCCGCCAGCCTACACGCCTGCCGAGGGCCTGCTGCTATACCGCGAAGGACCGATCGAAGGCGCGCCCGACCATCACCTCGTCATGGGCGACCTGGTGCTGTCCGCCGGGACTGCGGTGGCGCGCCATTTTCACACTGGCGAGGAATATCTCTACGTGCTGGCCGGGGAGTTTCAGCTCACGATCGAGGATGGAGAGGGCGGCAGCGAGCTCATCGTGCTGGGGCCTGGCGACTCGTGGCGCGTTCCACCGCGCATCGTCCATTCGGGCAAGGCCGGGCCGGTCGGCGCGCGCGGCATTTCTGCCTGGGTGACCGAGAACGGCCAGCCGCTGCGGGTGCAGCCGCCGGGATGATTGCCGCCCCGACCTCGCGGGTCTGACGGCTACTTTTCCTGTTCCCACGGCCGCCGCTGGTCGGGCGGCAGCCGGTCAAGCACCGCCAGCCGGCGTGACTGGCGGCTTTCCAGCGCCAAAGTCATCAGCGGCTGCGGCGTTGCCACGAACTGCCGCGGGGTCATCCCGAACAGCTCGGTGAACTCGCGGTTCATGTGGCTCTGGTCATGATAGCGCAGCTCCAGTTCCACCGCCTCGTCATTGTCGGCGACCCCGCGCAGCGCGCTGGCCATGTCGAGCGCGCGGGCCCGGCGCAGCACCTGCTTGGGCGCGAGGCCAAAATCGCGCAGGCAGATCCGTTCCAGCTGGCGCGTGCTGATACCATATTCACGGGCGAAGGCCGACACGGTGACGGTCGGATCGGTCAGTGCCACAAACTCGAAACTGGTCGCCACCGGGTCCGGCTCGTTAGCGGTGATATTGGCGAGGAAACTGCGGGTCGCCGCTTCCAGAGTCTGCAGCCAGACCTCCGGTTCGGCTTTCGGGTCGAGCGCCTCCATCAACGGGCCGATCGGCAGGCCGATTTCTTCGCCCGGCACGATGCGGTCGACATATTCGGACAGCTTCATGCCGAACAGCGCGTGGCCGACGCCCGGCTTCAGCGCCATGCCGACCGAGATGAAGCTGCCGCGCACCTTGATCGGCATGGCCTTGCTCTGCGGGCCGAAATAGAGCCCCGCGCGGCCATGGTTGAGCGTGCCATCCCGTGTCTCCGCCTCCCAGTCGCCATCCAGTTGGATGCGGATCATCGAGGTGTCGTTGAGCAGGCTGCAGCTCAGCTCGTAATCGGCCGGCGCATCGACCCTGGTGGCATAGAGCCAGCCGACCCATGGCGTGAGGTCGGCAGCCGGCAGCCGGTTATAGGACAGCGGCTGCCCGCCGCGGGATACGCCCATGCGCGGGACGAGCGTGCGATCTACCCCCGGTTCAGTCTGCCTCGCCATAATTGACAATTCTCTCCCGCGCTGAGCCCATGGCGTCAAGAACCTTTGTAATTAGGGGGCTTAGTGTCGACGCCTCCACAGCCTTGCTCAACTGGGGTGCCGCGATCGCCCCGGCCTTGACGCATCGCCTCCCTCCAGCCAATCGCTGGACCCATGAACCTGACCGCCGAAATCGCGCTCGCCCACCGCCTCGCGGATGCCGCGCGGGCCGAAATCCTGCCCCTGTTTCGCACGCCCGTCATCGCGGAGGCGAAGGGCGATGCGACCCCGGTC
>CAYOSE010000111.1:0-6711 GCA_964406535.1 uncultured Sphingomonadaceae bacterium
TTGTCGCGCGGGGTAAAGGCGCGCAGCGCATGCTGCACGCGGTTGCCCAGTTGGCCCGCCACTTCCTCGGGAATGTCGATCGGGTTCTGCGTCACGAAGAACACGCCCACGCCTTTCGAACGGATCAGCCGCACGACGCGTTCGATCGTGTCCTCCAGCGCCTTGGGCGCATCGTCGAACAGCAGGTGCGCCTCATCGAAGAAGAACACCAGCCTGGGCTTTTCCGGGTCGCCGACCTCGGGCAGGCTTTCGAACAATTCGGCCAGCAGCCACAGCAGGAAGGTCGCGTAGAGCTTGGGGCTGGCCATCAGTTTGTCGGCGGCCAGCACGTTGACGATGCCGCGCCCCTGATCGTCCGCTTTCAGGAAATCGTCGATCTCCAGCGCCGGTTCGCCGAAGAACTGCGCCCCGCCCTGGCTGTCGAGGCTGAGCAATTGGCGCTGGATCGCGCCCACGCTGGCCTTCGAGACATTGCCGTATTTCGCGGTCAGCTCGCTCGCATTTTCCGCTGTGTGGACCAGCATGCGCTGCAGATCCTCCAGGTCGAGCAGCAGCAGTCCCTCGTCATCGGCAAAGCGGAAGACGATATTGAGCACACCCTCCTGCGTCTCGTTCAGGTCAAGCAGGCGGGCGAGTAACAGCGGGCCCATTTCGGAAACGGTGGTGCGGATCGGGTGGCCCTGCTCGCCATAAAGGTCCCAGAACACCACCGAGTTATCGGAATAGGCATAGTCCTCCATGCCCAGTTCCTTCGCCCGCCCCTCCAGCTTGTCGGCGTGCTTGAAGGTCGGCGACCCCGGCATGGCGATGCCCGACAGATCGCCCTTCACGTCGGCCACGAAGACCGGCACGCCGTTTGCCGAAAAGCTTTCGGCCATGCCCTGCAGGGTCACCGTCTTGCCGGTGCCGGTGGCGCCCGCGACCATGCCGTGGCGATTGGCCCGCGACAATTCGAGCACCTGCGGCTCGCCGGTCAGGTCCTTGCCGAGAAAAATGTTCGCCATTTTTGCCGCGTCTCCGTTGAATTTACGCCTTTCCCAGCGTGGCGCAGCTTTACCAGCGCGGTCAAGCACCAGAGTCTTGATAGACTCCTCCGCGCAATCGGGTAGAGCGTCCCCCATGGACGGGAAGGGGCCCTTCATTCTGCTCGACGATGCGCGCGCCGAGGGGGCGAGTGACGCGCGACTGTTCGAGAATCCGCGCGAAATTTTCGTGGCCCGCCACCCGCACGAGGTCGAATCGGTGCTTGCCAGCGCCGCCGCCGCGCGCGCCGAGACCGGCGGCACGCTGGCTGGCTATGTCGCCTATGAGGCAGGGCTGGCGCTGGAAGAGCGGCTGGCCCCGCTCGCCCCGGCCCGCACCGGAGCGACCGGACCGCTGGTCTGGTTCGGCCTGTTCGATCGGGTCACCCGCATCCCCGCCGCCGACATGCCCGAATGGCTCACGGCCCGCGCCAACCCCGGCACAGGAACAGGTCAGGCCAGCATCGGTCCGCTCGACCCGGCGATTACGCTCGGCGATTACCTCGACCGCTTCGACACGCTGCAAAGCGCGATCCGCGCGGGCGACATCTATCAGGCCAATCTGACCTTCATGCTCGAGGGCCCGGCGCGCGGCGACCCGCTGGCGCTCTATGCCAAGATCCGCCCCGATGCGGCAGCCGGTTACGGCGGGCTGGTGTTCGACGGCTCGCACTGGCTGCTCTCCTTCAGCCCCGAGCTGTTCTTCTCTCTCAAGGGCCGCGAGGTCAGGGCCAAGCCGATGAAGGGCACCCGCCCGCGTTCGGCTGACCCGGCGACCGACCGCGCGCTGGCCGAGGAACTGCGCGGCTCGGTCAAGGACAAGGCCGAGAACCTGATGATCGTCGACCTGATGCGGAACGACCTCTCCCGCGTGGCCGAGGCGGGCAGTGTGCAGGTCGATGCGCCCTTTGCGGTCGAGACTTATCCGACCGTCCACCAGATGGTCTCCACCGTCAGCGCCACGCTGACCGAAGAGACGGACGCGCTGGCGCTGCTGCGCGCGCTGTTCCCCTGCGGCTCGATCACCGGCACGCCCAAGATCCGCGCGATGGAGCTGATCGACGAGGTCGAGCACAATGCGCGCGGCCCCTATTGCGGGGCGATCGGGCGGATCGGCACCTCTGCCGATGGCGCGCTGGATGCCGCCTTCAACGTCGCCATCCGCACGATCCGGCTGACGCCGGGCGAGAACCAGCGCCACCACGCCGCGCTGGGTGTGGGCGGCGCGATCGTCGCCGACAGCGAGCCGATGGCCGAATGGCGCGAATGCATGGTCAAGGGCGGCTTCGTGCGCGGCGCGGCCTCGGGCGCGGACCTGATCGAGACCATGCGCTTCGACCCGGAAACGGGCGTCGAACTGCTCGAAGCCCACCTCGAACGCCTGAAGGCGAGCGCCGCCGAACTGGGCTTCGCCTTCGACCGGCACCAGACGCGCAATCTGGTGCAGGCGATCTGTTTCGAGCTGGAGGAACCGGCGAAACTGCGGTTGGTGCTGGCGCGGAGCGGCGCGATCTCGCTAGAAACCGCGCCCCTGCCCGCGCCGTTGACAGAGCCCGTGCCCTGTGTCGCCCTGCCACACCCGCTGGTCGCGGGCGACTGGCGGCTCGCGCACAAGACCACCGACCGGCAATTCCACGCTGCGGCGCTGGCCGCCGCCAAGGCCGGCGGTGCGGCAGAGGCACTGCTGGTGCGCGATGACGGCCTCGTCACTGAAGGCAGCTGGACCAGCGTGTTTGTCGAACGCGACGGCCTGCTGCTGACCCCGCCGCTGGCGCTCGGCCTGCTGCCAGGCGTGCTGCGCCGAGCACTGATCGAAGAGGGCCGCGCGCAGGAGGCCGAACTGACGCTGGACGATCTCGCCGACGGGTTCCTGATCGGCAACGCGCTGCGCGGCCTGATGCAGGCGAAACTCATATGAGCGGCACCCTCAGCGAGGCGCTCCAGCGGATCGAGGCCTCGCCCACGACGGCGATGACCGACCGCGCGCAGGCGCTGCGCGAAGCGGGCAGGGACATCATCTCGCTCTCGGTCGGCGAGCCCGACTTCGCGACGCCGCCGCACGTTATCGCGGCAGCCAAGGACGCGCTTGATGCCGGGGCGACCAAATATACGCCCGTCGCCGGAACCAGCGCGCTGCGACAGGCGGCCGCGCGGCACTTCCACCGCGATCTGGGCATCGAGTGCTCGCCCGAACATGTCATCGTCAGCGCCGGCGGCAAGCAGGCCCTGTTCGAGGCGCTGGTGGCCACAATCAGCGCGGGTGACGAGGTGATCGTGCCCGCGCCATGGTGGGTCAGCTATCCGCAGATCGTCCGCTTTGCCGGAGGCAAGGCGGTCAAGCTCGTCACCCATGCCGAGCACGGCTTTCGCTTTTCGCCCGCCGAGTTCGAGGCGCTGATCACCCCCGCTACCCGCTGGCTTCTGCTCAATTCGCCCGGCAACCCGACCGGCGCGGTCTACCCGGCCGACATGCTGGAGGGCATTGGCGAGGTGCTGCGCCGCCACCCGCGCGTAGTGGTCCTGTCCGACGATATCTACGCGCCATTGAACTATACGGGCGAGGATCACGTCAGCCTTGCCGCGCTGTGCCCCGACCTCGCGCATCGCATCTGCACGATCTCAGGCGTCTCCAAGAGCCACGCGATGACGGGCTTCCGCATCGGTTTCGCCACCGGACCCGAATGGCTCATCAAGGCAATGATCAGGCTGCAGAGCAATTCCAGCGGCAACCCGGCGGCGGTCAGCCAGGCGGCGGCGGTCGCCGCGCTCGACGGGCCGCAGGACTTCCTGGCCGACTGGCGCGAAACCTTCCGCGCCCGCCGCGACCTCGTGGTGGCGGGCATCAACGCCATTCCCGGCCTGTCGACCCCGGTGCCCGATGGCGCGTTCTACTGCTTCATCGACGCGGCGCCGCTGATGGACCGATTCGGTGGGGACGACACCAGGCTGTGCCTGCACCTGCTCGAACATGGCGTGGCGGTGGTCGCCGCCTCGGCCTTTGGCGGCAAGGACGGCTTCCGCATCTCCTTCGCCAACGATGAGGCGACGCTTAAAGAGGCGGTCGCCCGTATCCGGGCGGCGCTGGCATGACCGAAATCCCGATCCTCTACGAGGATGGCGAGGCGCTGGTGATCGACAAGCCCGCCGGCCTGCCGATCGACCGCCCGCGCAAGGGCGGCCCGTGCCTGGAAGACCATCTGAACGACCTCAGGCTTGGCTTCCGCTCGCGCCCCGTCCCGGTCCACCGGCTCGACACCGATACCAGCGGCTGCCTGCTGCTGGCGCGCAACCCCAAGGCGCTGAAGCGGTTCAACGCTGCCTTCGAGGCCAAGCTGGTCGCCAAGACCTATCTCGGCATCGTTGCCGGGCCGGTCGAGGGCGAGGAGGGCACGATCGAGATTGCGCTCGCCAAGATCTCCAGCGCCGAACGCGGCTGGCGGATGATCCCGGCGAAGAAGGGCAAGCCCTCGGTCACCCACTGGACCAGGCGGGCCGACCTCCCCGGCGGGCTGACGCTGGTCGCGTTTCGCCCGGAGACGGGCCGCACGCACCAGATTCGCGTCCACGCCGAACATACCTTCGCCCGCTCATTGCTGGGCGACCCGGTCTATGGCCACAAGGATGCGCGGGTCACCCGCACCATGCTCCATGCGCTGGCGCTGACCGTCCCGCGCGAGCGCAAGCCGCCGATTGTGGCAGAGGCGCCGCTCCCCGCCGATTTCCTCGCGCTCGGGGCCAGGGCAGAGGTCGCCTGATGGCCTCGATCCTCGACCGCGCCAATGCGCTTGCCGAGGAGAGCTTCGTCGCCGCCTCCGGCCCCGGCGGGCAGAACGTCAACAAGGTGGCGACCGCAGTGCAGCTGCGCGTCAATATCTACGCGCTGGGCCTGCCACCCGCGATCTTTCACCGCCTGAAGGCGCTGGCGGGCAGCCGCCTCAACGCGGCGGGCGAGATCGTGATCGATGCGCGCAACCACCGCACGCAGGACGCGAACCGGCGCGAGGCGCGCGACCGCCTTGCCGAGCTGATCGAGGCGGCCCTGCGCGAACCGAAGAAGCGCGCCAAGAGCCGCGTCAACCGCGTCGGCAAGGTGAAACGTCTGAAAGCGAAGAAGGCGCGCGGCGAAGTGAAGGCCAATCGCGGCAAGGTGGATTGGTAACGGCCAGGCGCGCAGTCACCCGCGCAGCATTGACTTTTCCGCGATTCTCTCACAAAGGCGCGCATCTGCAGGGCGGCCCATGCGTGCCGCCCTTGGTTTTTCGGGGCCTCAGCGCCCTTCACAGGACATTTGGGAATAGAACGATGGCGAAGCCCGCAACCATCAAGATCCGCCTCAACTCGACCGCTGACACCGGCTTCTTCTACGTCACCAAGAAGAACCCGCGCAACCAGACCGAGAAGATGACCTTCCGCAAGTACGACCCGATTGCGAAGAAGCATGTCGAGTTCAAGGAAGGCAAGATCAAGTAAGCAGGCGTTTTCGCCGCACTTGTTCGGAACCGGTCAGGTTCACCGGCGGTTCAATGCTCCAATCATAGTGTTTGTCCCACTCATGTGGGAACGGCACCAGCCCACTCCCCCTCCCGACCTCCCAGGGCATTATCCTGTTTGGGTGGTCGGGAGGGGGCGCGGGCCGGAGCCGCAACTGTTTCAGCCACACTGAAACAGAAACCAGCCAGGAGCATGATGACCTTGCCGAAAGTTCTCACCAAAGCAGCCGTCACCGGCGCCGCCACGGCGCTGGCGCTGGCAGTGCCCGCGGCCCAGCTGGCCGCGCCGACCCCGGCTCTCGCCCAGTCTTCCAGCGACAAGGCCACGCTGGACCGCGCCACCAGGGCCCTGCGCGCGATCACCACGATGCGCGCCGATTTCGTCCAGTCCGACCGCAACGGGCGTTCCGTCAGCGGCCAATTGACGCTCAAGACGCCCGGCAAGATTCGCTTCGAATATGGCGACGACACCAACATGCTGGTCGTGTCGAACGGCAGCATGCTGACGCTGGTCGATTATGACGTGCAGCAGGTCGAACGCTGGCCGATCGGCAATTCGCCGCTCGGCGCGCTGCTCGATCCGTCGCGTGATCTCGCCAAATACGGCAAGGCGCTGTCAACCGCCAGCAGCGCTGTGACCAGCATCGAGGTCAGCGATCCGGACAAGCCCGAATATGGCGTCATCACGCTGATCTTCGTGAACAAGCCGTCGGCCCCCGGCGGCCTCGAACTGGCCAGTTGGGTGGCGCTCGACGCCCAGAATGTTCGCACCACGGTGCGCCTGACGAATCATCGCTACGGCATGTCGGTGCCGGACTCGACGTTCAGGTTCCGCGATCCGCGCCGATCCACCCGTCGACCGGGATAAACGCCTCCACGGTTAACGGTTGCCCGTTTGCGACTAACGCCACCCGTTTGTTCATTGGCGGGAAAGCCAATTCACCCTATATTTTAAAGGACAAGGCGGCGCTTGAGCGGGGTTTCCCCCCTGTTGCCCCGGCCTCACATAACGGGTCGCCTTGCACGCGTGACGAACGCAAACGTGAACCCCCGTCCCACTTGCCCCCGGGACGGGGGTTTTTCGTGGTTGGGGTTTTGTTTCAGTTGCACTGAAACAGGTGCGGCGCCGGCCCACTCCCCCACCCGACCGCCCAAACAGGATAATGCCTTGGGCGGTCGGGTGGGGGAGTGGGCCGGAG
>CAYOSE010000112.1:0-6610 GCA_964406535.1 uncultured Sphingomonadaceae bacterium
TCCCCCTCCCAACCTCCCGACAGGGTAAGATTTGGGAGGTCGGGAGGGAGCGGGCTGGTGCTGTGCTCAGACCGTTCACGCAGAATCGCTTGTCAGGCGCGCGCCGCGACCCTATCGGCGCGCCTCCTATGTCTGAACCGTCCGCCTTGCTCGCGAGCATCATCCCGCTCGATCAGGTGCCCGCCGCCATGGTGGAGCAGGTGCTCGACCGTGCCTTCGGTCCTGGGCGCGAGGAACGCACTGCCTACAAGGTACGCGAGGGGATGGACTGGCTGCCCGCGCTCAGCTTTGCCGCGCTCGACGAGGATGACATGCTGGTCGGCACGATCCAGGCCTTCCCCGTGGCGCTGACCGGCGACGATGGCCGCGCCCACCCGCTAATCATGATCGGCCCGGTGGCGGTCGTACCCGAACGGCAGGACGAGGGCTTTGGCCGGGCGATGATGGCCGCGCAGAAGGCCGCGATCGATCCGCGCAGCCCGATCCCGCAGGTGCTGATCGGCGACGCGCCCTATTACGGCATGTTCGGTTTCTCCGCCGCTCCGACGCGCGGCTGGCGGCTGCCGGGCCCGTGGGAGCCCGAGCGGCTGCTGGTGCGCGCCGACAATCCGGCAATTCTCCCCGAAAGCGGCATGCTGGGCCCTTGGCGCGGCTGACCGGCTCTGGCAGGTTTGCCAGCGCGATGCATTGCCCGGCCACCCGCCCATGACTGCCCCCCTGTTCGACCGCCTGGCCGACCTGTTCGAGCGCAGCAGCGCGGTCGGCATCAAGGGCCTGCGCGACGACACGCCGCTGCTGACCACGCCGCCGCGTCCGGCCGCCGTGCTGATCCCCGTCACCGACCGCAGCGATCCGGGCCTGTTGCTGACCCAGCGCCCTGACACGATGGCCAGCCATCCCGGCCAGATCGCCTTTCCCGGCGGCAAGCTGGAAGCGGGCGAGAACGCGGTCGAGGCGGCGCTGAGGGAGGCCGAGGAGGAGCTGGGCATTGCACCGCGCGATGTGCAGGTGATCGGTTCGGCGCAGCACTTCGTCACCGCTTCGGGCTTTCATCTGACCCCGGTGCTGGGCCTCGTCCCGCCAGACCTGCCGATCCGGCCCGATCCGCGCGAGGTCGACGACTGGTTCGAGGCGCCGCTGCGCCATGTCCTCGACCGACGCAACCACGAACACAAGACCGGCCGGTTCCAAGGGCAGGAGCGCCCCTATGTCGAGATCATGTGGGAAGGCCGCCGCATCTGGGGGATTACCGCCGGGATCATCGCCAATCTGTCGCACCGGCTCGCCTGGGAAGACCTCCTCGATGGCTGAGCTGCCCGCCGCCGAATGGACCGCGCGCGACGATCTGGCGCAGCTGGTCGCGGCGCTGGGGCCTGAAAACCTGCGCTGGGTCGGCGGCGCGGTGCGCGACACGCTGCTGGGCCAGCCCGTTGCCGATGTCGATGCCGCGACCCCGCTGCCGCCCGACGAAGTAACGCGGCTGCTGGAGGGTGCAGGGATCCGCGTCATCCCGACCGGCATCGATCATGGCACGGTCACCGCCGTGTTGCCGGGCGGCAATGTCGAGATCACCACGCTCCGCAAGGATGTCGCCACCGACGGCAGGCGCGCCACGATCGCCTTTGCCGGGGAATGGCGCGAGGACGCGGCGCGGCGCGACTTTACCATCAACGCGCTTTATGCCGACCCGCAGACGCTGGCGATCAGTGACTGGTTCGACGGCCTCGCCGATCTGGCGGCGCGGCGGGTGCGCTTTATCGGCGCGGCGCGTGAGCGGATCGCCGAGGACCACCTCCGCATCCTGCGCTATTACCGCTTTCAGGCGCGCTTTGGCAGCGCGCTCGACCCCGAGGCGGAGGCCGCCTGCGCCGAGATGGCCGCGACCCTGAAAGGCCTCAGCCGCGAGCGGGTGGCGAGTGAGCTGCTCAGCTTACTGAGCCTGCCCGATCCGCAGGAGACGGTCGCGCGGATGTTCGCGCAAGGGGTGCTGCCGGTCGCCCTGCCCGAGTGTACTGGCGACGAGATCGCTAGCCTCGCTGCGCTGGTCGCGCATGAACAGGCCGAGGGCATTGCGCCGGACGGCCTGCGCCGCCTCGCCGCGCTGCTCCCCCCGGACCCGAAAACGGCAGAGCAGGTCGCCGCCCGGCTGCGCCTGTCGACCAGGGCGAGGAAACGGCTGGTCACGGCAACCTCGCGCCAGCCTGACGATACCGCCGACCCGCGCGCGCTGGCCTATCGGCTCGGCCGGACCGAGGCGCTCGACCGGCTGCTGCTGGCCGGTGCCGGGACCGCCAGCCTCATCGACTGGGTGATTCCCGAACTGCCACTCAAAGGCGGCGAGATCGTCGCCCGGGGCGTCGGCGCAGGCCCCGAGGTCGCGCGAATCCTGCAAGAAATCGAGAATCGTTGGATAGCGGAGGGCTTTCCGGACCGCGAAAGGGTGCTCGAACTGCTCCAAAACGAGATCGAGTGCTGATTTCTGCTCATTCGGGCTTGCAATCATATGACAGTTTGGGCCAGCTAGCGTTCATGCGGTGTCACTAGTGTCTGCCGCATGCGGGTTCGCGCCCCTTGTGTGCGATGTCGGCCCCGGCCCCTGCGGCCATTCGCCCCCGCGCCACATCCGGCAGGATCCCCTTGATTGGGTCGGAACAAAAATTTCCATCGGGTGCGCCTGGCGCTCCACGAACAGAAGAGGATTGAGAATGAACATTGCCAAGACCACCGCACTGGCCGCCGCGCTAGCGCTTGCCTCCACCGCCATGACGGCCGTTCCCGCCGCGGCGCAGGCCGCCGCGACGCTCGACGTCGGCACCACGGTGATGGGCAATGACGGCAATCCCGTCGGCACGATCGCCTCGAATGACGGCGCCACCGTGGTCGTCGATACAGGCGCGCACCAGGTGCCGCTGGGCGCCGACAGCTTCGGCACCAGCGAAGCCGGCCCGACGCTCAACATCACCAAGACCCAGCTCGACGACATGATGACCGCACAGCTCGCCGCGCAGGCCGAAGCGCAGGCCGCTGCCGAGGCCGCCGCTGCCGAACAGGCCGCGCTCGCCGCTGCTGCACTGGAAGAAGCGCTGGTCGTGGGTGCCCCGGTCATCACCGCCGATGCCCAGCCGCTCGGCATGGTCGACGAGATCGACGGCGAGAAGGTCGTGATCAAGGGCGACGTGATCGAGCTGGTTACGCTGACCAAGGATCTGCTGACGCTCGACGCCGAGGGCCAGATCATGGCGCTCGCCAACTTTGCCGATATCCAGGCGGCGGTATCCGCCCAGTCGGGCGGCTAAGAACCCTTTTTCAGCTGCGCTGGAACGATTACGGTACCAGCCCACTCCCCCTCACGACCACCCAAACAGCATAATGCCTTGGGGATCGGGAGGGGGAATGGCCGGGCTCTCCGCCGGGTTTTCAGGCTGGCACACCAAACCATCACCAAAGGGGCCGGGAGGAGCGATCCTTCCGGCCTTTTTGATTGAGAATAATGTGATGCGCGCGCCGTTGTCGTATCCTGCACAAAACCGGCCTTGCGCTGGCGCATGATCGAACGGAGCCCTCCCCCCGATGAAGCACCTGACCCTCGGCGTGTTTGCCGCCTCTACCCTGATTGTCGGCCTGGCCGCTGCTACCCATGCGCCCGGCTACGGCCAATCGAGCGAGGGTCAGGCCAGTGACGAACAGGCGGGCGCGGAACCCGAGATGATGGGCGGCCACGGGCCCGGCATGGGTCAGGGCATGGGCATGGGCCACGGCGGCGGTGAAGGTCCGGGCCGTGGCGGCGGCATGGGTGGCGGCATGGGGATGCGCCAGGGTGGCCACGGCCAGCATGGCGAAGGCAAACCGGGACACATGGCGCGGCACCGCTTCGCCATGATGGAGGGCATCCCCGCGCCCTATACCGACATGGTCAATCCGTTCGAACCCACGCCTGCGACGCTCGCGCTCGGGGCAAGCCTCTATGCCGACAATTGCGCGTCCTGCCACGGCCCGACCGGCAAAGGCGATGGCCCCGATGCGGCGTTTTACGACCCGGCCCCCGCCGACCTCGCCTGGCTGTCAGAGCGGCCGATGGGTCAACGCGATGCCTTCCTCTACTGGACCGTGGCCGAAGGCGGGATGCAATTCGACAGCGCCATGCTGCCCTTCAGGGATGCCCTGACCGAGGACGAAATCTGGGCGGTGGTCACCTATCTCAAGGCGCATCTGCCGCAGGTTGACGCAGAGGCCGTTGAATAGGCGCGAGCTTAAAACTCGACGTCGAGTTCCTCGACCTCTTCCGGCTCGGCCAGCGCCTCTTCCTGCCAGCGCTTCATCGGCGCCCAGTCGGCGATGGTCTGGCAATAGGCCGCGATTTCCGGCGTCATCTCCACCGCATAGGTGATGAAGCGCGTCGTCACCGGCGCATACATGGCATCGGCGATGGTCGGTTTCTTGCCGAACAGGAAGGGGCCGCCATATTGCGCCAGGCATTCGTGCCAGATCGTGCAGATCCGCTCGATATCCGGCTTTGCGCCGCTGAAGATCGGGAAGCTTTCGTGCTTCACCTTCAGGTTCATCGGCAGCGCAGAGCGCAAATTGGAAAAGCCCGAGTGGATTTCGCCCGAGATCGAGCGGCAATGCGCGCGGGCAATGCGGGCCCTGGGCAACATCCCGGCCTTGGGGTGGCACTCGTTCAGATATTCGGCGATGGCCAGCGTGTCCCACACGCTCGCGCCCTCATGGGTCAGCCGCGGGACCAGCACTGACGGCGAGAGCAGCAACAGCTCCGCCCGGTTGGTCTCGTCATTCTCGACCATCACTTCCTCGACATCGAGGCCCGCCAGGTCGCACAGCAGCCGACCGCGCAGGGACCAGGCGGAATAGGTCTTGCTGGAAATCGTCAATTGCGCGTTCGCCATGCCGGACCCTGTAGCCTGTAGTGCTTGCGTTTGGAATGATGCGCTGCAACATGGCCCATAGAGGGTCATTTGAAAAGGCAGTTGGCATCCACCTGCGGGCGACGATAAGGGTCCTTCATGCTTTACAGTGGCTATCAGGCCTTTTCCGACTTGATGTTCCCAGCGCGCTGGCTGGCGCAGGCGGCGACCACGTTCGGCAACAAGCTGCCCACGGGCTGGCCCGGCAGCGAGCTGGTCGACAAGTATCTGGCGGCCTGCGAGGTCTTTGCCGGGGCCAGGCTGACCCACGCGCGGCCCGATTACGCGATCGACGAAGTGCTGTGCGGCAATGCGATGACCCGCGTGGTCGAGGAGGTCACGCTCGACCTGCCGTTCGGCAACCTGCTGCATTTCGCCAAGCCCGATGTTGCCACCGCCCAGCCGAAGATGCTGGTGGTCGCCCCGCTCTCCGGGCACTTCTCGACCCTGTTGCGGAACACCGTGCTGACGCTGCTGCGCGACCATGACGTCTACATCATGGACTGGAAGAATGCGCGCGACGTGCCGCTGAGCGACGGGCCGTTCGGCTTCGACGACTATGTCGATTACATCATCCGCTTCCTGCAGGAGCTGGGCCCGCGCTCGCACCTGCTGGCGGTGTGCCAGCCCTGCGTGCCCGCGCTGGCGGCGACCGCGCTGATGGCCGAGGATCGCGACCCGTGCGAACCGGCCACTTTGTCGCTGATGGGCGGGCCGGTCGATACCCGCATCTCGCCCACGGTGGTCAACGAGCTGGCGACGTCGAACGACTATTCCTGGTTCGAAAACAACGTGATCCACACCGTGCCGCTGCGCTATCAGGGGGCCGGACGGCGGGTCTATCCCGGCTTCGTCCAGCTGACCGCCTTCGTCTCGATGAATGCCGAGCGGCATCTCGACCAGCATCGCAAGCTGTACGAGCATATCGTGGACGGCAATGACGAGGCAGCGGCCAAGATCCGCGACTTTTACGAGGAATATTTCGCCGTGCTCGACCTGGCGGCGGAGTTCTATCTCGAAACGATCGACAAGGTGTTCCAGCGCGCGCTGCTGGCCAGGGGCGAGTTGATGTATCGCGACAAGCGCAAGGTCGATTGCCGGGCGATCCAGCGCACCGCGCTGCTGACGGTCGAGGGCGAGCGCGACGATATCTGCGCGGTTGGCCAGACGGCGGCGGCGCACACCTTGTGCTCAAGCCTGCGCCCGCATCTGAAGCGGCATTACCTGCAGCCCTCGGTCGGGCATTACGGCGTGTTCTCCGGCTCCAAATGGGAGAAGCAGGTCTACCCGCAGGTCAGGAACCTCGTGCTGGCGATGAGTTGAGGGGGGCGGGTAGCGACAGCTAACGCGCCAATTGCGGACGTTCGAGAGTTAGCTCAGCCAGAAAGCCAATCCAGCTGATGCCAAAATAGCCACGCAGCCAAGCGGCCAGAAGATCTCCTTGCTCTCTTGGTATTTGCCGGTGTCAACGAAGCGCCTTACCTCAAGGCGTTGGTGGTTACCGTAGTCGGTGTCCTTTGCCCGAATGTCGCTGTATGCGATGAAGTGGCCGATAAAGTGGGGGTACTCTTTGCCTGTCAGGTCGTGGTCCAGCCGGCCCAACATCAGATCGACCGCAGCCCAATCCACCTCGTCACGATCTTCTTCGGCGAGGATGAGCGCAAGGCGCTGGCGAAGGTCAGAATGAT
>CAYOSE010000113.1:0-6604 GCA_964406535.1 uncultured Sphingomonadaceae bacterium
CCTGCATGCCGAAATCGACGCAGTCGTGTTCGACATAGGTGTCGTATTCCTCGAAGCTGCCCTCATCGAGCAGCACGTCGAGCCGCTCGCGCGCGGTCAGCTTGCCCTTGGCATGCTGGGCATCGACCCGCTTCTGTCCCCCGCCCTGACGGGCGGCGGCGCGGCGGCGTTCCATTTCGGCAATATTGGCGGACATGATCCCTCGTGACATCCTCTGATGCTCAAACCATGCCCGATGCATGTGATGAATGCACCCGTCCACTGCAAAATTGCAAATTTGCAAAGAGTGAATTTGCAAAGTATCGAGGCCAGATGTCTACACGCAGACGTCTCTTCGCCGGGGCCAAGCTTCGCAAGATCCGCGCCGACCACGGCCTGCAACAGGCCGAGCTGGCCGACCGCCTCGCGATCAGCCCATCCTATCTCAGCCAGCTGGAGCACGATGACCGCCCGCTGACCCCGCGCGTGGCCGAGCGCATCGCCCAGCTGTTCCCGCTCGACTGGCAGGATTTCGGCACCGACGAAGCCGAGCAACTCTCGATCGACCTGCGCGAAGCTGTCGGCGAGCCGGGCGATGACGATGGCTATTCGGCCGACTTCCTCACCCGGCTGGCGCAGCAACAGCCCGGCTTCGCGCGCCGCGT
This sequence comes from uncultured Sphingomonadaceae bacterium, assembly GCA_964406535.1. Taxonomy (GTDB): domain Bacteria; phylum Pseudomonadota; class Alphaproteobacteria; order Sphingomonadales; family Sphingomonadaceae; genus Alteraurantiacibacter. The sequence goes on from CAYOSE010000113.1 coordinate 645, forward strand.
GGTCGAACTGAACGAGCTCTATCGCCGTACCAGCCAGCGGCTGGAGATGGTCGACGAGGCGATTTCGGTCGACGATTCCGCCCCAACCGCGCGCCTGCCATGGGAGGAGGTGCGCGACTGGTTCCACCTGTCGAACAATTACGTCGACCGCCTGGACCGCTCGGCGGAGGCGCTGGCCGAGACGCTGGGCGATGACGACGCGTTGCTCGGCGACGACGCGCTGCGGCGGCATCTGGCAGGCCAGCACGGGATCGAGTTCGTGCTGGAGGACCTGCCCGAATTGCGCGCCTTCGATGCCGCGCGCGGGATCCTGCGCGTCCATGCCGGGCAGCCGGCGGCGGGCATCCGTTTCCAGCTTGCCTATCATGTCGCCGCCATGTCGCTGGGTGAGACCATCGCCGATATCGCCGAAAGTGCCGAGCTGCGAAGCGCGACCGCGCGCGAATTGCTCAAGGTCGGGCTGGCAAACTATGCCGCCGGTGCGTTGCTGATGCCGTATGCCCGCTTCCGCGCGGCGGCGCGCGCGGTGCGCCACGATATCGACCGGCTCAGCCAGACTTTCCGCATCAGCTTCGAACAGGCCTGCCACCGGCTCTCCACCTTGCAACGCGAGGGCGCGCGCGGGCTGCCGATGTTCTTCTGCCGCGTCGACATGGCCGGCAACATCACCAAGCGGCATTCGGCCACCCGCCTGCAATTCGCCCGCTTCGGCGGGGCCTGCCCGCTATGGGTTGTGCACGAGGCCGTGGCGATCCCCGACCGGGTGCTGGTGCAGCTGGCCGAAACGCCCGACGGCATGCGCTATGTCAGCATGGCGAAGGGGCTGGTGAAGCCATCGGGCCGGTTCGACCGCAATCCGCGCCGCTATGCCGTGGCACTCGGCTGTGAGGCGCAGCATGCGCGCGAGTTCGTCTATGCCGACCACCTCGACCTGACCGCGCCCGACAGCGCGACAAGGATCGGCATTTCCTGCCGCATCTGCCCGCGCCCGGATTGCGACCAACGCGCCTATCCGCCGAGCGACCAGAACATCGCCGTCAACCTCTTTCGCCGGGGGGTGGTGCCCTATCAGTTGCCGAGCTGAGCGCGGGCGTTACTTGCCTGTGAAGCGCGGCGCGCGCTTTTCGAGGAAGGCGGTCAGCCCTTCGCGCGCATCCGCCAAACCCGCCAGCCGGGTCAGCGCGGCGGCCTCCAGCTCCAGCTGCGCTTCGAGGCTGGTATTGCCGACACTGTCCATCAGCCGCCGCGTTTCCCCATAGGCCTTCGTCGGCCCGCTGGCGAATGCAGCGGCGATCTCCTCGGCGCGCGCGGCAAAGGCCTCTGCCCCGGCCACTTCGTCGACCAGCCCCGCCGCCAGTGCGCCTGCCGCGTCGAGCCGCTCGTTCATCAGCAGGAAGCGCCGCGCCCGGCCCACGCCCATCCGCCGCGTATACATGACCGAGGTACCGCCATCGGGCGAATAGCCGATGGTCGGATAGGCGGCGAGAAACAGCGCCTCTGGCCCGGCGACGATGACATCCGCGCCCGCGACGATCCCGGCCATCGCCCCCGCACAGGCGCCGTTGATCGCGACCACCATCGGCGCGTCCATCCGCTGCAGGCGGATGATCGCCATGTTGAGGTCGCACAGCGAACGGCTGATGACGGTCGGCAGCCGGTCGAGCTTGTCGGCAAATTCCTTGATGTCGCCGCCATAGGAAAAGGCCTTGCCCTCTGCCTCAATCAGCACCGCGCGCACAGTGGAGTCGGTGCTCAGCGCATCGGCCACTTCGAGTAGTTCGCGGCAGAAATCACCGCCAATGGGATTGCCGCGATCCCCTTGCGTGAAGGTCAGGCGGGCGATGCCGGCATCCTGCGTCAGCCGCATGCATGTGAAGGCCATGGTCGTTCTCTCCGTTCGGCGCCTCCCCTAGGCCGCGCGCGGCGGCGGTGCCAGTGCCTTGTTCGGCGGGCGGTTCAACCAGCCGGGCCGCTGACCGAGCGGCGATAGAGGTGCCAGGTCGCATGGCCCAGCACCGGCAGCACGACCAGCAGCCCCAGAAACAGCGGCACCAGCGCAATCGCCAGCAGCAACGCAATCACCCAGGCCCAAGCCAGCATGACCGTCCGGTTAGAGCGAAACACGCCGAGGCTAACGATGATAGCGGTGATGAAGTCCACCTCCCGGTCGACCAACATCGGCAGGCTGACCACGGTGATCGCATAGAAGGCCAGCGCCATCAGCCCGCCCACGATCGTCCCAACCACCAGCATCCACAGCCCCGGCCCGGACAGGAACGGCTCCAGCGAGCCGCCGCCAATGCCGGATTCCCCCTGGAAGATGGCGAAGATCCCATGCGCGACGATCATCCAGAAGCTGAAGGCGACGAAGACGATCACCCCCATGCTGAGGATCTGCTCGTCCCCCCGCCCGCGCAAGGCGCCCAGGATCGCGCCCCAGCTCATCGGCAGGCCCAGCTCGGCCCTGCGACTGACCTCGTACAGGCCGACCGCCGCAAAGGGGGCCAGCAGCGGGAAGCCAGCGGCCGCCGGGACCAGCCAGCCAACCTCGCCCCAGCGGAACAGTGCAAAATAGAGAAACAGCCCCGCGCCGACATAGAAGCCCGCGAAGAACAGCCCGAAGGCCGGGTAGGAGCGAAAGTCGCGCCACCCGGCGGCCAGGGCCGCCCCCAGGTCCGCCAGTCTGAGATCGCGCGCCACATTCACCGGCGCAATTGCCGTCGTCTGTTCGACCATGCCCAGCCTCCCCCAGCTCAGTGCATATCCAGCCGAATCCTGCCGCATGCGAGCCAAACGATCAAGCCGAACGGGTTCTTGCCATCGGCAGCAGGTTTCTTTGACAGCACCTGTGTGACCACCTAATTCAACGGGTCAGAGGATGTCACCGATATGCCGGTGCCAGGGAGAACCATTGATGCTCGTTACGGCGCTCGATCATTTCAACATCGTCACCGACCGGCTGGACGAGACTGCCCAATTCTATGTCGAGGTGCTCGGACTCGACCGGCGCAATGCCCCGGAACCCGCGCGCCCGGAAACGAACCAATGGCTGTATGACGGTGACGATCACGCGATCATCCACCTCAGCAGCCCCGGCCTGCCGCGCCCCTATGATCGATCCTTCGCCGGTAAGGAGACTGGCGCAATCCACCATATTGCGCTGAACTGCGTTGATAGCGACGAGATCGCACAGCGTCTGCGGGCCCGCGGGATCGAGCCGACCTTCAAGCGGGTGGAATCGATTGGCCTGACGCAGATCTTCGCCCACGACCCCAACGGCGTCCTGCTCGAACTCAACTGCTTCGATACCTAGGGCGGCCTGACAGCCAGAGCCTTGGCACCAGCTCAGGCCGCGAACATTTTCCGCATCAGCAGAGCCAGATCTTCATTGGCATAGGGCTTGGTCAGGATCGGCGCATCGCCGAAGGGCTCGCGGTCGGCAATATTCTCGCCAAAACCGGTCGACAGGGCGAAGGGCACCTCGGCAGCCCGCAGCCGGCGCGCCACTTCGTCACTGGTATCGAAGCCGAGATTGACGTCGAGCAGGACGAAATCGAAACGCTGCCCATCGATAACATCCAGCGCATCGGCAAGGTTGCCGACGGTCTGCACGTCCTCACAACCGATCTGGCTGAGGTTCTCCTCGGTTTCCATCGCGATCAGGACATTGTCTTCGACGATCAGCACGGACCGGGGCGGAACGAATTCCGGCACAGGCTTGACTGACGGCCCGGTCGAGGCACCCGCATCGCATGGCTCTTCGGTGAAGCTCTGAACGTAGATTGCCGGTACGTGAAAATGCGCGGCTAGGCCCTCCCGGCGGTAGTCTACTTTTGCGGCTCCGCTCAGTTCGTAGGGGACCGACCTTTCGATGATCGTCGAACCGAAACCACGCCGGGTTGGCGGCGTAACCGCCGGGCCGCCCGTTTCCTGCCAGCTGATGTCCAGACCGTCCCCCTTGCCGCGCGCAAGAGTAATCGTAACGTGCCCCTGATCGGTCGAGAGCGCGCCATATTTGGCGCTGTTGGTAACCAGTTCGTGCAGCACGAGCGACAGCGTGTAGAGCGCCGCCGGCTCGAGAATGACCCCGACACCAACGACCGCCAACTGCGCCACATTCACATCGAGATAGGCCTGCGCCTCCGCCTCGATCAGCGCCCGCAGCGCCGTTGGCTGCCAGTCTGATTTCGACAACTGGTCATGTGCCCGGGCGAGCGCATCAATCCGATTGCTGAGGAACGCGGCGTAGTCGTCGATGGAACCGGATTGCGGGCGCGTCTGGGTAATCAGGCTGCGAATGACGTTGAGGATATTGCGCGTCCGATGGTTCAGCTCGGCAATGAGTACTTCCTGACGCCGCGCAGGCTCCTCGTGCTCCAGATCCGTCACACCGGTCAATTGCGTGCCCCGGACAGCCCCGGCGCGACCCGGCAGTATACCGGTCCTGCGGGGGCGGAAGAGCCTTTTTCACGGCGCAAATGCTGATCGGCGGGCATGATAAAAATCCATTTTGATTTGAGGATCATGGCTCCGTCGAGGCGCGCGAGAACCCGCATTCCGAGGAACAATCCTGCTGTGCACACATTTGCACACAGAGAAACGGAGGTATGCTCACAAGTGCACATTAAGCGCAGCCAGAACAGGCTTGAGGTCGACCTGTCGGACAACCACCTGCTCGCCAAACTGACCGACGAGGACAGGAGCCTGCTGCGCCCCTCGGTCCATCTGGTTCATCACGAGCAGGGCGGCGTCCTCTACGAACCGGGCGACGATGTGGGCGACGCCTACTTTCCCTGCGGATCGGCCGTCGTCAGTTTCCAGGTCCTCATGGCCGAAGGATCGGCGATCGAGACCGGCCTGATCGGCAGCGAAGGCGCGGTCGGCGGCATTGTCAGCCACGGCCGCCTGCCAGCCTATTGCCGCGCCACTGTCCTGACCGGCGGCAGTTTCTATCGCGTCGCGCTGCGCGATCTGGAGAAGGCCATGCAGGACAGCGTCCGGCTGCGCTACCTCATGGCTCGCTATGCCGACTGCCTGCTGGCGCAGATCTTCCAGTCCGTTGCCTGCAATGCCGTCCACACAATCGAGCAGCGAACGGCGAAATGGCTGCTGGCGACCCTCAATCGCACCGAGCGTGACGATGTGGTCATGACCCAGGACCAGCTGGCTTCGCTCTTGGGGGTCGGACGGTCCTACATCACGCGCGTGCTCAGCAAATTGCGGCAGGATGGCCTGATCGACACACGCCGCCGCAGCGTCCAGATCCGTGACCGCAAGGGCCTGCGTGACCGGGCCTGCGACTGCGACCACCTGGTCGCGATGCATTTCGATGCGGTGATGAAGGGCGTCTATTCCGAAGCCGTGACCTAGCCGGTTCGCCAGCTGTCAGGCTTGCATGGCACCTTTATCGGCGCCAATCAGCCCCCATGCGCCTCGCACTTTTCGAACCCGAAATCGCCGGAAATGTCGGTGCCGTTCTCAGACTGGGTGCCTGCATGGGAGTCGCGGTCGATCTCATCGAGCCGATGGGGTTTGCGTGGGATGATCGACGAGTGCGCCGTGCTGCGATGGACTATATCGATCATGTCACCGTCGCCCGACATTCCGGTTTTGACGAATTTCGCAAGACGATCGGTACGCAAAGGATGGTGCTGTTCACGACCAAGGCTACCCAATCGGCCTACGATTTCAGCTTCAACCAGGACGATATCCTGCTGTTCGGCAAGGAAAGCGCCGGAGTACCGCCCCTTGTGGCCGACAGCTGCGGGGCAAAGGTCCGTATTCCGCTGCGGCCAGAGGTGCGCTCATTCAACCTCGCCATGGCAGCCGGGCTGGCTCTTGGAGAAGCCCTGCGCCAGACCGCGAGATTACCTGGGTGACCAGCGTCCATTTGCATGAAACGATTTGGTAGCGGAGGAGGGAAATATAGAGAGCATATAACGTGCTGATTTACCTAATAA
>CAYOSE010000114.1:0-6593 GCA_964406535.1 uncultured Sphingomonadaceae bacterium
CGAACCTGCAGAACATCCCGGTCCGGACCGAGATCGGGCGCGAGATCCGCAAGGCCTTCGTCGCCGAGAAAGGCAACGTCCTGATGTCGGCGGACTATTCGCAGATCGAGCTGCGGCTGGCCGCGCATATGGCCGGGGTCGATACGCTGAAAGAGGCCTTCGCCAATGGCGAGGACATCCATGCGCGCACCGCAACCGAGATGTATGGCGAAGTCACCCGCGATACCCGCGCACAGGCCAAGACGATCAACTTCGCGATCCTCTACGGCATTTCGCGCTGGGGGCTGGCCGGACGGCTGGGCGTCGAACCGGACGAGGCACAGACGATGATCGACCGCTATTTCGAACGCTTCCCCGGTATCCAGCGCTATATTCACGAGACGCTCGAGAGCGTGCGCGAACGCGGCTATTCGGAAACGCTGTTCGGTCGCAAGACCTGGTTCCCGCGCATCAATTCGAAGAATCAGGCCGAGCGGCAGGGCAGCGAGCGCGCGGCGATCAATGCGCCGATCCAGGGCACCAGCGCCGACATCATCAAGCGGGCCATGGCGCGCATGCTGCCCGCGCTGGAAGACGCAGGCCTGCCGAACGTAAAGATGCTGCTGCAGGTGCATGACGAACTGGTGTTCGAACTGCCCGAGGGTGACGTCACCGCCGCCTGCCCGGTGATCGAGCGCGTCATGGCCGAAGCCGCGTTACCGGCGGTGAAGCTCGACGTGCCTTTAGGCATCGAGATCGGCACGGGCGCCAGCTGGGACGCCGCGCACTGAGCATCCAGCCCTGACGGCCTGCGAATGGCGCGTTTGCGCGCTTCCGGTGCTCACGACCGCATAAGGTCGCTGCACTCCGGGTCGCGCAAACCCACCATTCTCGTCACGTCAGCATCTGGATGCAGAATGCGCCTCGCGGCAAGCAGATCCCATTTCGCACTTGCAGCACGGGGCACGCCTTCCTAGGTCTGCCGCATGCCCGAACTGTCCTTTCTCCCGGACGCGCTCGAAGCATGGCACGGCGCCCTCCCGCAATGGCTGGGTACTGCGGTGGTTTGCAGTGTTGCCGTCATCCTCGCCGTATCGATCGCCCTCGCCATCCACTGGCTCGCCTTCAGGCTGCTGCGCCGGGTCGCCCGCTCCAGCCAAAGCGAATCCGACAATATCGTGGTGCGGAAGATCGCCCGGCCCAGCCGCTACGCGCTGGTGGCGCTGGCGATCGTGCTCGTCTCCAGCGTCTTCCCGGCGCTGGAGAATATCTGGGAAAAGATCGGCGGGCTGGTCATGCCCGCGCTGATCGGCTGGATGGTGCTGGCCGTGATGCATGCACTGGTCGAGGCGATGTATCTGTCCGCCGATGTCGAGGTGGAGGATAATCGCGAGGCCCGGCGCAAGCGCACAAGGCTGGCAATCTTCAACCGCATCGCCACCTTCATCATCATCTTCATCGTCGTCGGGCTGATGCTGCTGGCGATCCCCGGCGTGCGCGATATCGGCGTCACGCTGATGGCCTCTGCCGGTCTGGCCGCGCTCGCCGTGGGTGCCGCCGCCCAGCCCGCGCTGAAGGCCCTGATCAGTGGGTTCCAGATGGCCCTGACCGAGCCGGTGATCGTCGACGATGCGATCATCATCGGCGGCGAGTGGGGCTGGGTCGAGGAAATCCGCACCACCTATGTCGTGGTCAAGGTGTGGGACGAGCGGCGGCTGGTCGTGCCGACCTCCAAGTTCCTGGAGGATATCTTCCAGAACTGGACCAAGACCACCGCGCAGCTGATGGGTTCGGTGCTGCTGTTCGTCGATCCGGCCACCCCGCTCGATCCGATCCGCGCGAAGTTCATCGAGATCGCCGAAGGGAACGAACGCTGGGATGGCCGCGTCCGCCACATGCAGGTGCTGGAGCTGCACCGCGATGCGATCGAGATCCGCTTCCTCGTCACCGCCAAGGACTCGCCGACCTTGTTCGACCTCAGGTGCGATATCCGCGAGGAGCTGATCCAGTGGCTGGCCAAGGAAATGCCCGAGGCCATCGTCCGCAGCCGGCTGGCCCCGGTCGCCCCGGTCGAGGTGCTCGGCCCGCCCTCGGGCGAGGCGCTGGCGCAGATGGGGGGTGGAAGCGGGCGTTGAGGGCGCGCACTCCTCACCCAAATTGTCATTCCCGCGAACGCGGGAACCCAGTGACGAATGTGTGTGGGTCCGCGCTGGGTCCCCGCTTGCGCGGGGACGACGAAATCGGGACGGCAGCTAACCACCCGGCTTCAGGCATCATCCCAGCTTGAGGCCCCTACCCCCCGTGCTTGTCGTCGCGGGTGCTCTCAACCATGCCCTCATGGATGAAGCCGATGGGTTTCACCTCCAGCGCCTTGCGCTTCAGCTCGCCCTTCATCTTGCGATATTCGGCTTCCATCCGCTCCGTCACCGTGGGGCGGCTGTCGTCGAGCGCCGCGGCGAAGTCGGCGGCGGTCACGGTCTCGGCCTTGCCATCCCCGCGACGGATCGCGTTGAGCCCGGCGCGGCGCACGACGTCCTCCAGATCGGCCCCGGTATAGCGGTTGGTCTTGCCCGCCAGCGCGGCGAGGTCGACATCCTCGGCCAGCGGCATCTTCCCGGTGTGGATCTTCAGGATATGCTCGCGGCCCGCTTCGTCCGGCGCGCCGACATAAACCAGCTCGTCAAAGCGGCCCGGACGCAGCAGCGCGGGATCAACCAGCGCCGGGCGGTTGGTCGCCCCAATCACGACGATCGAGTTCAGCTCCTCCATCCCGTCCATCTCGGCGAGGATCGTGTTCACCACGCGCGCGGTCACTTGCGGCTCGTTGCCGCCAGAGCCACGCGCGGGGACGAGCGAATCGATCTCGTCGATGAAGATCACGCAAGGCGCGACCGCGCGGGCGCGGGCGAACATCCTGGCGATCTGCTGTTCGCTCTCGCCGTACCACTTGGAGAGCAGGTCGCTTGATTTCATCGAGATGAAATTGGCTTCCGCCTCCTTGGCGACGGCCTTGGCCAGCAGCGTCTTGCCGGTGCCCGGCGGGCCATAGAGCAGGAAGCCCTTGGCCGGACGGATGCCGAGCCGTTCGAACGCGCGCGGGTTCTTCAGCGGCAGTTCGACGCCTTCCTTGAGGCGTTCCTGCGCGTCATCGACGCCGCCAATATCGGCCCAGCCGACCGTGGGCGCCTGCACCATGACCTCGCGCATGGCGCTGGGCTGGACACGTTTGAGCGCCTCGCGGAAGTCTTCTTTCTCGACGCACAGCTCTTCGAGCACTTCGACCGGGATCGTGCGTTCGTCGAGGTCGAGCTTGGGCATGATCCGCCGCACCGCCTCGATCGCGGCCTCGCGCGCCAAAGCGGCGATGTCCGCCCCGACAAAGCCATGCGTACTGCGTGCCAGTTCCTGCAGGTCGACGCCTGCGCCCAGCGGCATGCCGCGCGTATGGATGGCGAGGATTTCGCGCCGACCGCTCTCGTCCGGAACGCCGATCACGATCTCGCGGTCGAAGCGGCCCGGACGACGCAGCGCCTCGTCAATCGCGTCGGGCCGGTTGGTGGCGGCAATGACGACGAGGTTGGTGCGCGATTGCAGCCCGTCCATCAGCGTCAGCAGCTGGGCGACGAGGCGTTTTTCCGCCTCGCCCTGCACGTTCTGGCGCTTGGGCGCGATCGAATCGATCTCGTCGATGAAGACGATGGCGGGCTGGCTACGCTCGGCCTCCTCGAACACTTCGCGCAGGCGCGCTTCGCTCTCGCCATAGGCGCTGCCCATGATCTCCGGCCCGTTGATGGCGAAGAATTCGGCATCCGATTCGTTGGCGACCGCCTGGGCGAGCCGGGTCTTGCCCGTCCCCGGCGGACCATGCAGCAACACGCCGCGCGGCGGATCGACGCCCAGCCGGGTGAACAGTTCAGGGTAGCGCAGCGGCAGTTCGACCATCTCGCGCAATTGCTTGATGGTCTCCTCCATGCCGCCGACATCGTCGTAATTGACCACCGCGCGGCCATCACGCGGCTCCTCGAACTCGGCGCGCAGCTCGACCTCGGTATTCTCGTCGATATGGACGATGCCCTTGGGGGTGGTGGAGAGCACCTGCAGGCGAATCTCGGTCAGCGCATAGGCGGGCGCGTTGAACATGCGGCGTACTTCGGGCGGCACGTTCTGCACCGGTTGCTGGCCATGCGTGGCAACCAGATCGCCCGCCGTCAGCGGCTTGCCGAAGAAAACGCGCTTCAACGCCTCGCCGGGGCCCTGCAGACGCATCTGCTTGCGCGCGGGCGCGAAGACGACGCGTGTGGCGGGCCGGGTCTTGGCCTTGCGGACCAGCACGTGTTCGCCGGAACTCGTCTCGGCATTGCCACGCTGCAGGCCATCGAGCCGAATCACGTCGAGGCTCTCGTCCTCTTCGTAACCGAGCACGGCGAGCGCAGCGGTGACGCGCTTGCCCTCGATCTCGATCGGGTCGCCCTCGGTAATGCCAAGCGCGGCGAAAGCGGATTTCGGCATACGCGCGACGCCGCGGCCCGATTCCTCCTGCCGGGCAGCGGCAACCTGCAGCCGCACCGTCCCTGCGTCGATTTCCTGGGTGTCTGCTTCTGCCATGTCGCCTTGCGCCTGCTCCCTTGGGTCAATGCGAAGCTAGGAACGCCACCGGGCAATTGCAAACGGGCGAATGGCCAAAGGAGGGTGCGCGCGGCGTTTGCCCGGATGCTGCATGGCAGCATGGAAGGGGGCAAGAAAAAAGGCCCGGTCGTTGCCGACCGGGCCTGGAAGTTTTGGGAGAGGATGCCTGAAAGGCAGGTTCTTTATGAAAGGAGATTCATCTTTTCGCAAGTGCGAAAAGGTCAACTTTCGATGCAAAAAATGCAACTTACCGCGATTTTGTTGATTTTCAGGCAAGCTTTCTTCGCGAACGCAGGAGAATCCCGCACACTTTATCTGCTTTCGGTTGTGAACCCAATCCGTCCCTCAGAGCGCTGCCAAAGGCCGTATTGCCGGGTGACAAACCGGCTCGGGCATTTTATCGCCCGTAAGACGCAATGATCGGGAGCCTGACTGGAATGAAGAAACTTTTCCCCTCGGCAGAGGCCGCACTCGATGGACTGCTCAGCGATGGCATCACGATCGCCTCTGGCGGTTTCGGCCTGTGCGGCATCCCCGAGCGGCTGCTCGACGCGATCCAGGCCAGCGGGGTCAAGAACCTGACCTTCGCCAGCAACAATGCCGGGATCGACAATGAGGGCATCGGCAAGCTGCTGCGGACCAAGCAGGTGAAGAAGATGATCTCGTCCTATGTCGGCGAGAACAAGGAGTTCGAGCGGCAGTTCCTGTCGGGCGAGCTGGAGGTCGAATTCAGCCCGCAGGGCACGCTCGCCGAACGTATGCGCGCCGGCGGCGCCGGCATTCCCGGCTTCTACACCAAGACCGGCGTCGGCACGCTGGTGGCCGAGGGCAAGGAAGTGAAGAATTTCGACGGCGAGGACTATATCCTCGAACGCGGTATCTTCGCCGACCTGTCGATCGTCAAGGCATGGAAGGCTGACGAGACGGGCAATCTGGTGTTCCGCAAGACCGCACGTAATTTCAACCTGCCCGCCGCCACCTGCGGCAAGGCCTGTGTGGTCGAGGTCGAGGAAATCGTGCCCATCGGATCGCTCGATCCCGATTGCATCCACCTGCCCGGCGTCTATGTCCAGCGCATGATCGTGGGCGCGCCCTACGACAAGACGATCGAGTTCACGACCACCCGGGAACGCGAAACCGCCTGATGTTCGGCAGGAAGTCCAGCGGGCGGCAGGCGCGCGCCGCGCATGATGGCGAGATCGATATCGCCGACATGGACTTCCTGCGGGACTCGCGCGAGGTCGCGCGGTTGTGGGTCGAAAACAACGGCCCTGCCACCTGCCTGATCCAGCCCGATATCCTGCGCGAGTCGGAAATGTTCGGCATGCTGATGGTGGACACAATCCGCCATGCGGCGCGCGCCTATGCCCAATGCCACGGCCTCAGCGAGGAAGAGGCGCTCTCCCGCATCTGGCAAGGTGTGGACATGGAGCGAGCGAACAACACGACCGGCCTCGACACTGTGCAGGACTACGACCCGCCCGCATGACGGCGCGGGCGTGATCGAGGACCGATTTCGACGATTTTACGATTATGTACTTGACCGGGACATGGCTGAACCGCTGGAAGAAATGACCGGTGCTGGCTGGTTTCCTGTCCCACCACCGCAAGGAGGAGCTTGACGATGACTATGCATGACGGCCTGACCAAGGGCTGGAACCGCGACCAGATGGCCGCCCGCGCCGCGCAGGAGCTGGAGGACGGTTTCTACGTCAATCTGGGCATCGGCATCCCGACGCTGGTCGCCAACCACATTCCCGAAGGCATGCAGGTCACCTTGCAGAGCGAGAACGGCATGCTCGGCATCGGCCCGTTCCCCTATCCCGACGAGGTTGACGCCGACCTCATCAATGCCGGCAAGCAGACGATCAGCGAACTGCCGCATTCGGCCTATTTCGACAGCGCCGCCAGCTTCGCGATGATCCGCGGCGGCCATATCGACTTGACCGTGCTGGGTGCGATGGAAGTTGCCGAGAATGGCGACATCG
>CAYOSE010000115.1:0-6391 GCA_964406535.1 uncultured Sphingomonadaceae bacterium
GGCCCGCGCGATCGAAAACCAGTGCTACGTCGTGATGAGCGGCAATGTCGGCAATCTGCCCAACGTGTCCAACATGGACATCCAGTACGCGCAAAGCTGCCTCCTGACGCCGTGCGACTTCCCCTTCGCGCGCGACGGCATCGCTGCCGAGGCGACCGAGAATGTCGAGACGCTGACGATCAGCGACGTCAATCTGGGCGACCTGACCTGGGCCCGCGCGGAGGGCACGGTCCGCAACCTCGCCGACCGCCGCTTCGACCTCTACCGGATCGACTGGGACGACGTTTCGGCCTCGCAGGCGAAGCCCGACTGGACCGCGCAAAAACGCCACGGACCGGGCGGCGGTTGAGGCCTTTCTCGCCCCTTGGAAGGGCCGCCGGAACGGGAAATATATCCGTCTTGCTGCCGGATAGAATTTCCGCGTTGCAGCATTCGCCAAATTTCTGACATAGTCTGCTGATGCACGGTGAAGCAGCTATCTCTCCGCTCATGTCCGACGCGCTCGTCATCCTTGGCGCGGCTGGCATCGTGATTCCGCTGTTCACCCGTTTTCGTATCACCCCCATCATCGGTTTCATCATGATTGGTGTGCTGGTCGGCCCCTATGGGCTGGGCGGCATGGTGTTCGAATATGACTGGCTCTACTGGGTGACGATCACCGATCCGGAGCGGCTGGAGCCCTTCGCCGAGTTCGGGATCATCCTGCTGCTGTTCACCATCGGGCTGGAGTTGTCGTTCAAGCGATTGTGGGAATTGCGCCGTCTGGTGTTCGGCCTCGGCGCGCTGGAACTCACGATCATCGGCACACTGCTCGCCGCCTTCCTCGCGATGGCGGGCCAGTACTGGACCGGCGCGCTGGCGCTGGGCATGGCGCTGGCCTTCTCCTCGACCGCGCTGGTGCTGCCCATGTCGGGCACGAAGACCCCGGTCGGGCGCGCGGCGCTTTCGATGCTCCTGTTCGAGGACATCATGATCGTGCCGCTGATCTTCCTGCTCGGCGCGCTCGCCCCCTATGCGGCGGAGGAAGGCCTGACCGGTCTCGTGGACACGCTGTGGCAGGGCGCGCTGGTGGTCATCGCGATGATGGTGCTCGGCCGTATCGGCCTGCCGCGCCTGTTTGCTCTCGCTGCCCGTGCCAAGAGCCCGGAACTGTTCCTGTCCGCCAGTATGCTGGTGGTGATCGGCGCGAGCCTCGCCACCACCATGGTCGGCCTGTCGCCCATCGTTGGCGCGCTGCTGGCCGGCCTGCTGATCGCCGAGACCGAGTACCACACCGAGGTCGAAGGGATCATGGAACCGTTCAAGGGCCTCGCGCTGGGCGTGTTCCTGATCACCGTGGGCATGGGCATCGATCTCGCCATGATCTGGGAGAACATCTGGGCCATCACCGGCGCGGTCGTCGGCGTATTGACGCTGAAGGCCGTGGTCACCGGCGTGTTGCTGCGCCTGATGGGCGCGCGCCGCTCGACCGCGACGGAAACCGGCATCCTGATGGCCAGCCCCTCGGAGACCACGCTGATCGTGCTCGCCGCCGCAACCAGCGCGATGCTGGTGCAGCCCGGCACCGCGCAGTTCTGGCAGATCGTCACCGCCATCGGCCTGACGGTCACCCCGCTGCTGGCGCTCCTCGGCAAGAATATCGCGCGCCGGATCGAGCCTGCCCCCGAAGTCGAGGATGTCGGTGCCGACGCCGACAAACCGCGCGTCATCGTCGTGGGCATGGGCCGCGTGGGTAAGCTGGTGGCGCAGATGCTCGACATGCATGGCCAGCCCTACGTCGCGATCGACTCCGACGCCGACATTATCGAAAATGCGCGGCGCGAGGGCTACAAGGCGATCTTCGGCAATGCCACGCGCGGCGATGTGCTCGCCCGGATCGGCATTGCCGAGGCACCAGCGGTAATCCTGACGATGGACGAACACGTCTTTGCCAACCGCCTAGTCCGCAAGCTGCGTGCCGCCCACCCCGACCTGCCGATCATCGCGCGCGCGCGCGATGCCGACCACGCCACCGAGCTCTATACCAGCGGTGCCTCCACCGCCGTGCCCGAGACGCTGGAAAGCTCGCTGCAATTGTCAGAGGCGGTGCTGGTCGAGCTGGGCGTGGCGATGGGCCCGGTGATCGCCTCGATTCACGAAAAGCGCGACGAATTCCGCGAGCGCATCCAGCAGGATGCCTCGCTCGAACACAAGCCGAAGCTCAGGACCAGTTCGCTGGAGGCCTAGAGTGTATTCCACTGACGTGGAAGCGGTTCAGTGAAACTCAAGCAGAGTCGAGGCTGCGGGGGTCATTCAACCCCGGACTGCTAATCCCTCAGGCGATTTCGCGTGCCAACAGCTCGCGGATCGCGGCCAGCGCCGCATCGCCCTTGTCGCCATCCGGGCCGCCGCCCTGCGCCATGTCGGGCCGACCACCGCCGCCCTTGCCGCCGAGCGCCTCGACGCCCGCGCGCACCAAGTCGACCGCGCTAATACGATCCACCAGGTCATCGGTAACACCGACCGCACAAGCCGCCTTGCCATCGTTGACCGCGACGATCGCCGCCACGCCCAAGCCAATCCGCTGCTTGGCGGTATCGAGCAGGCCGCGCAATTCCTTGGGGTCCAGCCCCTCGATCACCTGGCCGGAGAAGGTGATGCCGCCGACGTCCTCGTCAGCCTGCGCGGGCGACGAAGCACCCCCGCCCCCGCCCAGCGCGAGCGCCTTCTTCGCCTCGGCCAGTTCGCGTTCCAGCTGGCGCCGTTCGTCGACCAGTGCCGCGACGCGCTCGGTCACCTCTTCGGGCGAAGCGCGCAACTTGGCGGCGACGGTCTTGAGCGCTTCCTCTCGTCCAACGACCCATTGCCGGGCCGCCTCGCCGGTCAGCGCCTCGATCCGGCGCACACCAGAAGAGACCGCGCTTTCCGCCACGATGCGGAACAGGCCGATATCGCCGGTCGCACGGACATGGGTGCCGCCGCACAGTTCGACCGAATAGGTCCGGCCAGAGGAGTTGGGCGTGCCGATGGACAGAACCCGCACTTCATCGCCATATTTCTCGCCGAACAGCGCCAGCGCGCCCGCCTCGACTGCGTCATCGGGGCTCATCAGCCGGGTCACGGTTTCGTGATTGCCGCGAATCTCGGCATTCACCTGCGCCTCGATCGCCGCCACTTCAGCGGGCGCGAGTGGTGCGGGATGCGAGAAGTCGAACCGCAGGCGGTCCTCGGCCACGAGCGAGCCCTTCTGCGTCACATGGTCGCCGAGCACATTGCGGAGCGCCGCATGCAGCAAATGGGTGGATGAGTGGTTGGCGCGAATACGGTCGCGCCGAACGGCGTCGATCGCCATGTGGACGGTATCGCCGACGCGCACCTGCCCCTCGGTGATCTTGCCGTGGTGGGCGTGCAGGCGACCCAGCGGCTTGGAGGTTTCGCTGACCGCGATCTCCAGCCTGCGATCGCCACTGATCGTGCCGGTGTCGCCAGTCTGGCCGCCACTCTCGGCATAGAAGGGCGTCTGGTTGGTGATAACCGTCACCTCCTGCCCCGCATCGGCCTGCTCGACCTCCTTGCCGTCAACGACCAGCGCCACCACCCGGCCCTCGCCGCTGGTGGCGGCATAGCCGGTAAACTCGGTCGCACCCTCGCGCTCGGCGATGTCGAACCAGATTTCGCTGTCAGCCGACGCGCCGGACCCCTTCCAGGCCGCGCGCGCTGCCGCCTTCTGCTGCGCCATCGCCGTATCGAACCCGGCCCGGTCGACGCCGATGCCACGCGGACGCAATGCGTCCTCGGTCAGGTCGTAGGGGAAGCCATAGGTATCGTAGAGTTTGAAGGCCGTGTCGCCGGGTAGCTGGCCGCCCTCGCCCAGATCGGTCAGCTCGTCCTCAAGCAGCCGCAACCCCTTTTCCAGCGTCTGGCGGAAGCGGGTTTCCTCGCGCTCGAGCGTTTCGGTGATCAGCGCCTGCGCGCGCGGCAGTTCCGGGAAGGCCTGCCCCATCTCGCCCACCAGCGTCGGAACGAGGCGGTGCATCAGCGGCTTGTCCGCGCCCAGCAGATGCGCGTGGCGCATCGCGCGCCGCATGATCCGCCGCAGCACATAGCCGCGCCCCTCGTTCGAAGGCAGCACGCCGTCGGCGATCAGGAAACTGGTCGAGCGCAGGTGGTCGGCGATGACGCGATGGCTGGCGAGGCTGTCGCCCTCGGCGCGCTGGCCGGTCAGGTCCTCACTCGCATCGATCAGCGTCCGGAACATATCGGTCTCGAAGACATTGGTGACGCCCTGCAGGACGCCCGCGATCCGCTCCAGCCCCATGCCGGTATCGATACTGGGGCGCGGCAGGTTGCCGACAATCTGGTCGGCCTCCTGCATGTGCTGCATGAAGACAAGGTTCCAGATCTCGACGAAGCGGTCGCCATCCTCCTCCGGCGACCCCGGCGGGCCACCGGCGACATCGGGCCCGTGATCCCAGAAGATTTCCGAGCACGGTCCGCACGGACCGTCCGAGCCCATGGCCCAGAAGTTGTCCTTGGTGGGGATGCGAATGATCCGCTCTTCCGGCAGGCCGGCAATCTTGCGCCAGAGGTCGAACGCCTCGTCATCGGTGTGGTAGACAGTCACCGACAGACGATCGGCAGGCAGCCCCAGCTCGCGCGTGACAAGGCGCCAGGCCATGTCGATCGCGCGTTCCTTGAAATAGTCGCCGAAGCTGAAATTGCCGAGCATCTCGAACAGGGTGAGGTGCCGGGCCGTGTAGCCGACATTGTCGAGATCGTTGTGCTTGCCACCGGCGCGCACGCATTTCTGGCTGCTCGTCGCGCGCGGGGCAGGCGGCGTCTCAACCCCGGTGAAGATGTTCTTGAACGGCACCATGCCCGCATTGACGAACATCAGGCTGGGATCGTTGTAGGGAACGAGCGGCGCCGAGGGCACGACCTGATGATCTTCCGAAGCGAAGAAATCGAGGAAGGTCCGGCGGATGTCGTTCGTGGAATGCATGTTCGCTGACATAATCATCGCCGATTAGGGAGTGTGAAGAGGCACGACAAGGGCGTTGACGCATGCTGGCAACAACCGCGCGCCGTGAGGGGCCGAACCCGGGCGGATTTCCGTGCCTCAGGCCTTGCTTGCGGTAACGATCCAGACGGCTGCGGGGAGCATCACCAGATTGTCGCGGCAATTGTTCTGCGCCATGCGCCGCAGGCGTTCGAGAAACCGCTTCCGGGAATCTTCGTCCATCTCGCTCATCGCCCGCGCGGTCGGGCCAATCCTGCCGAAATAGGACACCGCGTCCTCGATCGAATCTTCCCCGCCGCCTACGACCATCGCCAGATCGAAGGGCGTGAAGACGACATCCGTCCAGCCGCCTGCGGTCAGGATGCCCTGCACCTTCTCGCTGTCGGCAAAAGCAAAGGGCCCCGGTCCCGGCGGGCCCATCTCGGGCTGTTCGGGCAGCAGTCGCGCGACTTCAGTGAAAATCGGGTTTTCGGCAGGCGTGCGGAAGCATGAAAACAGCAGTTTCGCGTGCGGGGCTGCGATCTGCGCCAGATTGGCAAAGGCGCTTTCGGGCTGGTCGAAGAACATGACGCCGTGGCGCGAAATCAGGAAATCGGGCGCGAATCCAGCGGGCGGCTGCCATTGCGCTGCATCGGCGACCACGAAGTCGACATTCTCGAGCCGTGCGCCGCGTGCCCGGGCGACTGCATTCAGCTGCGGCGAAATGTCGACACCGATGATCTTCGAGTCCGGCCGACCGCGCGCAAGCGCCAGTGAAAGCTCGCCCGCGCCGCAGCCAATATCGAGCACCTGCGTACAGGGAGCACCACGGGTCCGGCGGAGCAGCTCTTCGGTCAGCATGGTGAAGGTGCGATCAGTGCGCCGCCACTCGGCTGCCCAGGAATCGCCGGTCTTGCCCTGCCACTCATTCACGTCGGTCATAGGTGTCCCCTTGCTCACCACCCCATATGGCCGCGTCGGGCGAGACGGAAGTACCAATCGCAACCAACGGCCAAGCCCCGCATCGCAAAGACAGAAGCCGGCCCTCACCCGGTCGAAAGGGTGAGAACCGGCTCCATTTCGTCAGGGCGCGCCTTGGCGCATCATGCCCTCTTGAGGATCAGTCGTCGGAATCCGCGTCCGGGCCCGTCATCATCTCCTCGGCGACCTCGTCAGTCCGGCCACGGATCGCGGCTTCCAACTTGTCGCAAACTTCAGGATTATCCTTCAGATAAGTCTTGGCATTTTCACGCCCCTGACCGATCCGGATACTGTCGTAACTGAACCACGAGCCCGACTTTTCGACCAGGCCCGCCTTGACGCCAAGGTCAAGAATCTCGCCGATCTTGGAAATGCCCTCGCCATACATGATGTCGAACTCGACCTGCTTGAACGGCGGCGCGACCTTGTTCT
>CAYOSE010000116.1:0-6313 GCA_964406535.1 uncultured Sphingomonadaceae bacterium
GGTTGGAATTGACCAGCACGACGCGATAGCCGTCCTCCTTCAGCGCCTTGATCGCCTGAGTACCCGAATAGTCGAACTCGCAGGCCTGGCCGATGATGATCGGGCCGGCGCCGATGACGAGGATCGAGGAAATGTCAGTGCGCTTTGGCATCAGGACTCCAATGGGCTGGTAATTTGGGACGCGCCGAGCGCGACGGGCACGGCGAGGTCGAGATAGCGGTGCATGATCGCGGCATAGTCGGTGTTCTTGCCGGGGTCCTGCAGGTGAAGAAAATCGCAGTTCATGCGAATATCGTAGAGGCGCGCGCCGTCGCGCAGCGCCAGATAGGTTAGCACGTAGTGGCGGTGCGGGTCATTGGCGCGGCCCGTGACTTCGAGGCGACGGATATTCGGCTGGTCGAGCAGGTCGGTGCCCTCGTCCTTCTGCCCGGCGCGTTCACGAGAAGGTTTGCGCGCCTCGTAAAGCGCCTCAACGTCGAACGCCGCGTCGGTGTAAGGCTGCACAGCCCCGGCGAGTCGGCAGTCCATGCGCCCGCCAATGGGCTTGTCAAGCGGGCCGTATTGGACGGGTCGCCAGAAGGAGAGATCGGCTCTGTCGGAGGTGAGCGTCTCGGACGTCACCCCGACCTCGCCACGCAGCACCAGCGCGCCGTCGAACAACGGCACCTGCACCGCCGATTGCGCGGCGGCGGGGGTGGCGGACAGCAAAAAGATTGCGGCCACCGCATACCAAGTTCGTGCTTTTTGCACGTCCAATCCAGGCGTAGTCCGGCGAGTCAAAATGGAATACTCAGAAGCTTTGCCAAGGCTAACAAAGCGGCTGTAGCCAACGCACCAATGGCTGCTCCAGCGGCCTCTTTACCTATCCAACTGAGAACCACTCTTGCCTTGTCACCGAACGAGGGCAGATTGACGGATTCTGCCTCGAGTTCTTGCTTCAACTCTTCAACTTCTTTGCGAGCTTGCTCAGCTTCTTCGTCGGAAAGAGAGCCAATGTCATTGGATGATTTCATTGCATCCAACAAATCGTCAAAGGCCTTTGACGCTTCCTGATAAGCGCTTGAGTTATGGTCTAAAGGGAAGGTCTCCTTCTCTGCGGGCAGAAGGACCGTTACGAGGTCAAGGTCTTCCTTATCAAACTCCTGCCAGAATTCAGTCTTGTCGAAGGCCGTTTTTAACCAGTCCAAGCCAAGGTTCCATGCCCGACCATAGAGGTCACTCGTTCTTCCTCTTCTACTCAAGAACCTTTGAATTTCACTGTCAGAAACTTGGAATATTTTGTCTGCAAAAGGGTCGTCGTAAAATTTTCCAACGCCTAGAACAGAGAGTATGAGAACGACCTTCTCAGTCCGCTCGAAATCGAAACCATCAGAGACAGATGCAGCCAAGCGATCAGACAGCTGGTTAATCGTGAAGCTATGAATGTGCTCAGCTTCATCGAAGGGATTGGAAGAACCATCGTAAAGCAGCAGCATCGCCGCAGCTGCTGCGTAGTCTGATGCGATAACTTTCACCCCAGCATCCCCACGAATGTTGCCGGCAGGCCCCCAACCCTCTCCCCCTTGCGGGAGAGGGTCGATGCGTTAGCATCGGGGTGAGGGGGACAGATTGCCAGACCCGAAAATCCTGCTGACCCGCGCGCGGGCGATGCGCCGCGATGCAACCGACTGCGAAAAGCTGCTGTGGGCAAAGCTCCGCAACCGGCAGGTGTCAGGCGCGAAGTTCCGGCGGCAGGTACCGATTGGGCGTTACATAGCCGACTTCCTCTGTGCCGAAGCGCGGTTGATCGTGGAAGTGGATGGCGGTCAGCACTCACCCGAGGTCGATGCGGCGCGAACCCAGTTCCTCGAATCCCGGGGTTTCCGCGTGATCCGCTTCTGGAACAACGAAGTGTCTGGCAATCTTGCGGGCGTTTTGCAGGTGATCGAGCAGGCATTGCGAAATGCCCCCTCACCCGGTTCGTCCTGACGGCCGAACCACCCTCTCCCGCAATGGGGAGAGGGACACAATGCCCCTCACCCGGTTCGTCCTGACGACTGAGCCACCCTCTCCCACGCAGAGGAGAGGGATTATGGTTGCGAATGGCAATCACCCCAGCATCCCCACGAACTTCTCGAACAGGTAGAAACTGTCCTGCGGGCCGGGGCTCGCCTCGGGGTGGTACTGGACGCCGAACGCCTGCTTGCCGGTAATCGCGATCCCGCAATTCGAGCCGTCGAACAGCGAGCGGTGCGTTTCGACCACGCCGTCGGGCAGGCTCTCGCCATCGACGGCAAAGCCGTGGTTCATGCTGGTGATCTCGACCAGATCCTCGGTCTCGCCCCAGTCGCCGCCGACGCGCTGCACCGGGTGATTGGCGCCGCGATGGCCCTGGAACATCTTGATCGTCTTCGCGCCCGCCGCCAGCGCCAGCATCTGGTGGCCAAGGCAGATACCGAACAGCGGCACATCCTTATCGAGCAGCGCCTTGATCACCGGCACCGCATATTCGCCCGTCGCCGCCGGATCGCCCGGCCCGTTCGAGAGGAACACGCCGTCGGGCGCAAGCGCGAAGATATCGTCCGCCGAGGTCTTCGCCGGCACCACCGTCACCTTGGCACCAGCGCGCACGAGGTTGCGGAAGATGTTGTCCTTCGCGCCGAAATCCATCGCCACGACATGCGGGCGGCCTTCGCCCTCCCCGGTGCCGTAGCCATGGCCGAGCCGCCAGTAATCGCCGCTCCATTCCTCCCGCGCCTCGCGGGTAACCTTCTCGGCAAGGTCCATGCCCTCCAGCCCCGGCCATTCCTGTGCCTGTTTGACCAGCGCCGGAATGTCGAAATTGCCATGCGGATCGTGGGCGATCACGGCATTGGGCGCGCCCGACAGGCGGATGCGGCGGGTCAGCGCGCGGGTATCGACGCCGGCAAGGCCGATCTTGCCCGCCTGCTTCATCCACTCGACGAAACCCTCAGCGGAACGGAAGTTCGACGGTTGGGTCACGTCCTCGCGCACCACGCAGCCCACCGCGCCCTCGACCTTGCTCTCAAGGTCTTCCGGGTTCGCGCCGACATTGCCGATATGCGGGAAGGTGAAGGTGACGATCTGGCCTGCGTAGCTGGGATCGGTCATCACCTCCTGGTAACCGGTCATCGCGGTGTTGAAGCAGACCTCGCCCACCGCATTGCCGGTCGCGCCGAAGCCACGCCCCCAGATGACCGTGCCGTCGGCAAGGACAAGAACGCCGGTGGCTCCGTTAGGCGCATGCGAAGAGGCGGAAAAGGCCATGGTGGCTCCCGTGAAAAAGTGTGTCCGGCGATGTGTGCTAAGGCCCAGCGGCTAGAGGTCACACCCTCCCGCGTCAAGCACGTTCCGGACGGATTTGCCCTTATTGGCGCGCTGCCCTAGGCAGGCGGCGATTATTCCACAAGAAAGACCCCAGAGAAAATGCTCCGCGACCAGATCAAGACCGAAACCGTCACCGCCATGAAGGCCAAGGACAAGGAGCGGACCGCCGCGCTGCGGCTGATCGGAGCCAAGATCAAGGACCGCGACATCGAGCTGCGAACCTCGGACAAGCCGGTCGATGACGATGCTATGGTGATCGACGTGTTGCAGAAGATGGCCAAGCAGCGCCGCGAATCGATCCAGATGTACGAAGATGGCGGGCGCGAGGAACTGGCGGCGCAGGAACGCGCCGAACTGGCCGTGATCGAGGAGTTCCTGCCCCAGCAGCTCTCCGAGGAGGAGACCATGGCCGCGATCGAGGCGATCAAGGCCGAGGTTGGCGCAGCGGGCATGAAGGACATGGGCAAGGTCATGGCCGAACTGAAGGCGCGCCACGGCACCGTGCTCGACATGGCCAAGGCGAGCGGCTGGGTAAAGGCGAGCCTGTCCTGACTCTCCCACAGGCTTTCCCCTTCGCCGGGCACGCGGCCCTCGCCGCGAATCGCCTGCTGGTGTAATCTGTCCCGCATATGACGCTCTCCCCCCAATGGCTGGACGAATTGCGGAGCAGGACCACTCTGTCCTCGCTCATCATGCGGACGACTAAGCTGCAGCGGGCCGGGCGCGAGTGGAAGGCCTGCTGCCCGTTCCACGACGAGAAAAGCCCCAGCTTCACCGTCAACGATGCCAAGGGGTTCTACCACTGCTTTGGCTGCGGCGCGCATGGCGATGCGATCCGCTGGATGACCGACCAGCGCGGTATGCAGTTCATGGACGCGGTGAAGGAACTGGCCGCCGCGGCCGGTATGGACCTCCCCGCCCCCGATCCGCAAGCGGCAAGGCGGGCCGAGAAGCGCGCGAGCCTGCATGACGTCATGGCCGCCGCGCAGGAATGGTTCGTCGCCAATCTGTGGTCCGCTAGCGGTATGGCTGCGCGCGAATATCTCCAGCGGCGCGGGCTCGACGAGAAGACGGTCCGCAAGTTCGGTTTCGGCTGGGCCCCCGATAACAAGGGTGCCCTCAAATCCGCGCTGTCGAAGTTTGATGAGAGCATGCTGGTCGAGGCGGGCCTGCTCATCTCTGTCGACAACAAGGCGCCCTATGACCGCTTTCGCGGGCGGGTGATGCTGCCGATCCAGGATGCGCGCGAGCGGGTGATCGCCTTTGGCGGGCGGATCCTCGAAAGCCGCGACGGCGTGGCCAAGTACCTGAACTCGCCCGATACGCCGCTCTTCGACAAGGGGCGCACCCTCTACAACATCCACCGCGCCGCTGCCGCCAGTCGCAAGACCGGGCGCCTGATCGCGGTCGAGGGCTATATGGATGCCATCGCGCTGGCCGCCCACGGGATCGACGACGTGGTTGCGCCGATGGGCACGGCGCTGACCGAACAGCAGATCGAGCTGATGTGGCGGCTCGCTGACAAGCCGGTGCTGTGTTTCGACGGCGACAATGCCGGGCAACGCGCGGCGATGCGCGCCGTTGCGCGCGCCCTGCCGATGCTGCGGCCCGGCCATTCCTTGCAGATCGTGGAGATGCCCGAAGGGCTCGACCCCGACGACCTACTTCAGCGACAAGGTCAGGCGGCGATGGAAAAGCTGGTCGGTGAAGCAAGCGGGATGCTCGATGTCATCTGGCGGCATGAACGCGATTCCGCGCCGCTCTCCAGCCCGGAAGACAAGGCCGGATTGAAGGCGCGGCTGCTCGACCACTGCAACGCCATCGGCCACGAGGATATCCGCGCGCTCTATCGCCGCGACCTGCTCGACCGTTTCTCGGCCTTTGCCTATCCGCCCCGCCAGCAGGGGCAGCGCGGGAGCGGCGGCCCCGCGTTCTTTCAGCGCCGCGAGCAGACCGATCCCGCGATCCGCGACCGCTTGCGCCGCAGCGCCTCGGGCGGGCAGCGCGACCAGTTCACCCGCGCCGTCATCGCCGGTTTTGCGCGCCACCCGGCCGAGGTCGAGCGCCACGCCGAGAGCCTCCTCGCCCTCGCCCAGACCTATCCGGTCGCAGCCTCCGCCATCGACTGGCTGCTCGATAACGCCGCGCTTCTTGAAGCGGGCGAAAATCCCCCCATATCAGCCGGAACGATCCCGCCGCCGCCGGATAATGCCCGTTTCTCCTTCCTTGTTGAAGGCTCAGATCCAGGCGATGCGCGTGAGGATCTGGCCGAGGCGCTCGCCCTGCTGGTTGAAAAGCCGGCGCTGGACCGGGCGATCACGGCAGCCACGGAACGATTTGACCGCGATCCCGAAGGGGCTTTCGCCGAGCAGCAGCGGCTGCGGAAACGAAAGCTGGAAATCGACGTGCGACTCGGGCAGATGGCCAGGAAACGTGCCGCGCAGGCGGCTGGGGAAGATAACGGTAACGACACTCTGGTAGATGTCGTCGCCGAACAGGAAACGGACTGAGAGCTACATGGCGTCTGAAGCCAAGACCAAGCAGCAGCAGAACGACGATGCACCGCTGATCGACCTCAACGAGGCTTCGATCAAGAAGCTGATCGCCAAGGCCAAGCGCAAGGGCTACATCACCTATGACGAGCTGAACGAGGCCCTGCCCGAGGGCGAGATGTCCTCCGACCAGATCGAGGACATCCAGTCGGCCATCTCCGAAATGGGCGTGCAGATCGTCGAAAGCGACGAAGACGCGCAGGAAGAAGACGCCGAGAACGACGTCGAGGAAATCGCCGCGGACGATAGCGGCGACGATTCCGGTTCTGCCGCCAGCAAGAACGTCCCCGAAAAGAAGAAGACCACCTCGACCGGCGAACGGACGGACGACCCCGTCCGCATGTATCTGCGCGAAATGGGCGCGGTCGAGCTGCTCAGTCGCGAAGGCGAGATCGCCATCGCCAAGCGGATCGAGGCAGGTCGCGACACGATGA
>CAYOSE010000117.1:0-6295 GCA_964406535.1 uncultured Sphingomonadaceae bacterium
GATGTTCTGCAGGTTCGGGTCGGTCGAGGAGAGGCGCCCGGTCTGCGCGCCGACCAGCGAGTAGGAGGTATGGACCCGGCCCGTATCCGGGTTGATCGCCTCTTGCAGCGCGTCGGTATAGGTCGATTTCAGCTTGGTCAGCTGGCGCCATTCGAGCACCTTGTTGGCAATCGGCGCGCCTTCGCCGGCCAGCCGTTCGAGCACCGCCTGATCGGTCGAGTATTGGCCGCTCTTTCCTTTGCGTCCCCCCTTGTAGCCCAGCTTGTCGAACAGGATATCGCCCAGCTGCTTGGGGCTGCCGACGGTGAATGCCTCGCCTGCCAGCTCGAAAATTTCAGCCTCGATCTCGCCGGTTTTCTCGGCGAATTGCGTGGACAGGCGCGCCAGTGCCTCTCGGTCGACCTTGATCCCTTCGCGCTCCATCCGCGCGACCACGGCGACCAGCGGGCGGTCGACCATCTCGTAGATGCGTGTGCCCCCGTCCAGTGGCAGGCGGGGCTTCAGCAAGGCGTGCAAGCGCCAGGTGACGTCGGCATCCTCGGCGGCATATTCGGTTGCCCGGTCGAGCGGCACTTCGCCGAAGGGAATCGCCTTCTTGCCCGTGCCGCACACATCCTTGAACGCGATGCAGCTGTGGCCGAGGTGACGCTGCGCCAGCTCGTCCATGCCGTGCCCGCCGCCGATCCCGTCTTCGGAACGGCCCGCATCCATCGCGAAGCTGATGACCATCGTATCGTCGATCGGCGCGACGGCGATGCCGTGCCGGGCGAGGACATTGAGGTCGTACTTGATGTTCTGCCCGACCTTGAGGATCGCATCGTCTTCCAGCACGGGCTTGAGCGCGGCCAGTGCCGCAGAACGGTCGATCTGCTCCGGGCGCTCGGCGAACATGTCGGACCCAGCGTGACCTAGCGGTACATAACAGGCCTCATTCGCTCCCACAGCGAGGCTCAGGCCGACCAGCTCGGCGGAAATGGCATCAAGCGCCGAGGTCTCGGTATCGACGGCCACCAGCCGCGTCGCTTTGGCGCGGGCGATCCAGTGCTCCAGTCGTTCCATCGATTGCACGCATTCATATTGCGCGCGGTCGATGGCGGGCATTTCGGGCGGCGGCTGGCGATTGCCCTCGGGGCTGGCCGGTGCGCCTGCGCGCTCGGGCTTGGCCGGGTTGAGGTCGGTGGCGCGCGAGGGGCTGCCCGAGCCTGCATCGAGCCGCCGAAGCAACGAAGTGAAACCGTGCTTTTCGAGGAAGGCGGCGAGCGGTTCGGGCGGCACGCCGTCCAGCTTGAACTCGTCGAGCGGCTGGGGGAGCGCGGCATCTTCTTTCAGCGCGACCAGCACGCGGCTCATCTCGGCATCCGCGCGGTGTTCGAGCAGCCGCTCCTTCAGCTTGGACTTTTTCATATCCTCGGCCGCATCGAGCGCGGCGGTGAGTGAGCCATGCTCCTGGATCAGCTTGGTCGCGGTCTTGGGACCGACTCCGAAAATGCCGGGGATGTTGTCGACCGAATCGCCCATCAGCGCGAGCACGTCACCGACCAGTTCAGGCCCGACGCCGAACTTCTCTTCCACCTCGGGGATCGAGATGCGCTGGTTCTTCATCGTGTCGAGCATGTCGATCGCGCCGACCGCGTCCCCGCCCAGGCTGACCAGTTGCATCAGGTCCTTGTCGGAGGAGACGATGGTGACGTCCCAGCCCTGCTTCGCCGCCGCGCGCGCGTAGGAGGCGATCAGGTCGTCCGCCTCCAGCCCGCCTTCCTCGATACACGGCAAGGAGAAGGCGCGGGTCGCATCGCGAATCAGCGGGAACTGCGGCACCAGATCTTCGGGCGGGGGCGGGCGGTTGGCCTTGTAGTCGGGGTAGATCTCGTTGCGGAAGCTCTTGGAATCCTTGTCGAGAATCACCGCCAGATGCGTTGGGCCATCGGCCTTGTCGAGGTCCTCGGCCAGCTTCCACAGCATCGTGGTATAGCCGTAGACCGCGCCCACTGGCGTGCCCTCCGGATCGGTCAGCGGCGGCAGCCGGTGATAGGCGCGGAAGATATAGGACGACCCATCGACGAGATAGAGGTGCTGCTTGTCGCTCATGCGCGGGTGCTAGCAGGTCGCAGGGGCCCGGTCAGCCGGATTGACGGCGCTTTTCACTGCCGTGTAAGGGGCTCTGCGGCTGTTCCCCCTTTGCCCCATTTGCGCCACATTGTGCTTGCGCGGGGCAAATTGTGGCTTTATTTAGGCAGGCAAGCCGGTCATGTGATCGGCTTTGGACCGGCGCTTTCGCCCGGCCCAGTTTATTGCAATGCAAGGATTTTATTCATGCGCAAGATCGTTCTCGTTGCTGCCGCCGCTGCCGGCGCCCTGACCCTCGCCGCCTGCTCGGAAGGCACCGAAGACGCCGCCGAAGCGACTGCCGAAGAAGCCATGGCTGACATGGAATCGGTTGCTGACGAAGCCGTCGACACGATGGAAGAAACCACCGACGAGGTCATGGAAGAAGCTGGCGACGCCGTTGAAGCTGCTGGCGACGAAGTCGAAGAAGCTGTCGACGAAGCCACTTCGGAAATGTAATTCCCCGCTTCAAGCGGAATTACGAAGGGCGGTGCCAGCGATGGCGCCGCCCTTTTTCTATGCCTGTCGTCGAGTTGATCGGTCCGCTGCAAATCCGGACGCGTCGTGAGTCGGCAGGTGACGAGACTCGCAGGACTGGCGTGGCGTACTGGCAGGCCCCGAGGCCCGACCGCGCTCAATAGGCGGCGCTGGTCCGGTTGGTCTGCGAAAAGTCCGAGCGGGCATAGAAGCTGCCCGGCGCTGTGTAACCGTCATAAATAGCGCGCGCGATATTGGCGATCCGCCGTTCGCGATTGAGGCGCGTTCCCTGGCCGGTGACATAGATGGCCAGCGCGATCACCCGGCCATCGGGCGCGGTCAGCAGGCCGATGTCGCTCGACGTATTGTTGAGCGAGCCGGTCTTGTGCGCGACCGTCACTTCTTCGGGCATCATTGCCGGAATTCGGCGCGTGCCGGTGCGGCAGCGCTCCATCGCGTCGATGATGACCTCGCGGCTCGACCCGCTCAGCCACTTGCCCTGATAGAGACCGGAAAGCAGCTGCACCATGGCCTGCGGCGTGGCGCTGTCGCGCTCGTCGACATGGACTGCGGGGTCGAACTCGCCATCGTCACGCACTAGAGTGGCAATATCGCGCGACAGCTTGAAATCCGCGATCCCCGCGCGCCGCGCCCAGTCATTGACTTTATCGACGCCGCCAACCGCCGCGATCAGCGCGTCAGTGGAAGGGTTGGAGCTGCGGGTGATCATGAGGTCAATCAGTTCCAGCGCGCTGCGATACTCACCTCGACGAACCGGCGCGACGGAAGTGGAGAAGGGCACCGAGCGTACGGGCAGCAGCATCGGGTACTCGCTGGTCAGGCTGGCTTCGCCCTTGTCGACCATTTCTAGGAAGGTGGCGGCGATGGCGATCTTGCTGGTGCTGGCCATGGGGAAACGCTGGTCGCCCAGCACCGAAACGCTCTCGCCGGTCGACAGGTCGATCGCGGCAACCCCGATGCGGCCCTTGCTGCCATCGGCCAGCTGGATGATCTGCCGGTGGAATGCGCTCTTGGGTTCGGGGGTGTAGTCGCGCGGCGCACGCGCCTGTGTACCGAAGGTGGCGTCGAAGGCCTGCTCGAACCGGTCCGGCGATGGCGCCTGTGACTGGGCTTGCGCCTGCGCGCTGCCCAACGGCGCCAGCACCATGGCCAGCACCCCGGCCAGCCGAACGAAAACCCGTTTTGCCACTCGGTTATGCATGTCCCGAAGATCACCCCTGACGGTTAGCATTCGTTTAAGCGAACCGCATTTTGGCACAAACCGCCTTGCGGTAAAGTGAATCCTTCACCGGATGGGCTGAAAGTTACGCAATTTGTATAGAATGTGGCCGAATTCGGGTCAGGATCCATTCGTCACATGGCCGTGGCTTGAGCCGGAACAGCGCAGGGCAAGAAGAGAGGGCGGATAATAGCGGGGCTATTTGACAACCGATCGACGCGGCCCTGCGCTGTTCCGGCCAAGTCCTGTGGATGGCGCCATGCGGCCGAACTGCATCGTCAAACCGCTGATCCGGGGGATGGCCCCGCATTGCGCGGTTTTCCTTGCATTTCATCCCGCATGGTCGCCACCGCGGCTCATGTGACTAATGGGTCCTGACCCTAAGATTCGGGCTTGCGAAGACGCCACAGGAACTGGTCCGTGCTGCCGCGAATGCTCTCGTCGAAGACCGAGACATCGCGCGGATCGTCGGGCCGCGTGTATAAATCGCTCTCTTCTTCGAGCACGAACCCGGCGGCCTCCAGCGTCTCCAGCGCCAGCGCGCTGTCCATGCGGTGGACGCTGTCCGCCGCCTCGGCCCCGGAACCGCCAAGCGCGAGGTGGTCAGCCACGATCAGCACCCCGCCGGGCCTCAGCGCATCGAACAGCGCCTGGCTCGCCGCCTCCGCCGTGCCTTCGGGGAAGCTGGGCAGGAACAGGTCATGGTAGTTCATGACCGTGATGATCGCGTCGAGCGGTTCGGGGAAGCCCGGCTCTGCCGCCGGGCCCCTGAGCGGAAAGACGCGGGTCGGGTTGCCCTGGTCGTCGGCATAGGGTGCGACCGCGTCGTCCTGATCCTCGGCGAGGGTCGGATACATGGCGATGAACTCTTCCGGCTGGAAGGCATAGACCTTGCCGTTCGAGCCGACCGCCATCGCCAGCAGCCGGGTGACGTAGCCGCCACCCATGAAATAATCGCCGACGACCTCGCCCTTGTCGATCTGGGCGAAGGCCAGCAATTCGCCCGGCTGGCGGTTGGCATCGGCGGCCCGGTCCTCTTCGGTGCGGGCGATGTCATTGATGGCCGAGCTATACTGGCGGGCGCTGTAAGCGGGCGCGTCTTCCGCGACCGTTTCGGGCTCGCTGCTGCAGGCGGTAAGCGCCGTCGCGGCGAGCGCCGCGGCAATGATCAGGCGCATCTATGGTATCCTTCCCCGTTGTTTACAGCAGGGAAGATAACGCGCGTTCTGCCTGCTGCCAATCGGCATGCACAAGTGCCGGAGAGGCAAAGAAAAAGGGCCGGAGGATCGCTCCCCCGGCCCCCATTTCTGTCCGTCGGCTGACGGGCGGCGGGCTTTAGAAGCCCATGCCGCCCATACCGCCCATGCCGCCCATGTCGGGCATTGCCGGGGCCGGCTTGTCCTCGGGGATTTCCGAGATCGCCGCTTCGGTGGTGATCAGCAGGCCGGCGACCGAGGCCGCATCCTGCAGCGCGGTGCGAACGACCTTGGTCGGGTCGACAACACCGGCGCTCACCAGGTTCTCGTAGGTGTCGGTCGCGGCGTTGAAGCCCTGCGTATCGTCGCCCTCGCGCAGGAGGTTGCCCGAGACGACCGCACCGTCATGACCGGCATTGCTGGCGATCTGGCGCACCGGGGCCATGATGGCCTGACGCACGATCTCGACACCGCGGGTCTGGTCGTTGTTCGCGCCTTCGAGACCGGCGAGGGCCTTGGTGGCGTAGAGCAGCGCGGTGCCGCCGCCCGGAACGATGCCTTCCTCGACCGCAGCGCGGGTCGCGTGCAGCGCGTCATCGACGCGGTCCTTGCGCTCCTTCACCTCGACTTCGGAGGCACCGCCGACCTTGATAACGGCAACACCGCCGGCCAGCTTGGCCAGACGTTCCTGCAGCTTCTCGCGGTCATAGTCGCTGGTCGTGACCTCGATCTGGGCACGGATCTGTTCGACCCGGGCCTTGATGTCCTCGGCATTGCCCGCACCGTCGACGATGGTGGTGTTGTCCTTGTCGATGGTGACGGTCTTGGCTTCGCCGAGCATGGTCAGGCCGACATTTTCAAGCTTGATGCCGAGATCTTCGGAGATCATCTCGCCCTGCGTCAGGATCGCGATGTCCTGCAGCATGGCCTTGCGGCGATCGCCGAAGCCCGGGGCCTTGACCGCCGCGACCTTCAGGCCGCCGCGCAGCTTGTTGACCACGAGGGTGGCCAGCGCCTCGCCCTCGATGTCCTCGGCGATGATGAGCAGCGGACGACCCGCCTGGACCACAGCCTCGAGCACGGGCAGCATGGCCTGCAGGTTCGACAGCTTCTTCTCGTGGATGAGGATGTACGGGTTTTCGAGTTCGACCGTCATCTTCTCGGCATTGGTGACGAAGTAGGGCGACAGATAGCCGCGGTCGAACTGCATGCCTTCGACGACATCGAGTTCGAATTCGAGGCCCTTGGCCTCTTCCACGGTGATCACGCCTTCCTT
>CAYOSE010000118.1:0-6253 GCA_964406535.1 uncultured Sphingomonadaceae bacterium
GGTGTGAGACCCTGGAGGCAGAAAACGGACAGCAGGCGATCGAAATGGGGCAGCAATACCAGCCTCAATTAATATTGATGGATATGCGAATGCCGGTGAGGGATGGCAATGCTGTGCTGTTCAAGCGCTTCGCCGATGTGGACTCGATCGACATCGAACTGGCGACCGAGGACCCCGATGCGTTCATCAACGCGGTCGCGCTGATGGAGCCGAGCTTCGGCGGCATCAACCTCGAAGATATCGCCGCGCCCGAATGCTTCATCATCGAGCAGGCGCTGCGCGAGAAGATGAACATCCCGGTCATGCATGACGACCAGCACGGCACCGCGATCATCGCGGCGGCGGGGCTCATCAATGCCGTGCACCTGACCGGGCGCAACATGTCCGAATGCCGGATGGTGGTGAATGGCGCGGGCGCCTCGGCGCTCGCCTGCACCGCGCTGATCAAGGCGCTGGGCGTCCCGCATGAAAACGTCATCGTGTGCGACCGCAGCGGGCCGATCTATCCGGGCCGCGAGAATGTCGACCAGTGGAAGAGCGCGCACGCGGTCCCGACCGAGGCCCGTTCGCTGGAAGAGGCGCTGAAGGGCGCGGACATCTTCCTCGGCCTGTCGGCGGCAGGTGCGCTGAAGCCCGAATGGGTCGCCGGGATGGCCGACCAGCCGATCATCTTCGCGATGGCCAATCCCACGCCCGAGATCATGCCGGACCTGGCCAAGGCCGTGCGTCCTGATGCGATCATCGCCACCGGGCGCAGCGATTTTCCCAACCAGGTCAACAACGTGCTGGGCTTCCCCTTCATCTTCCGCGGGGCGCTCGACGTGCAGGCGACCGCGATCAACGAAGAGATGAAGATCGCCGCAGCCCGTGCGATTGCCCGGCTCGCGCGTGAACGTGTGCCCGACGAAGTGGCGGCGGCCTATGGCGTCAACCACCAGTTCGGGCGCGACTACATCATTCCGGCCCCGTTCGATCCGCGACTGATGGAAGAGGTCTCCTCCGCCGTCGCCCAGGCAGCGATGGACAGCGGCGTGGCGCTCGCCCCGATCGAGGATCTCGACGCCTACCGCCTGTCGCTGAAGGCGCGCCTGAACCCGACCACATCGGTCCTGACGAGCGTTTATGAGATAGCCAAGGCCTCGCCCAAGCGCGTCGTCTTCGCCGAGGCGGAAGAGGACGTGGTGCTGCGCGCCGCGATCCAGTTCCGCGATTTCGGCTATGGCACCCCGGTGCTGGTCGGGCGGACCGACAAGGTGCGGGAAAAGCTGGTCGAACTGGCGGTGGACGATCCCGACAGTTTCGAGATCGAGAACTCGAACACCAGCGCACACGTACCCGCCATGGTCGACTATCTTTACGCGCGGTTGCAGCGGCGCGGTTTCACCGAGCGCGACGTGCGCCGCATGGTCAATCAGGAGCGGAACACCTTCGCGGCGACGCTGCTGGCGATCGGGCAGGGCGATGCGATGATCACCGGCCTGACGCGGACCTTCAGCCAGACCGCGCGGGAGGTGAACCTCGTGCTCGATCCCAAGCCGGGGCACATCCCCTTCGGCGTGCACCTGATGATCGGGAAGAACTACACCGTGTTCCTCGCCGACACGACGATCAACGAGCGGCCCAATGCCGAGCAGCTCGCCTATATCGCGCGCGAGACGGCGGCGGTGGCGCGGCGGCTGGGCCATGAGCCGCGCGTTGCCTTCCTGTCCTATTCGACCTTCGGCAACCCCTCGGGCCAGTGGCTCGAGAACATCCGTGAGGCGGTCCACATCCTCGACCGAGAGGATCCGGGCTTCGAGTATGAGGGCGAGATGGCGCCCGATGCCGCGCTTAACCCCAAGATCATGGAGCTCTATCCGTTCAGCCGCCTGTCGGCCCCGGCCAACGTGCTGATCATGCCGGGCCTGCAGAGCGCCAATCTGTCGGCCAAGCTGCTGCGCGAGCTGGCGGGTGCCTCGACCATCGGGCCGATGCTGGTGGGCATGGAAAAGCCGGTCCAGATCGCGCCGATGACCTCAATCGCGCCCGACGTCCTGACGCTGGCCGTACTGGCGAGTGCCGGGGTGGTGGGCTAGCCTCCGGCGCTTACAGCCCGCCATTCCCCCGGCGCGAGACCGTGCAGCGTCCAGTCGCCGACCTGCCAGCGCACCAGCCGCAAGGTCGGGTGACCAACGACCGCCGTCATGCGGCGCACCTGCCGGTTGCGCCCTTCGGTGATGACAAGTTCGATCCAGCTGTCGGGCACGGTCTTGCGATAGCGGATCGGCGGGTCGCGCGGCCACAGGTCGGGCGGGGCGATGGCGCGGGCACTGGCCGGCCGGGTCGGCCCGTCCTTGAGCGTAACGCCGTTTCGCAGGGCCGCCAGCGCGCCCTCGTCAGGCTCGCCTTCCACCTGCACCAGATAGGTCTTGCGAAGCTTGTTCTTCGGGTCTGCAATGCGCGCCTGCAAGCGTCCGTCATCGGTTAGCAGCAGCAGCCCTTCGCTGTCGCGATCGAGCCTTCCGGCGGGATATACGCCCGGCAGGTCGATGAAATCGGCAAGCGTGGGATGATGGCTCTTGTCCTTGCCGCCGCTGAACTGGCTCAGCACGCCCATCGGCTTGTTGAAGGCGATCAGCTGCGCCACGCCCGCCTCACCGCCGGCGAAACCGGAAGTACCACACCTCGTGGCCCTGCCGCCGGGCCTTGGCCTCGTAGCGCGTCTCGGGCCAGCCCGAGGGGCGTTGCTGCCAGCTCTGCGGGCCGTTGACCACCCATTCGAATTCGTCGGTGAAGCGCTGCATCACCATCAGCGCATGGCGCAGGTAGATCGGGTGGTCGGTGCCGAAGCGGAACTCGCCGCCCGGCTTCAGCTTGTCGGCGAACATCCGCACCGGCCCGTCGTTCATCATCCGCCGCTTGGCATGACGCGCCTTGGGCCAGGGATCGGGGTGCAGCAAATAGAGCATCGTCAGCGCACCGTCGGGCACGCGCGCCAGCACCTCCAGCGCATCGCCATGCTGGATGCGGACATTGCCCAGATGCTGGTCGTGAATCTGAACCAGCGCCTGCGCCACGCCGTTGAGGAACGGCTCGGCCCCGATAAAGCCATGGTCGGGCAGCAGGTCGGCGCGATAGGCCAAGTGCTCGCCGCCGCCAAAGCCGATCTCGAAATGTAGCGGCTTGTCGTCCCCGAACAGCCGGGCAGAGGTCACCGGCCCTTCGGCAGGCACGGCAATGCGCGGCAGGAAGTCCTCGACCAGCGCCGCCTGCTGGGCCCGAAGCTTCTTGCCGGTCGAGCGGCCATAGAGCCGCTGCAATGTCGTGGGATCGCCTTCCTTGTATGCAGACATGGTCAGCGCGCTTGGCGGGCGAGACAGCGTTTGTCCAGCCGGGTTTGCCAATGGGTTGGCAAGACCGGGTTGGCAGGGCGGGGTTGAGGGGAGGGGGTGATACCGGCTAGGGCGCGCCCCGACATGAACCGGCTCAACGAACTCTTCTACGCGCAAGTACCCGTAATCCAGATGCTGATCGGGCTGGCGCTGCTGGTGCTGGCCGCGCTGTTTGCCAATTTCATCCTGAAAAAAGTGCTGCTGGGAGCTGCCGCGCCCTTTCTGGACGAGCGTTCGGACACGGCGGACAAGGCTGCTGCCCGGGCTGCCACGGTGCTGCCTCTGCTGGTGGTCTCGCGCGGGATCGAATACGTCCCGCACCTGCCCGCCTTTGTCGACGAGGCGGTCATCAATGTCGCGCGGGCCTGTATCGTGCTGTCGATCGCGATGGCGATCAGCAAGGCGCTCGACTATGTCGACGAGCTCTATCGTCGCCGCCCCGAGGCGAAGGCCCGCCCGATCAAGGGCTATGTCCAGGTCCTGAAGATCGTCGTCTATTGCGCCGCCGCCATCCTCGGCATCGCGGTTCTGATCGAGCAATCGCCCTTCCTGTTGCTCTCGGGCCTTGGCGCGATGGCTGCCGTGCTGCTGCTGGTGTTCAAGGACACGATCCTGTCGCTGGTCGCCTCGGTTCAGCTCACCAGCAACGACATGCTGCGCGTCGGCGACTGGATCGAGATGCCCGGCATGAACGCCGATGGCGATGTGATCGATATCGCCCTGCACACGGTGAAGGTGCAGAACTTCGACAAGACCATCACCACGATCCCGACGCACAAACTGATTTCGGAAAGCTATCGCAACTGGCGGGGCATGAAGAATGCGGGGGGGCGGCGGATCAAGCGGGCGCTGCCGATCGATCAGAACTCGGTGCGCTTCCTGACGCCGGAAGAGGTGGAGGGGCTACGCCGGTTTCGCCTGCTGGGCAAGTATCTGGCGGGCAAGGACCGCGAACTGGCGGACTGGAACATGCGCGAGGCGTCGGGCGAGAGCAACCCGGTCAATGCCCGGCGGCTGACCAATCTGGGTACATTCCGCGCCTATGTGGTCGCGTATCTGCGCGCGCATGAGCGGCTGGCGACCAAGGGCTTCACGCTGATGGTGCGCCAGCTCGACCCGACGCCGCAGGGCCTGCCGCTGGAGATCTACTGCTTCACCAGCACCACCGACTGGGGCGAGTACGAGGCGATCCAGGCCGATGTGTTCGACCACCTGATCGCGATCCTGCCGGAATTCGGCCTGCGCCTGTACCAGCAGCCGAGCGGGCTCGATTTGCAGGGCCTGCGGAGTGCAGCAAGTGTCGCCTGACTGGATGTGGCACGGGCGCGTCAGCGCCCGCAAGGCCAACGGGCCGTCCGCAGGCGCCCCGTAGCGCTAGCGTAGCCAGCGCGTAGGGAACAGTGCCGAGGATGCCCGCGCGGATGCGTGGGCGTAACAACAAGAAGGACAAAACGCCCCGGAAGCATCTCTGCTGGCCGGGGCGCTTGTTAAACTGTGTGAACGGCTGGTTAGTCAGCTTCCCCGTCGCGGCAGCCAGAAGCCCGGATGGGCGAGCGCAACGACAATCAGGCCGCTTCGGTTTCCTCGACCGCGTCGGGATCGCGCCGCACATAGCCGCAGCCCGTCTCGATATAGTTGTCGCCGCCGCACGCGCTCGACAGCTTCTTGCGAAGCTTGCAGATGAACACGTCGATGATCTTGAGTTCGGGCTCGTCCATGCCGCCATAAAGGTGGTTCAGGAACATTTCCTTGGTCAGCGTGGTGCCCTTGCGGAGCGAGAGCAGCTCCAGCATCGCATATTCCTTGCCGGTCAGGTGAACGCGCGCGCCGTCGACCTCGACGGTCTTGGCATCGAGGTTCACCGCCAGCTTGCCGGTGCGGATGACCGACTGCGAGTGGCCCTTCGAACGGCGGACCGTGGATACGGGCCACCAGCTCTTCCCGGTGGAACGGCTTGGTCACGTAATCGTCGGCGCCGAAGCCGAAGCTGCGGATCTTGCTGTCCATCTCGGCAATGCCCGAAAGAACCAGCACCGGCGTCTGCACCTTGGCGACGCGCAGCTTCTTGAGCACGTCATAGCCGTGCATGTCCGGCAGGTTCAGGTCCAGCAGGATGATGTCGTAATCATACAGCTTGCCCAGATCGAGGCCTTCCTCACCCAGATCGGTGGCGTAGACATTGAAGCCCTCGGTCGTGAGCATGAGCTCGATCGCCTTGGCGGTTGTCGGCTCGTCTTCGATCAGCAGTACGCGCATTGGGTGGTCCCCTTGTTCCCCCGCGGTAAGGTCCCGGTCATGAGACTTTACGTGAATTAACCACGCAACTTCTCAATGGAAAAGGTTAACAAGTGGTTTAACGGTTTGCGGATTCCGTACTGAGTCTTTCAGGTAACAGTTTTTTTAAGGGTTTAGGGGCTCTCTCGTTCTGCGCTCACGCATCCGCGCCTTCTTGTTTTGGCCTCAAGCGCCGGCGCTCGCATCCGCTCGCTTGGCTTCCGGCCTAACGGCCGACGCGCGTTCGCGCTTTGGCTGCCGCGACCGAGAGTAGAACGCGGCACCACGACTGCGCTACCTCAAACCCCCAGCAGTTTCTTGGCCCGCCGCCGCTGCACGGATGATCCGATCCCTATCGCCTCGCGATATTTGGCGACCGTGCGCCGCGCCAGGTCGAACCCTTCGGCCTTGAGCAGGTCGACCAGTGCGTCGTCCGACAGGATCTTCTTCGGGTCCTCGGCATCGGTCAGCGCCTTGATCCGCGCCTTCACGGCCTCCGCGCTGGCGCCTTCGCCATCGCTCGACCCGACGCCGCTGGTGAAGAAGTATTTGAGTTCGAACAGGCCGCGCGCGCATTCCAGATACTTGTTGCTGGTGACCCGGCTGAC
>CAYOSE010000119.1:0-6231 GCA_964406535.1 uncultured Sphingomonadaceae bacterium
AAATCTGCGCGCTTTTCCAGCTCGCCCAGATCGACCTTCTCGACGCCCAGCTCGATCGCGCGTTCCTCGGTCAGGAACGGATCGTAGGCGACGACCTTCATCTTCAGGCCCAGCGCACGGCTGGCGACGATGCCGCCGATATTGCCCGCACCGATCAGGCCGAGCGTCTTGCCGGTCACCTCGACGCCCATGAAGTCGTTCTTCGGCCATTCACCGGCCTGCGTGCGGGCATTGGCCTCCGGAATCTGGCGGGCAAGCGCCATGATCATCGCAATCGCGTGTTCGGCAGTGGTGATCGAGTTGCCGAACGGCGTGTTCATCACGACCACGCCCTTGCCGCTGGCATAGGGGATATCGACATTGTCGACGCCGATCCCGGCGCGGCCGATGACCTTGAGGTTGGTCGCCGCGTCGAGCACATCGGGCGTCACCTTGGTCGCCGAGCGGATGGCCAGGCCATCATATTCGCCGATGCAGGCGATCAGCTCTTCCTTGGTCATGCCGGGCTTCACGTCGACATCGCAGCCGCGCTCTTCGAAGATACGCGCGGCATTGGGGTCCATCTTGTCGGAAATGAGGACTTTGGGCTTGGTCATTGGAATTCTCCGTCATCCCAGCGAATGCTGGGATCGCTATCAGCTAAATCGTACCTGGCGGCACGCGGTCCCAGCTTTCGCTGGGATGACTTATCGAATGAATATCAGGCGGTGGCAGTCATCTGGGCGTAAGCCCAGTCGAGCCAGGGGCCGAGCGCCTCGATATCGGCGGTGTCGACCGTGGCCCCGCACCAGATGCGAAGCCCGGCGGGCGCATCGCGATAGCCAGCGATGTCATAGGCTGCGTCCTGCTCTTCGAGCAGCTTGGCGAAGGCCTTGATGAAATCGGCATCGGCGCCCTCGACCGTCAGGCACACGCTGGTGTTCGAACGCGTGGCCGGGTCGGCGGCGAGATGGCCCAGCCAGCTGCGCGACTGCACGATGGCGTCGAGCGCCGCGGCATTGGCATTGGCGCGCGCCTGCATGGCGTTGAGGCCACCCAGCGACTTGCCCCACTCGAGCGCGAAGATCGCATCCTCGACCGCGAGCATGGAGGGCGTGTTGATCGTCTCGCCCTTGAACACGCCCTCGATCAGCTTGCCGCCTTTCGTCAGGCGGAAGACCTTGGGCAGCGGCCATGCGGGGGTGTAGCTTTCGAGCCGCTCAACCGCGCGGGGGCCGAGGATCAGCACGCCATGCGCGCCCTCGCCGCCGAGCACCTTTTGCCAGCTGAAGGTCAGCACATCGACCTTGTCCCAGGCAATATCCTGCGCGAAGACGGCGCTGGTGGCATCGGCAATGGCGAGGCCTTCGCGGTCATCCGCGATCCAGTCGCCATTGGGCACGCGCACGCCGGAGGTGGTGCCGTTCCAGGTAAAGATGACGTCGTTCGACCAGTCGACCGCGCCCAGATCGGGCAATTCGCCGTAATCGGCGCGCAGCACCGTGGGATCGAGCTTCAATTGCTTGAGCGCGTCGGTGACCCAGCCCTCGCCGAAGCTTTCCCATGCCAAAGTGGTGACAGGCTTCGCGCCCAGCATGGTCCACAAGGCCATCTCGACCGCGCCGGTGTCGGAACCGGGAACGATGCCGATGCGGTGCGTGTCGGGCACGCCCAGAATCTCGCGCATCAGCTCAATGCAATATGCGAGGCGCGCCTTGCCAATCTTGGAGCGGTGCGAGCGTCCAAGCGAATCGGTGGCCAGTTTTTCAGGGGACCAGCCCGGCGGCTTCGCGCAGGGACCAGAAGAGAAATACGGACGCGCCGGAAGCTTTTGGGGCTTGCGCGCCGGGAACGCTACATCAGTCATTTAAGACTCTCCTTACAGAGAGCACGCGCGGCGTTGGGACCGCGTGGCCCGGAGCCGCAATTAGTCTCAGCCCCGCGCCAGTCAAGCCGCACGTGCACAATTTGCGGCGGATGGTTGCGCCGCCATGGTCGATTGGCGAGGAAAAATCGCCTAGACTTGCGGACAAGATGAAGCGGCCATTTGCCCTGTTAGGATTGACGCTGGCGCTGGCCGCCTGTTCCTCCACGTCCGACCGGCGCGAGCCAGACAGGCCACCCGTTCAGGCCAGCACGATTTCCCAAAATTACGAGGTAAGGCAATGCTTTGCCGCACTCGGCGCCGCCGGAAACAGCTTCACGCCCCTGCCCGATCGCTACACCGGTCAGGGCTGCAGCATGCTCGGCACCGTGCAGTTGAACGCCATCGCCACCGACCTCTCTTCCGCCGTCGCGACCAATCTCGGGCCGGTCACCTGCCCGGTCAGCAACGCCTTTGCCGAATGGGCCCGCTATGGTGTGGACAGAGCTGCGCGGGTGCTGCTCGGATCGCCGCTGCGCTCGATCGAGACCTATGGCAGCTATGCCTGCCGCAATGTCGCCCGGACGGCGCGCCGCTCGGCGCACTCAACAGCGGAGGCGATCGACGTGGCCGGTTTCGTGCTTGAAGACGGACGACGAATCGCGGTCAAGGAGGACTGGACAGGCGGTAGCGCGCAGGAGCGCGAATTCCTGCGCGTCGTGCATCAGAGCGCCTGCCGCCGCTTCGATACCGTGCTCAGCCCGGACTATAATGCGGACCACGAGGACCACCTGCATCTGGAGGGCGTGATCGGCCAGCGCAGCTTCTGCCGGTAGACATTCGGCCCTGAAGGCCTGCCGGACCTAGCCGCCAGTACCGTCCGCAAAACGCGCCGCTTCGCCCAGCAACGGCTCCTCGTAATCGGCCTCCAGCCGCAGGCGCACCGCTTCAGCCGCATGGGTCGCACCAAGCTTGTCCATCATGTTTGCGCGGTGAATTTCCACGGTGCGCGGACTGATCTCAAGCGCACGAGCGATGGCCTTGTTCGACAGCCCCTGGCTCAGCCAGTCGAGCACCTCACGCTCCCGCCGACTCAGCCCCGAAATACGCTTGCGCGCATCGACCAGCCGCCGCCGCGCCTCGGCATGACGACCGGCATCGGCGAGCAGCTGCCGCGCGACGCGGTTGAATTCATCGGGCTCGAGCGGCAGGCGCAGGAAGTCGAGCGCCCCGCCCCGGATTGCCCGCACCACATCGTCGACATCGGGGTTCATCGCCGCCACGACCACCGGCAGCCAGATCCCGGCCTCGCCCAGCATGTCGAGCAAGCGCTCCACCCCCATGGCGAAGGTTTCTTCGCACGCGACGATCACCCCGTGGCGTGGTGGCCGATCGATGAGCTCCCCAATATCGGCATAGATTTCGGCATGGTGGCCGAGCGCCAGTGCGAGGCGCGCCTGTTCGGCGCGGGAGCGGCTGTCACCGCCGACGATGTGCAGAATGAGACGGTCTTCCATGACCGCAAGTGGTGCAGGTATCGGGCCCTACACGCATGCCGAGAAACTTCCGAAATGGAGATAAAATAAGGGTTTGCTTCGCGCACACTGGCAGAAAACCGCGAAGTTCCGTCATCCGTTCCGGTACAAAATTCCGCAAAGCTACGCTGCGGACAATCGCTTAGGAGACAACTACCTAGGTAGTTCTACTTGGCTGTTCGCCCCTTGGCCTTCTGCTCGGGCCCGAAACTGTAATCGGGCAGCGCGTTGAAGGCCTTGCGAAGCTCGTCACCCCAGCTCGACGAGATCGATTCGAAATAGGGATCGCCATGCTCGATCCGCTGTTCGTGCAGCGGCGCAAAGCCGTCATGTTCGATCACCATCATGTCGAGCGGCAGGCCGACCGAGAGATTGGCCTTGAGCGTCGAATCGAAGCTGACCATCAGCAGCTTGACCGCATCCTCGAAGCTCATCGTCCGGTCGTAGCCGCGGATCAGGATCGGGCGGCCATATTTCGTCTCGCCAATCTGGAAGAAGGGCGTGTCGAAACTGGCTTCGATGAAATTGCCTTCGGGATAGATCAGGAACAGCCGCGGCTCCATGCCCTTGATCTGCCCGGCGAGGATCATCGAGGCGGTAAAGCGGCCCCGGCCCGATGCGCCATTGGCCTGCTGGGTATCGGTCACGGTTTCGCGCAGCAGCTTGCCCGCCTCGACCGCCACCTGGAACATGGTCGGCAGTTCGAGCAGTGAATTGACCCGGTCGTCAGGATGCTTGCTGCGCTCTTCCAACCGGCTGATCACCGCCTGCGTCGTGGCCAGATTGCCGGCCGTCATCAGCGAGATGATCCGCTCGCCCGGCACCGACCAGTGGTGCATCTTGCGGAACACGGAGATGTTGTCGACGCCCGAATTGGTGCGCGTATCGCTCATCAGGACAAGGCCCTTGTCGAGCACCATTCCCACGCAATAGGTCATCGTTGCGGTCCGCTCCGTTCTGTTCAGGCCCGTCTGGGGCCCGGAAATATCGTATCGGACCTTATTGTGTCAGGCTTTGCTGTTCGACTGCAAGGTCCACGCTCAGATCCTCGGTCACCGCGCCGAAACTTATCCCCGTCAGCGGGGCTGCATCACGGTAATCGCGGCCCGTAGCCACCCGCACGTAGCGCGGGTCCGGGCTGATCTGGTTGGAAATGTCAAACCCGACCCAGCCGAGCCCCTGTACCCAGGCCTCGGCCCAGGCATGGGTCGCTTCCTGCTCGATCCGGTCGTCCATCATCAGGTAGCCCGAGACATAGCGCGCCGGGATGTCGAGCATCCGCGCGGCAGCGATGAAGATATGCGCGTGGTCCTGACACACGCCGACACCCTCGGCCACGGCCTCTTCCGCGGTGGTCGCGACATGGGTGTCGCCAACGCCGTAATCCACGGCCTCCCGGATTACCGCCGAGAGGTTGTGCAAGGTCGGCACCATGCCATCGGGACTACGCTCGACCCTGGCGATCAGGCTGCGGATTTTCGGCCCCGGCCTGGTCAGCTCGGTGGCGCCAAGGAACGCCCACAGCGGCAGATGTCCGGCATGGTGGCCGATGACCCCGGCATGATCCTCTGTCTCGACCGTGCCGCTGCACGACACCACCACCTCGCTGACGCCCTCCTCAACCGTAATCAGGGTGACGTGATTGAAGTTCTGGTCGTCATAGGTGAGCTCTTCCTTGGCGCCCTCATATTCCATCTTCCAGTCGAGGATCTTCTGGCCCTGCGTCTCCTTCGGCGTCAGGCGCAGGCGCTGGATGCCGTAGGCAACCGGCTCGGAGAAGCGATAACGGGTGGAATGGCGGATCGAGAGGCGCA
Organism: uncultured Sphingomonadaceae bacterium; assembly: GCA_964406535.1. Classification (GTDB taxonomy): domain Bacteria; phylum Pseudomonadota; class Alphaproteobacteria; order Sphingomonadales; family Sphingomonadaceae; genus Alteraurantiacibacter. The sequence continues at coordinate 5,193 of CAYOSE010000119.1, forward strand.
TGAGAAAGTGGTCAGCAGGTCCCTTGGTTGTGGTCAGGCGATGAAGCGATAATCCTCGGCAATGGCCGCTGAAATAGCATTGTTGCCGTTGATGAACTCGACCAGGAATTCGTGCAGCCCCTGGTCGAAAACATCCTCAATCGTGCGCCCGGCCAGCCGCGTGTCGGCATCGCGCAGTTTCTCATGCGCCTTGCCCTCATGCCCGTGCAGCTGGGCGAGCGCGGTCAGGTTCTCGCGAATGGCGGCGTAGCAAAACACCAGGCTGCGCGGGAAGCGCGCGTCCAGGATCAGGAAGTCGGCGATCGAGCGCGCATCCATACTGCCGGCATTGAGCCAGCGATAGGCCCGGTCACCCGACAGCGAGCGCAGTACATTGTCCCACTGCCCCGTATCGAGTGCGGTCCCGACATAGGAGACCGAGGGCAGCAGCAGGTAATATTTGACGTCGAGAATCCGCGCCGTGCTGTCCGCACGCTCCAGGAAGGTCCCGGCGCGGGCGAAGGAATAGGTCTCGTTCCGCAGCATCGTGCCGTGGGTCGCGCCGCGCGCCAGCGTACTTTCGCGGCGGATGGCCGATAGCACGGTGTAGAGATTGGCGTCGCGCACCGGGCGGGCCAGCAGCTCGCGCAGCGTCATCCAGCCCTCGTTCACCGCCTCCCACACCTCGGCGGTCAGCGCCGAGCGGCAGGCACGCGCATTGGTTCGGGCATGTTCGAACATTCGCAGGACGTTCTGGTCGTTGTCCTTGCCGCGCAGCACAAAGTCGCACACCTGCGCCCCGGCAAAACCTTCGTGGCTTTGCTCATAGGCATCGAGCAGGCCGAGCGTGGTCAGGACCGAGATCCATTCCGCGCTGGCGGCATCCTGCCCGCGCGTAAGGGTCATGCGGTGCCCCGCCGCCAGCAGGCGCGCGGTATTCTCCGCCCGTTCGAGATAGCGGTACATCCAGAAGATGCCGTTGGCGGCGCGCCCTAACATGTGAGTCGCTCCGCCATCAGTCGTCTAGCACCCAGCTGTCCTTGGTCCCGCCGCCCTGGCT
>CAYOSE010000120.1:0-6218 GCA_964406535.1 uncultured Sphingomonadaceae bacterium
GAAGGCGTCGACCTGGTACCCAAGGTGGCGCGCAAGCGCGAAGTGCGTGCGGTGCTGAACAATTCCTTCGGCTTTGGCGGGACCAATGCCAGCCTCATCATGAAGGCGGTGGACTGATCCCATGCGTCCGGGCCTGAAACGAGGCTTGACACTCGGCCTGGCCCTGCTGGCCCTTGTCATTGCTGCGCCGGTGGCGTGGTTCGCGTGGGGCTGGTTTGCGCCCACCGTGATGGAGGAGGAGCGCGCCTTCATCGTGCCGAGTGGCTCGAGCCTGACGCAGGTGGCCGGGGCACTCGAAGAGGCCGGGCATATTGAATCCGCCGACCGCTTCCTGCTCGGCGCGAAGCTGTTCGGCTCCGACGATCCGATCAAGGCGGGCGAGTTCCTGCTGCCAGCCCCCGGCGGCGGCGCGCAAATCCTCAGTGCGCTCCAGACCGGCGACGTCATCCTGCGCTTCGTCACCATTCCGGAGGGCACCCCCTCAATCATCGTGCACGAATTGCTGATGGCCGAGCCGCTGCTGACGGGCGAGGTCGCGGTGCCCGAGGAGGGCTCGGTCCTGCCCGAAAGCTACGATTTCGAGCGGGGTGAAAGCCGTGCAGCGGTGCTGACGCGGATGCAGGCGGCCATGACCGAGACGCTCGCGGAATTGTGGGAAGCGCGCAGCGACGACATCGCCGTCACAAGCCCGCGCGACGCGGTGATCCTCGCCTCTGTGGTCGAGAAAGAAACCGGTGTGCCGCAGGAACGGCGCATGGTCGCCGGGCTCTATTCGAACCGCCTGCGGCAAGGCATCAGGCTGCAGGCCGACCCGACCATCATCTATCCGATCACCAAGGGCAAACCGCTCGGGCGCCGCATTCGCCGCAGCGAGATCAAGGCGGTGAATGGCTACAACACCTATTCGATGGACGGGCTGCCGGTCGGGCCGATCACCAATCCGGGGCGCGAGAGCATCGCCGCCGTGCTCAATCCGGTAGAGACCGACGCACTGTTCATGGTCGCCGATGGTTCCGGCGGACATGCCTTTGCCGCGACGCTCGCCGAGCACAACGCCAATGTCGAGACATGGCGTGCGTTCCGTCGCGAGAATGGCATTTGAGCGATCCGCTGATCGTCACCGCCGAACTGCCGCAGGACCTCTATAGCTGGGCAACGCAGCTCAGGACGCAGCATTTCCCGCCCGAACGCAATTACCTGAAGGCGCATGTCACGTTATTCCACGCGCTGCCGCCCTTCTGCCGCGCGGAAGTGGGGGAGGCCTTGGCCCGGCTGGCGGGAGAGTGCGCGCCGGTCCCGGCCCGGCTCGACAGTATCATGAGCCTGGGAGGGGGGACCGCACTCAGGATCGAGAGCTCCGATATGCTCGACCTGCGCGCAGAACTTGCCGAACGATTCCATGGCTTGCTGACGCCGCAGGACCAGCACCAGCCGCGCCTGCATATCACTGTGCAGAACAAGGTCTCCTCGGCCGATGCGAAGGCGTTGCAGGCGCACCTCGGCGCTACCTTCATGCCCCGCGAATTCGCCTTTCGCGGGTTCGAGCTCCACACTTACCGGGGCGGGCCGTGGGCGTTCGAAAAGCGCTGGCGGTTTCGCGGTTGACCACGGGGGAAGGGCGGCCTAAAGGGCGCGCCTTGCCAGCGCCAAGCGCCCTTGTTCGACGGGGCATGCCAGGCGACCGGACAGCCCGGATGGCGGAGTAGCTCAGGTGGTTAGAGCAGCGGAATCATAATCCGCGTGTCGGGGGTTCAAGTCCCTCCTCCGCTACCATTCAAGTCATTTATCAAATTGAAATAACAGGATAAATGCAGATTTTTTCAGAATCGATACCACAGGTGTTCCCACAGTTTGCGTGGGTATCAGTGGTATGGGATTGGTTGCATTGGGACGTGTTTCCTCAATTCTGCTGCTGCCAATGAATCGAGGGCGTTAGCTCGTTCCGGGCGTTCCGATCACGCCGCTTTCACGCCGTGAGCTTCGAATTCAACGCCCAACTGCTTGCGAACCGCGCCGAAAATAGCTGCAAGATTGTCCATGCTGGGATTGCCTTTCTCTGAAAGCATCCGGTGCAGGCTCTTGCTCGGTCGATTGGTTTCAGCGGCGAGGCCTTCGAAGCCAACTGATGCATTTACGAGGTCACGCAGAATTAGGCGCGCAACGTGGGGTTCGCCGTTGAGAAATGCAGTCGCAGCTTCATCCAGCATGGCCTTGGCGAACGCCGGATCGCGCGCGGCGCGTTCCTTCACCGTCTCCTTGAAATCGCGTGTCAGTGCCACTTTGCTCAACTCCTTGCCTTCTTTGCCTTGGCCTTGCGGCTCTTGTATTCTTCAAGCAAGGCTGTTGCCTGCCTGATGTCGGTCTGTTGCCGCTTCTTCGTGCCGCCTACGAAAAGAATGACCAGTTGATTCCCGTCCTGTGTCAGATAGAGGCGATATCCTGGTCCCCAATCGATCCGATATTCGCCAAGTCCTTTGCCGATCCATTTGACGTTCGACAGGTTGCCCAGCTCCATCCGGACGATAGCCGTAGCCACCTTGGCTGATGCCTGCACATCGAGACCGTCAAACCAGCCCCGGAAAGGGCAGGAACCATCCTCGCGAACATACTCTTCAATAATCACGTTACACCGCCTCGGGTAACATATACGTTACCATTTGTCCAGGTGGTCTTTGCCTTGGTTTCATGTTCCTTTGAACGAGTATTTTACGGGCTCACAGTGGGCCTGGTTGGTCGATCCGAATTGAACAACTGACCGGCCTTTCCTCCTTACGCGCCTTCTCGGTGCATCGGTCCAATTCTTCTCGGTTCGCGTTCAGTGTGCTGTGGGTCACCATCAACTCCTCCCATGCTTCGGGGTTCTGTGACCGGATCAACCGTATGCCTGCCTCCAAAATCGTCGGCTCGCCAACAGCCTTGCGTGCCATCCACTCGGGCAACTGCCAGCTTTCGGGCATAGCGCGGGCGATGGTGCCCGGAAGAATCGCCCAGAGGAGGATACCAGCGAGCAGGCCCGCGCCAGCCATGTGCTGCAATTTGCGGTTCTGCTCTTCGATGTTGCCGGCACGCCCCATTAGTGCATGCATCTCGGCAGTTGCCTGACGATGGAAGTTCTGGGCTTTCATGAGCTGGTCACTGTCGTAACGACGCGAACCTTCGGAAGCGTGGGCGATCTGATCGGCAATCGTTTCGGGGGTGAGTTCCATTGCTGGTTTGCCGCTGATGGCTGCCAGCTTGTCGGATACCTGATCCAACTGACCGGCCATCTGGCCGAGCGTAGCCGTGTAGTCCGGGATCACGGTGTCGGCTCGCTCCCTGGCCATGTTCTGGACGGTATGACGCACCATTGCCATTTCGCCTTCGAGACGCGCGAAAGCTTCCGTTGCCGGATCTGACTCTTCCGCCGCTTCTAGTTCAGGTTTCAGCTGCGGGGCGGGCGGTTCATCGACTTCGAGGTCAATTTGTACTTCTTCGATGTGGTCGTCTTCCATGTCGTTTCTCCTAAATGCCCATGTCGAAAGCGCGGGTGCGCTCGCGGGCAAGGGTTGCGGTGAGTTCATTCGCGATGCTGCGTTCGGGCTTCGGATCGATGCCAAGTTCACGGGTTTTGCCGCGCAGCAGGCCTTCAACCCGCGGATCGCGTTCAAGCCCCTTCGCAAGCTCGGTCAGCTTGGCCGACACGCGGGCAACTCCTGCCCGGTCGCCTTGCTGCTCAAGCTGCTTGCGCGATGCGCTCAGTCCCTGCCAGTCGCTGACAAAGCGCTCGGTTCGCAGCGCCGGATCGGTGCGAACGGCGGCTTCGTGCTGCATGGCGCGCATGGCATCCTGGCTGCGCCCGCCAGCGGCCTCTGCAATCAGCTCAGGCCGCCGATCCAGTGCCTTGGCGAGATCGGTGGCGGCATGGGGCCGGATCACTTCGAGCGCCTTTCCAGCCTTCTCTAGCGCGTCTTTCTGGTGGGGTAGGACAGGCAAGCCCTGGGCCTGCATCGTGCCGATATCGCCCAGCGCACGGGCGTAACGTTCGACCGCGCGGCGCTGCTCGTTCCGCGTGTTCGTCTGCACCGGAAGCGGCTCAAGCTGCCGCGCCTGCGGATGGAAGTTTGCGAAGATCGATTTGGCGCGTTCCGGCACCTGGCGAACCATCTCCACGATCCGTTCGCGGAAGCTGATGCCGCGCAGTTCAGCGAAAGCCTGCTCGGGCTTGTAGTCGCCCACCATGTCCTTTCCGCGCTCGCGGCTGAGCGTGCGGACAAGTTTGGACTGGTCGGCAAAGTCATCGCGGCCAAAATGCAGCGCCAGATCCTCGCGATGGCGCGACATGGCGACATATGCGGAATGGCTGTCCATACCCGGTGTAGCGAGCACATGGGCACGATCCACCGTCATCCCCTGCGCCTTGTGGATCGTGGCGGCGTAGCCGTGATCGAGATGGGCATAGTCCTTCGTGTCGAACGCGATGTCGCGGCCATCGTCTGTGCGGACAGCCATGTTTTGCGGACTGGCCATTGCGACCGTCCCCAGCGTCCCGTTCTTGACCCCAAGCCCGCGCTCATTGCGCAGGAAGATGATGCGGTCGCCCGATGCAAACTGGCGTTCACCGCGTGCAGCCTTGATCGTGGCATCGGCACCTAGCGCGCCAGCCGCGCGCATTTTCTCGCGCGCCATGTCGTTCAGCTCGCGAACCTCGTCATTCGTATGGGTGAGGATGATCCGGCTATCATCGGGGCTGCCCCGCCATTGCTGATCCCAGCGCTCGATCAGCTCTGCCCGCGCGGCCTCGCGCGTGTCGGCAGCACGGACCATGCCGCGTTCCTCATAGGAGCGGATCGCTCCGCCCGTTCGGCCCGTGGCGAGCTGGCGGGTCGCGTCCTGCTGCCATGCCGATAGCTGGCGGCGGACCTCGCTGATCTCGACGCCGCCGCGGCGTTCGTGGATTGCCCGGAACGCGGCGCCAGCCTCGATTGCCTGAAGCTGCTGCTGGTCGCCCACCAGGATGACCTTCGCACCGGCCTTGGCGGCATGGGACAGCACGCGCTCCATCTGACGCGTGCCGACCATGCCTGCTTCGTCGATGACGAGCACATCCTGGGCAGTCAGCAACTCACGTCCCTTGCCCCATTGATGCTCAATGCTGGCGATGGTGCGAGACGCAATACCGGAGCCATTCTCCAGACCTTCGGCTGCGATGCCGGAAAGGGCTGCGCCGCGCACGGTGTAGCCCGCGCGTTCCCATGCATCGCGTGCCACGCCCAGCATCGCGCTCTTGCCGGTCCCGGCATAGCCGACGACAACCGCAAGGCTGCCCTTCTTGGTCACGTGTTCGAAGGCGCATTTCTGCTCGCCGGATAGCACCAGACCGCGCTTGGCAGCGCTGGTGAATGCGGCGTTTCGCTGGACTTTGCTGACGTTGTGCTTCGCCTGCGCGGCCATCGAATCTGCGGCGCGATGCAGGCGCTGTTCGGTCTCGATCATCGCGCGTGAAGTTAAGCGGTCCTGCCCACGTCCGTCCTTGCCCAGAGAGATCAACTCGGGCGATGCGCGCACGGCATTGGAGGCGGCGTCAAACTGCTCCTTGCCGTCGCTGTGCCGGTGAACGAAGGCGGCAAGATCGCGCTTCGTGAAGGTCGCCTGCTGGTGCGTAATCGCATCGAGTGCCAGCGCGGGATTGGCGATGATCCGTTCGCCATTACGCTGCGCAATCGCGCGGTGCTCTTCGATCCGTTCGGCCTCCAGCCCGCGCCCGCCAATGCGCGAAGCGGCGGGGCCGATCTTGTCCTGCGGTTCAAGAGCGATCCCCTGCGCTTCCAGGCTGCGATGATCGATCCGCGCATCTATGTCGCGTGTCGCAAGCGCGCGGTTCACATGATCGGCCCAGCGCTCGCGCCAGCGCTCGATTAGCGCGGTCTTGTTCCAGTCGCGGACCTTTGCGCCAAAGCCGTCCTTGGTGACCTCGCGCATCGTGAGCATGACGTGCGCATGAGGCTTGGCCTTGCCATCCTCGCCAATATCCCAATGGACGTTGAGGTCGGCGATCATGCCTTTCTCGACAAACTCAGCCTTCACGAACTCGCGCGCCAGCTTGATGTTGTCTTTCTTCGACAACTCGCGGGGCAGGGCGAACTCGACCTCGCGAGCGAGTTGGGCATCCTTGCGCTTCTCCGCAGCCTCGACCGCGTTCCACAAAGTGGCGCGGTCGGCGAAGGCTTCGGGTGCGCCTT
>CAYOSE010000121.1:0-6164 GCA_964406535.1 uncultured Sphingomonadaceae bacterium
CCGACGCCCAGCGCCACGCCGGTTCCGGCGGGGGCGCGCTCCATCTCCGAGGAAACCGACGATTTCCTGTTCGAATATGCCTATCCGGCGGAAGTGGGGAATATTCCCGAGCTGGCCACCCTGCTCGATTCGCGGCTGACCCGGCTGCGCGACGAACTGGCCGGACAGGCGGCGGAAGGGCGCGAGGCGGCGCGCGATAATGGCTTTCCCTACAATAAATATTCGATCGGCACCGAATGGCAGCGTGTGGCCGACTTGCCGGACTATCTGAGCCTGTCGGCCGAGGTCTCCAGCTATACGGGCGGCGCGCATGGCAATTTCGGCTTCGATTCGCTGGTCTGGGACAAGGCCCGCGCGATCGCGCTCGAACCCGAAGCCTTCTTCACCTCGGCCGAGGCACTGGATGATGCGCTGAAGGACGCGCTGTGCGAAGACCTGCAGGTCGAACGTGCCAAACGCCGGGGCGAGGACGCGCAGGTGGGCGGCATGTTCGATGAGTGCGTGACGCTGGCCGATACCACGATCCTGCTCGGTTCGGGCGGGGGCAAGGCCTTCGACCGGATCGGGGTGCAGATCGGGCCCTATGTCGCGGGGCCATGGGCTGAAGGGACCTATGAGTTCACCTTCCCGGTGACCGAGGCCGTGCTGGACGCCGTGGCCGAGCCCTACAAGGACGCGTTCGCGGTGCGCTAGTCTCTGTTGCAGCGCTGCTGCAACAGGTGCGGCTCCGGCCCACTCCCCCTCCCAACCTCCCGACAGGGTAATATTTGGGAGGTCGGGAGGGGGAGCTGGCTGGTGCCGGTCCACGAAAGTGGAAAATGTCTGACCCCTCGCATTCTCGTACCGCAATCGCTACATCGCCCGCATGACCGAATACCAGACCGTCACCGCCGATACCTCCGTCTATCGCGACGGCACGATCAAGCTGCATGGGCCGGAAGGCTTCGCCGGCATGCGGAAGGCCGGGCGGCTCGCCGCCGAGATCCTCGACGCGCTGGCCGACAAGGTGGAGCCGGGCGTCACGACCGGGGAGCTGGACGACCTGGTGCGGCAGATGACGCTCGATGGCGGCGGCGTGCCGGCCACGCTCGGCTATCGCGGTTATACGCATAGCTGCTGCATCTCGATCAACCACGTCGTGTGTCACGGCATCCCTTCGGACAAGCGGCTGAAGGACGGCGACATCGTCAATATCGACGTGACCCCGCTGCTCGATGGCTGGCATGGCGATTCGAGCCGGATGTTCCTGGTCGGCGATGTCTCGATCAAGGCAAAGCGGCTGGTCGACGTGACCTATGAATGCCTGATGCTCGGGATCGAGAAGGCGCAGCCGGGCGCGCGGCTGGGCGATATCGGCGCGGCGATCCAGCAATATGCCGAGAGCCACCGTTACGGCGTGGTGCGCGAGTTCTGCGGCCACGGGCTGGGGCGGCTGTTCCACGATGCGCCCGAGGTCGTCCATGCGGCGCGCGCCGGGACCGGGCCGGAGCTGAAGCCGGGCATGTTCATGACGATCGAGCCGATGATCAATCTGGGGCGTCCGGCGGTGAAACTGCTCAGCGACGGCTGGACTGCCGTGACGCGCGACAAGAGCCTGTCGGCGCAGTTCGAACACTCGATCGGCATCACCGAAACGGGCAACGAGATTTTCACGAAGAGCCCCACGGGCCGCGACAAACCGCCGTATTGAGATTGCATTGCCGAATGCACCAAAGTTGATCTGGCGCAATGAAAAGCCGCGCTGCGGCTGGCATTAAGGGGCTCAATCAGGAGTAGTCCCCGATGTCGCCATTTGCCCGCATTCTCGCGCTTGCCGCGCTCCCGCTTTCGCTTGCCGCCTGCCAGACGCCTGCGGAGGAGGCACAGGTGGCCAGCGCCAGCGAAGCGCCTGCCACCACCGGGGTGGAGCCGGACAGCCGGGCCCATGCGCTGGCACAGGCAGCCTGCGGCGGCTGCCACTCGGTCGAGGCCTATGGCCTGTCCCCGGTCACGCCCGCGCCCGAATGGCCGATGATCGCCAACACGCCGGGGCTGACGCGCGACACGCTCAAGCGCTGGCTGAGCGACGCGCATAATTATCCGGAAGACATGGATTTCTACCTCGACGAGGAAGAGGTGAACATGCTCGTCGACTATATGCTCACGCTCAGGCGCGACGATTACAAACCCTCGATCTGAGAGGGGATTTTTCCACTCACGTGGAAGCGGCACCAGCCCACTCCCCCTCCCGACCTCCCAAAATCTACCCTATCGGGAGGTTGGGAGGGGGAGCGGGCAGGTACCGCACCTGTTTCAGTTCACTTGAAACAGAATCTAGAGCCTCAGCAGGTGGGCCGGGCAGTGGCGGCAATCGCTGCTGCCGAAACCCGCGACCGGGATGCTCGCGCCGCTGCCGCCGGTCAGCCGCGCGACCAGCGCGCATTCCGATCCGCCCGGAAAGGCCAGCACGCTGATGGCATGCGCGGCCATGGTCAGCTGGTCGATATGCCAATGCGGCTGCTTGTCGCGGCGCAGGTGCCGGGCCACGCGCGCTGCGATTCCGCCCGGGCCTTTGGCCGAGCCGCAATAGGCGTAGGTTCCGGGCGTCAGGGTGAAGGTACGTTTCCTGATGGTGCAGCTCAGGCCCTGTTCGAGCGCGATCAGCAGCAGATAGGCACCGGGGGTTTTCGGAGGCTCGATCACGGCCTCGGGAAACAGCGCGCGCAGGCGGTCTGCGGCCTCGCTCATCCCTCGCGCGCCGCGCGGATCGCTGCGCCCCCGGCAAAGGGGGCGATGGCGACCAGCACCAGGCTGATCGCGCCCGCCAGCGCCAGCCCGCCTTCGCCGCCGGTCGAGAGCGCTCCCGCGCCGAAGATCAGCAGCGGCACGGTCAGCGGGATCGCCAGCAGCCCGGCCAGCGCCGTGCCGCCGCGCAGCCCGGTGGTGACGGCGGCGATGACGAGGCCGATGGCGGCGAGCCCCGGCGTCCCCGCCCGCAGGCCCAGCTCGACGGTGCGGAGGGCCTCGCCGTCGATGCCGAGCAGCGCGCTGGCGGGCAGGGCAGCCAGCATGAGGAACGGCCCGAAACTGAGCCAGTGTGCGAGCAGGCGCACGGCCAGCACCGCCTCTTCCGACAGGCCGCGCAGCGCCCATTGGTCGAAGAAGCCTTGCTCCAGATCACTCGTCACCAGCCGGTCGAGCGGGAGGATCGCGGCCAGCAAAGCGGCGACCCAGATCACCCCGCCACCAGTCCGCGCGAGCAAATTGGCATCGGGTCCGACCGCGAAGGGATAGAGCATGGCGACGGCGAGGAAGAACAGCAGCGGCAACAGGCTCCCGCCGCCCGCGCCACCACCTCCACCGGGCAGCAGCCGCGCGAGGTCGCGCCGCAGCAGGGCCGCGAGCGCGCTCATGCGGTGAACTCGGGAATGTGTAGCGCCTGCGCGCCTGCCAGTGCGAAGTCCTGGTGCGAGGCAACGATGGCGATACCACCACTGGCGCAATGCTCACCCACCAGCGCCTCGACCAGCGCCGTCGCATCACTGTCGAGGCCGTTCAAGGGTTCGTCGAGCAGCCAGATCGGGGCCTGCTGGCCCATCAGGCGGGCGAGGGCAGCGCGCTTGCGCTGGCCAGTGGAGAGGTAGCGCACCGGCACATCGGCGAGGTCGGCAATACCGAGCCTGTCGGTCGCATCCGTCGCTGCGCCATCCACCTTCGCCCAGAAATCCAGCGCGCGGCCGAGCGGGGCCTGTTCGTCCAGCGCCGGGCGTTCGTCGAGCAGGCCGACCGCGCCATTGCGGGCCACACTGCCTGCAAACGGACGCATCAGCCCGGCAAGGATGCGGATCAGGCTCGACTTGCCGCTGCCATTGGGGCCGGTCAGGTGCAGCGCCTGCCCAGCGGCCAGCGCCACGTTCACGCCCCTGAACAACAGCATGTCGCCGCGACGGCACGCAAGATCGTGGGCTGAGAGGCGACAGGCTTCCATGGAATTTTGCGTTAAGGCATGCATGCTATACCCACAAGGATGCCCGGTATGGACGAGCGGGGGATTGATTTATGGCGGTACAGCTACTGAGTGACGAGGAACGCGAAGACGCGGTATCGCGCCTGCGCCACTGGCAGTTGCGGATCGACGGCAAGGCGATCACGCGGCGGCTGGAATTTGCCGATTTCAAGGCGGCGTTCGACTTCATGACGCGCGTGGCCATGCTCGCCGAGCAGCAGGACCACCACCCCGACTGGCGCAATGTCTACAACCGGGTCACGATCACGCTGATGACCCATGACGTGGACGGGCTGAGCGCGCGGGATATCAAACTCGCCCGCGCCATCGACGACCTGGCTGAGCGCTAGAAAACAAAGACATTCAGCCCTGACGGTCTGCAAATCGCGCGGGTTCGCGCTTCCGGTGCTCACGACCACAATAAGGTCGCTGCGTTCCGGGTCGCGATCCCGCACCATATTGGCCTTTGGCCAGCTTCGCTTCCACCACGTCATCATCCGGATTCAACGACGTCCGAAGGACAATGTGGACGGGGCCTAGGAACGCGCCTTTTCAGGCGTTTTCGGTCAGTCCGCGCACATATTCCTCGCCCGTGACGATCTCGGCGGTCGAAGCATCCAGCACCTTGCCGACCGGCTCGGCCCGTCCGCCGAGGCATTCGGCGAGGAAGTTCTCCGCGATCGCATTGAACGCTATGTTGTTTTCCGGGCGGTGGAAGCCGTGGCCCTCATCGGGGAACAGCACATAGGTAACCGGGATGGCGTGGCCCTGCATGGCACTGACGATCTGGTCGCTTTCCGACTGCTTGACGCGCGGGTCGTTGGCGCCCTGGCCGATCAGCAGCGGTCGGCGGATCGCCGAGGCTTTGTGCAGCGGGCTGCGCTCCTGCAGCAGTGCCTTGCCCTCGGGCGTTTCCGGATTGCCCATCCGCTCGTGGAACTGGCGCTTGACTGGTTCCCAATAGGGCGGGATCGTCTCCAGCAGCGTTTCGAGGTTGGATGGCCCCACGATATCGACCCCGCAGGCGAAGGCTTCGGGCGTGAAGGCGAGGCCCGCCAGCGTCGCATAGCCGCCATAGGAGCCGCCCATGATCGCCACCTTGTCACGCACGGCGACGCCCTGATCGACCGCCCAGTCGACCGCGTCGAGCAGGTCTTGGTGCATCTTCGCGCCCCATTCGAGGTTGCCGGCATTGATGAAGTCCTTGCCGAAGCCGGTCGAGCCGCGGAAATTGACGCTCAGCACCGCATAGCCGCGATTGGCGAGCCATTGGTGCGCGCCGTTATAGCCATAGCCATCGCGCGCCCACGGCCCGCCATGCACCAGCAGCACCATCGGCACCGGCGCATCAGGCACACCGTTTGCATCCGGATCGCAGGCGGGCGGCAGGGTCAGGAAGGCGGTCAGCGTCAGGCCGTCCGAGGCGGTAATCTCGCGCACATGCATTGGCTGCAACGGCTGGCCCTCCAGCCCCGGCTTGGTGATGTAGAACGTGTCGAGTGTCATCGCCTCGCGGTCGAAGATCATCGTGCGAACGGGCGCGGTCAGCGGGTCGTTCCAGACAAGCCATCGGATATCGTCGTCGGTGCGCGACAGAATGCCGAAATCGCCGGTCAGCCGCTCGCGCAACCAGTTCCACGAGGCCTCGAGGTCCTTGTCGAAGAAGGTGTGCTCGGAGCGCAGGTAATTGGCCGACCAGCCCTGCACGACGCCGGTTTTCGGGTGGCGGATCGTCCCGCCGATATCGGCCTTGTCGTGTTCGGCGATCAGCGTGCGGGTGCCGGTCGCGACATCCTCGGCAAACAAAGCGGCGGTGTTACGCCCGCGGCTGTCGACCCAGTAGAGCGTCGCGCCATCGGTGGTGTAGCCGGCCATGCTGGTGGTCAGCGCATCGTCCATCGCTACCACCTCGCGCGGGAGTTCGGCAACCTTGCCGTCCACGATCTCGTGCATGTCGGTGCCGCCCGCCGCGTTCTGGCGCACGGCCCAGCGCAGGGTCAGGCTGTCATCGGCCTCGAACCCGGCCCAGCCATCATCGTTCTGGAACACAAGGGTGAGCGTGCCGGTCGTCAGGTCGAGCAGGTGGATATCGTGGAAGCGCGGATCGCGGTTGTTGATGCCGACCAGCAGCTTGTCGCGCATCGTTTCAGAGGCGCCGATCAACTGCACGCGGGTGTTC
>CAYOSE010000122.1:0-5974 GCA_964406535.1 uncultured Sphingomonadaceae bacterium
ATCCTCACCTGCGCCTTCATTCCATCAGGAGAACACCCATGATCCAGTCGATTCCCTTGAAGAAGCTCGTCCCGAGCCCGCTCAACGTTCGCAAGGCGAGCGACGTGCTGGCCGACCTCCAGCTGCGGGCAGACATCGCTGCGCGCGGCCTGTTGCAGAACCTTGTCGTGCGCAAAGGAAAGCGCGGCAAGTTCGAAGTCGAGGCCGGCGGTCGCCGTCTCGCCGCGCTGCAGGCGTTGGCCGGAGAGGGCACCTTGCCCGAAAACCACGAGGTTACCTGCCTCGTCATCGAAGGCGAGGAAAGCGAAGTGCGCGAGGCCAGCCTTGCCGAGAACTTCCAGCGTCTCGCGATGAACCCCGCCGACGAGGCGCAGGCCTTCGCTTCTATCATCGAGGCAGGGGCTACCCCCGAAGACGTGGCGCGCCGCTTCGGCCTCACCGTCCGGTTCGTCGAAGGACGTCTGCGCCTAGCCTCTCTCGCGCCTTGCGTCTTCGAAGCGCTCGCCGAAGGCACGATCACGCTCGATATGGCCAAGGCCTACGGCGCTATCTCCGACGTGGAGCGCCAGGCACATGTCTATGCCGAGCTGCAGGACGCCTGGTACCAAATCACGCCCGACACGATCCGCCGCATGGTGCTCGACGCAACCGTTCGTGGCTCCGATCCGCGAGCGGTTCTCGTCGGACGCGATGCCTACCTCGCCGCGGGCGGCCGGATCGAACGCGAACTGTTCGACGACGATGCCAGCGAGAGCTGGATCGATATCGCGCTGCTCGAAGACCTCGCGCACAAGGCCATGGAAGAAGCCGCAGAAAAGGCCGCGCTCGGATATGGCCTTGCCTGGGTGCGCCCGACCCTTGGCAACTATGTCAGCCACGACCTTGTTGAAGGTCTCGGTCGCTTGCCCTGCGAGCCTGCGCCGATGACCGAGCAGGAAACGCAGGAGCTCGGCGAGCTCGAGGCTGACTACGACCGCGTCGCCGCTGTGCTCGAAGATGAAGACAGCGACGAGGACGAGGTCGCCAAGGCCGAGAAGGAGCTGGTGGTGATCGACCGCGCCATGCGCGCGCTCAATGATCGTCCCCCCGTGCTTGCCGACGAGCTGAAACCTGACGCTGGCGCTTTCCTAGTCCTCTCGCGCAATGGCGAGCCGACATTGGTCCCGCAGTTCTACACCGAGACCGAGGTCATCGCTGACGAAGGCGTGGTCGAGGCCATTGAAGAGAGCGGTGCGGCTAAGCTCAAGGGGAGCTCGCTTTCCCAGCGCCTGCTCGACGAGCTCGCAATGCAGCGCCGCGACATCCTGGCAATCCATCTCGCCAACGACCCGGCACTAGCGCTCGACTTTATGGTCTTCACGCTCGCCGATGCCGATGGGCACGACTGGCGCGCCAAGAAAGCGTCGACCCTCGTTGGCTCGGTCGCGTCCGGGCCTATCGCTGGGTTCGAGGCGAAGGATGCGCCGGCGAGTGCCGCGCTTGCCGAGTTCGCCGGGTCGCTCGATGAAAGCTGGCGTGCGGGTGAAAGCGATGTCGAGCGGTTCGCGAAATTCCGAGCGCTTTCCGACGAGGCGCGCTCAGCATGGCTTGGCCATGTCGTCTCGCGCACTCTGGTTGCCAGCCTTGCCTGCGAAGGCGAACGATCGGTGCCGATGCACGAGGCACTCGGCTCGCTCCTCGAAATCGAGACCGCGCATTGGTGGCGTCCCACGGCGAACAACTACTTCGACCGGGTGGCTAAGGCGCGCACGCTCGAAGCGCTCGACGCCGCCGGCGGTCCCGAACTCGTCAGTCGTTATGCCGCATCGAAGAAGGCTGAGCTTGCGAGCGCTGCCGAACGCATCTTCTCGGGCAACTTCATTGGCGAGCCCGAGGTCAAGGAACGGGCGCTGGCTTGGGTTCCGACGATCATGTGTTTCGCCGGTGCCGAGCAAGTCGCACCGATTGCCGCCGACGGCGAAGAGTCGGTCAGCGAAGACACCGCTGGTGAAATTGCCGAGCAGGCTGCCTGACCCCTCCTGACAGGTCCATGCCACTCGGTGGGCGGTCCGTCCCTCTCGGGATGGGCCGCCTTTTCCATGTCAAATTCTGGACCGTTTGTAGTTTGCCGGCTTCTGTCAGAAAGTAGTGGCAAGCTGCCTTGGGCGGCTGTCAGGTCAGCCCGCTGGTGTTAAGCAACTGGTCCGAACGACGGGATCAGGACTTGCCCTTCAAGGCGCCTGCGGGCGTTGGTGGCGCGGGAGCAATGTTTTCAGTGTCAGGCCGCTCGATCATTGGTACGAACAGCGCGTTTTTGGGGCATCTGCTTCCTTCGGGTAAATTCACGAAGCTTCCCGCTGTTGCTCTCGGAAAGTAGAGATCTTCACCGTAATCCACGGTCAGGCCAAATGCCTGCAATCTATCGCTCCCTACAACCAGCCGATCTGATCCGCCCCGGAACACTGGCGTGAAGTGCTCGCTACCGACCGTCAATACCAAACAGCGGCCGTCAAGTCGTAAGATGCCAGCAGTGCCACCCATTCCGGCCGACGTAGTGCCTTCCGGCGGATCGACGACATACAGGTTCTCAACAATCTGATTGTCTACCGGATCGGATAGCACCCTATTTTCTTCCATCCCACCTGGTTGGCATGCTGCGACTGATACGGCCAGCAGAATCGAGGCGAACCCTTTAGTCATCAGTTCACCGCCACCGCACCGGTCGTTGTCAGAATCGTGCCAGCAGCATGATCGTTAATACGGTCAATCGGCATATAATATGCGGGGCAACTCTGGTCGCCCGGCATGACACAAGGTCGATCATATCCGTCTCCACGATCGCGCACGGATCCTATGAGAACGATCCCCGCCGCCTTCACCTGATAATAACCTGCTGTCGAATTCCACACAGGTTCGGTGACCGCCGGCCCGCCGCTGTCCCCACCGTTTGCCAAGACCATGTAGTCCTGACCCTCGACTTTCACGTATCCGTAGTATTGCCGCGTGGAGCCATCGTCCAATACTTCGACGGCGGTGGTCGAAGACGCTGTGATAAGGCCACAGGTAATTCCGGTGGTCTGGCCGCCGAGGCATCGTGTCTGACCGGCGGCATGGTTGTAATTCTGCGTGTTAGCCGAAGACCCAAGCACCGCTCCGGTGACCTGCGAGTAGCCGCCCTCAATCGGATAATTCGGGTTTACGTTTGCCCAACTCTTGTATTCCCAGCCACTCAGCGTTTTCTGATAATAGTTCCCGCCTCGATTGTTCCAAAACCAGACATATGGACCAGGCTTAATTGTTCCAGTCCGCACCTGGCGATAATCATAGGATCGACCCGAATTGTTGAAAACGAACCGGTCAACCTCCGCAGGTGTGACCAGCGTCACGGTGTGTCCGTCAGGATATTTGTATGCAGCATTGCCTTGGCAATGCCCCGAGCTAGCGGTCAGCATCCCATCCTGCCCGCTGCCCGTTCGGATCGAAAACGCATACGTGCAGGTCGGGGTGCCCGTGCCCGGAGCGGGAAAGAACTGCCAACCGCCGTAAAATACATCGCCTGATCGTGCGCCAGTCTGCACAGTTTGAGGCTTACCTCCCGGAACGAACCGGACGACCGATCTTAAATCCGTTGGGAGTGCGGGCATGAGTTTCTGCCCGGCGGTTTCGGTAGCACTGATTTCGAACTTGTCTGTGCGAAAGTCATAGCCCACCGTTCCGGGCAACTTCATATTCGCGAGGGTATCGGCAATCCGCCTGTTCAGTACATCGAGTTCGCTGACGGTATATTTGCTTCGCTTGACCGCTACATAGCGCCGCAATTCCTGCGCCACCATCTTCTGCGCATCACCAACCGGTACATCGCGCGCAATTACGTAAGTGACCCTATAGTTCGGCTCATGGTCGATGAACACACTGACGAAATCATCGCCGAACGCCTCTACAAAAGAAGCAGTACTCTCGGTAATCTTTTCGTCTAGCGCAAGTCTTTGCCTAGCCTCAAGCTCCGAGAGGCCGAAGCGCTTCGCCAGATAACCAGCTCCGGGTGCCTTTTGAGACTTGGATACTTCGACGGGAGCCGAATCCGCTGCCGGAATCTCCGGTGGCCCGGGAGGTTGTTGTGCAAGGAGACTCG
Organism: uncultured Sphingomonadaceae bacterium; assembly: GCA_964406535.1. Classification (GTDB taxonomy): domain Bacteria; phylum Pseudomonadota; class Alphaproteobacteria; order Sphingomonadales; family Sphingomonadaceae; genus Alteraurantiacibacter. The sequence goes on from CAYOSE010000122.1 coordinate 4,112, forward strand.
GACCCGCGAGTGCAGTTCCAAGAACAAGAAGGCTCTTGAAAATTTTCATGCCAGACGTCCCATGTTTGCGTAGTGGCAACCGTATTGGTCGCGGCATTCAACTCAAATGAACGTAAATTCTCCATTACGGTTCCATGCTTTGGGGTAGTCGGGTGACGTCTGAAAAAGTTCGGTATCGTAGAGTCGGCGGGATAAGCATGGAATTCGCTCGCACATCCTTGGCAGACTTTGCCTAAATATTTCCCGCATCCATCAAACTCGGAAGTGATATCGATAAATTTGGCTGCGTGTCTGCCATCGGTGCAACGGTTGGCGCGACATTAGGGTTTCGAGGGTTTGGTTGAGAGCGCAAATTTGCCACTCTAAGGGAGCGGCAGCTTTCGGGGAAATTGCCAGTGGACGCGAACGGCTGAGTACAGGGCGCCAAGCGGCCAACAGGAAACGAGAGGGGAGGGAGCTTTGCTCTTCCTGAGCCGGGGCATGCCCGTCCCGGCGATCAGGAGAGCTCCCATGACCAAGTATCGCCGCACTGCTTCGACCTCGCCAGCTGAGCGCATCACTGCCGCCATTATCGAAAAGCTTGAAGAAGGCACCAAGCCTTGGGTCAAGCCGTGGCGCGGTGTGTCAGTCTCGCGACCCTTGCGCTCCTGCGGAACGCCCTATCGCGGAATGAATACCTTCTGGCTATGGATGGTGGCCGATGGCTGCGGCTACGCCTCGCCATACTGGATGACCTATCCCCAGTGTCAGGCGCTCGGCGGACAGGTCCGCAAGGGCGAAAAATCGACGATCGCGATCTTCTACAAGAGCTACACCAAGGAGGTCGAGACCGCAGACGGCGCAGCGGACACCGAGAACCGGCGCGTGCTCAAGGCCTATGCCGTGTTCAACGCGGATCAGTGCGATGGCCTTGCTGCATTCTACCATCCCAAGCCACTCGTTGCCGCGCTTGAACCCGAAGGCCGCGAAGCCCGGCTCGATGCCTTTTTCGGTCAAGTGGGCGCCAACCTGCGCCATCAGGGCGCGCAGGCCTACTACGAGCCGCTGCGCGACCGCGTGACCATGCCGCCAGCAGAACTTTTCGAAGCCTACGACCACTACTACGCTACACTCGCACATGAACTGTCGCACTGGACGGGGCATTCCTCGCGGCTCGGTCGCGATCTCAAGAACCGTTTCGGCAGCGACGCCTACGCTGCCGAGGAACTGATCGCCGAACTTTCGTCGGCAATCCTCGGCGCTGAACTGGGTCTTCCGGTCACCCACCTCGATCATCATGCCAGCTACATCGCCTCCTGGCTAAAGATCCTCAAATCGGACGAGCGCGCGATCCTCACTGCTGCGGCCAAGGCCGAGGAAGCGGCAAGCCTGCTGCTCAAACTGGGTGGTTGCCAATCCCACGAAAGCAAGCCCGACATCAATCTCGCTGATGCAGCCTGAGGAGCAGAGAGATGGGACGTTCAGTCAGCTATCCGACCGGCTCCGTAGTGGCCTTTCGCCTGCTTGATGAGGGCGAAAACGAAGATGTCGACTGGGTCTACGAGTGCCTCGTCGACGAGGTCATCGATACCGCGAAAGCGGCCTTTCCTTCCTTCGAGCGCTTCGACGGATGGCGCGGGCGCGAGGATCGCATTCTCCTGCGAAACGCCTTCGCTGATTGCGGCGTTTCGACTTATTGCGGGCTCGCGGCGATCTGGCTCGCCGAGCGCGATGACGCTCGCTACTGGGAAGCCGATTTCTACAACCCGCGAAGGCCGAGGGCACGGTACTGGCTCGCCCAGGTGTCGGGAAAGTTCATCGGCCTGTTCGGTGAGTTCCGCCTGGTCGGGCGGTTCTCGAATGGCGAAGCGATCTTCGAGCGCT
>CAYOSE010000123.1:0-5811 GCA_964406535.1 uncultured Sphingomonadaceae bacterium
TGGTTGGTGGTCCAGTCCTCAAAGCTCTTCACCTCGCGGATCGGGAACAGCTTGTACTGCAGGTAGCTCGCCATGCACAAGGTGGAGCGCCACAGGCCCAGATTCCGCAGCGCCTCGAAGGCGCGCAGCGGATAGGAGTAGAACTTGCCCTCGTAATAGATGCGGCTCATGCGCGGGCGCTGGATGAAGTCGTCGGGCAGGATCTCGTTCCACAGGTCGACGACCTGCTGGCTCTTCGAGAAGAAGCGATGCCCACCGATATCGAAGCGGTAGCCCTCATATTCGACGGTGCGGCTGATGCCGCCAACATAGGTCTCGTCCTTTTCGATGATCGCGACGGTCTTGCCCGCCTTGGTCAACAAATATCCCGCCGTCAGTCCGGCCGGGCCGGCACCGATAATGGCCACGTCGACATTGATGCTGTCGCGCGAAACAGTGTTGGAACGATGCATGATTTCCCCCGGTAGTGTCGGGTTCCAGGGGATGAAGGAAATTGGTTATGAGACGGTTAAGACGTCCTGAAATGGCGCCTCAGCGGGCGACATTTTTCGCCTGCAGCGCAGCCACGACCCGCGCCAGTTCGCCGAACTGGAAGGTGTTCTCGAAAATCAGGCCACAGGAATCCTCGCGCCGCCAGCGGACCTTGGCATGGATATCGGGAATGCCCTCGGCCTTCAGCGTCACCCGCTGGTCGATCGGGAAGCGCTGGTCGCAGCCGAGCTTGGCACCCTGCTGCGAGATGTCCTGCACCTCCACCCGGTGCTCCACGCCGCCGGCCATGAGATAGGCGTTGCACGAAACATTCAGGCGCACCGGACGCTTGGAAAAGCGGCTCGGGCTTTCGACGATCCGGGCGATGTCGACCGGCCCGCAGAAGCGCAGGCCCGCTTTCTCGTCGTCGCTCCAGACAATTTCGACCTCGTGGCGGTCGCCATTCTGCAGTTCCAGCAGCATGCGCTCCTCATCAGGCAGGGAGTGGAACAGGCGGATGCTGGCACCGGTTTCGGACGCATCGCGCACCACGCAAAGATACTCTCCCGACGGGCCAATCAGCTTAGCCGCTCGGATCAGCAATGTGTAGCGCATGGCGCTGCGCTGATCCGCATAGGCGGAGTCGGCGTCACCACGCATTCGCCAATGCTCTTCGCGCCGCAGCACTTCGCCCATATCGACCTCTTCGATTTACCGGCCAGTCAGTTTGCCACTGTCGGCCACGCCACACCTTTCTGCGATGGGTCGGTTATCTTTTTTTTTAGTTTAGGAAGCGCTAACAGGCCGGGGCGAATAGCCCTCAGGAATCGCGGGCAAATATTTTACGAAGCCAACGAGGATTTGGTACGGGCGGCGGGACTCGAACCCGCACGATCAAGGATCAGGGGATTTTAAGTCCCCGGCGTCTACCATTCCGCCACGCCCGCAGGGCAACGTGTTGCTGCGATTGCGGGCCTAGCGTGGCCGGTGATGCGATGCCAGCACCGATACCTTCCGGCTGGCCCGCCCCTCAGGCTTCAGGCGTGACCACGGGTTGCGCCCTGGCCCGGCCGCGCTCGGCCAGCTTCTTCGCTGCATAGCCACCCGCGCCCAGCGCCAGCAAGGCGGGCCAGCGCATGCGGCTGATGACGGGCACCGCCAGCGCGCCCAGCAGAGCCCCGCCGGTGCCACCAAGCGAGCGGGTATATTTCGCGGCCTGCGCCCCGGCGGCGGCCCCAATGATTTTGCCAATCATGTGATTAGTCTCCTGTATTTACAGGAGAAGCGGTGCGCGGCCCGGAAGGTTCCGGGCCCCATGTCCGATCAGTCGGAATTCAGCCGTTCGCGCATTTCCTTGCCCGGCTTGAAATAGGGGACGTTCTTGGCCGGCACGTCCACCGTATCGCCGGTGCGCGGATTGCGGCCCTTGCGGGCCTGCCGCGACCTCGTCGAAAAGGTCCCGAAGCCGCGCAGCTCCACGCGACCGCCCTCGGCCAGCCGTGCCGCGATCTCTTCGAAGAAGATGTCGACAACCTGTTCGACCTCCTCAGGCCGCAATTCCGGGTTGTCCGCAGCAAGCGCGTGAAGAAGCTCGGATCGGATCATGATGCAGCCCTCGACCCGAGCATACGCCCGGGTGCCCTATGTGTTGTCATTAGATCGCCCCCCAAGCCCGTACAGACCCATTCGAACGACCGCGCCCCTTGTTACGAAACAGCCTGCCAGAGAATTGCAGGCATTGCAAATGATCGTGAATGATCGCTTTTCTAGCGTAATATTGCGCTGGTCAGGCGTCTGCCATCAGATCACGCAAAGACAGGCCCAGCCGCGCGATCTTGCGCTGCAGCTCGGGCCATTCCTCTTCCAGAAAGGCCTCGCGCTCGGCCGCGCGGAGCCGGTCCGCCGCCCCTTCGCGCACGAACATGCCCACGCCCCGCTGTACACGGATCAGTCCATCTGCTTGAAATTGCTGGTAAGCTTTGGCCACAGTCAGCGGATTGGCACCCTGTTCCGCAGCGAAGGCCCGGACCGAGGGCAGCGCTGCCCCTTCCGCATAGCGCCCCTCGATGATCGCGGCGGCGATCTTGTCGCGCAGGCGCAGATAGACGGGCTTGGGATCGGACATGGGTGATGCAGTGCCATAATACAGCGGGTCGGGTCAAGGGCGCCACTGCCCGGCTGCAGCCGACAGATTCGGTCGGTTACGAATGAAACGATAGATGCTTCACAAGGCCGAAAACTCCGCTAGGTTGCGCGGCCTCGGGTCAGGCAATGAGGAAATAGCACCCTATGGCAGGCACCTACGCCGAAAGCGGCGACGCACGCGGAACGATCCTGGGTCATCCCAAAGGGCTGTTCGTCCTGTTCTTCGCCGAGATGTGGGAGCGCTTCTCCTATTACGGGATGCGCGCGCTGCTGATCCTCTATCTGACCAAGCACTGGCTGTTTTCCGATGGCGAGGCCGGGATCATCTACGGCGCCTATACTGCGCTGGTCTATATCACCCCGGTGCTGGGCGGTTACCTGGCCGACAAATATCTCGGGCAGCGCAAGGCCGTGCTCTACGGCGCGGTGCTGCTGACCTTCGGCCATTTCCTGATGGGGTTCGAGGGCGATGGCGGGCAGGACCCGTCCAGCCTCAACATCTTCTGGCTCGCGCTGGCCTTCATCATCGTCGGCTCGGGCTTCCTGAAAGCCAATATTTCGGTGATCGTCGGCCAGCTCTATCCGCGCACCGACCAGCGCCGGGACCCGGCCTACACGATCTTCTACATGGGCATTAACCTCGGCGCGTTCCTCGGTTCGCTGCTGTGCGGCTATATCGGCGAGGTCTATGGCTGGTCCTATGGCTTTGGCCTGGCGGGCTTCGGCATGTTGCTTGGTCTTGTCGTCTTTGTCTGGGGCAAGCCACTGCTGATGGGCCGCGGCGAGGCGCCGATCGCGCTGGGCAAGACGCTCGAATGGGGCCTCTATGCCGTTGGCCTCGTGGCCGTGGTCGCCTGCTGGTGGATGGTCCAGAACCAGAGCGTCGTGGGCACGCTGCTGGGCGTGTTCGGCGGCATCCTCGTGGCTTATGTCATCGGCTACTCGGTCATCAAGCTGCCGTCGGAAGACCGCGACCGCATCTTCGCCGCGATGTTCCTGATCTTCGTTTCTATCGTCTTCTGGGCGCTGTTCGAGCAGGCGGGCAATTCGCTCAACCTGTTCACCGACCGCCATGTCGACCGCTCCGGCGTTCCCGCCTCGGTCTTCCAGTCGCTCAACGCGGCCTATATCTTCCTGCTCGCGCCGCTGTTCGCCTGGGCGTGGACGACGCTCGGCAAGAAGGGCCTCGAGCCATCCGCGCCGTTCAAATTCGGGCTGGGCGTGGTGCAGGTCGGCCTCGGCTTCCTCGTGCTGGTCTGGGGTGCGGAGGCCGTGGGCATGGATGCTGCCGTGCCGGTGATCTTCATCTTCCTGATCTACCTGCTGCACACAACTGGCGAGCTGTGCCTCAGCCCAGTGGGCCTGTCCGCCATGAACCGCCTCGCCCCCGCCCACATGGCCAGCCTGATCATGGGCACCTGGTTCTTTGCCTCGGCCACCGGCAACTTTGCTGCTGGCCTGATCTCGGCCGCGGCAGGCGGCGAGGGGCTGGAGGGCGAGGAGGCCGGCAAGGAGCTGGTGCTCAGCGTCTACTCCACCGTTGGCTGGTATGCGATCGGCATAGGCGTCGTCGTGCTGGTCATCAGCCCCTTCGTTAAGAAGCTCATGCATCTCGATACGCTCAAGGACGACAATGTCGGCGACGACCTGCTCGGCGAGCGCGAAGTGGGCGAGCCGCAGGCGGCGGGCATCCACCCTGAGGTGAAGGGCTGAATCAGCGCCCTTTGAAGTCGGGCGTCCGCTTCTCGAGAAAGGCGCTGACGCCTTCCATGTGGTCCGACGTCACATGCATCAGCGCCTGGGCATTGGCCGCCATTTCCAGCGCCGCATCATAGGTGGTCGAGCGCCCCTGCCGCATCAGGTTCTTGGCCTGCCGCAACGCATGGGGCGGCATGGCGGCGACCCTGGCGGCAAGCGCGCGCGCCTCGTCCAGCAGCGTCTCCGGCGCAGTGACGCGGCTGACCAGCCCCCAGTCCTGCGCGGTCGCGGCGTCGATGATGTCGCCGGTATAGAACAGCTCCGCCGCGCGCGCCTCGCCGATGATGCGCGGCAGGATCCACGTGCCCCCGTCGCCCGGAATGATGCCGAGTTTCAGGAACGTCACGCCGAACTTAGCCTTGTCGCTGGCGATCCGCATGTCGGCAAGGCAGGCCAGGTCACAGCCCAGGCCGATCGCCGGCCCATTGACCGCCGCAATCAGCGGCACCCGCAGGCCGTAGAGCGCGCGCAGGATCTTGTGGATGTTGTTGCGATAGCCATCGGCGATGTCGGGCGCCGTGCCGCCGAAATTGCCGGTCTTGTCGCGCATCGCATTGAGGTCGCCGCCCGCGCTGAACCCGCGCCCGGCCCCGGTGATGATCGCGCAGCGCAGGCCCATGTCGGCATTGATCGCCTCGCAGGCGGCGACAAAGGCATCGCCGTCGCCATCCGCGCCCAGCGCATTCATCGTGTCGGGGCGGTTGAGCGTCAGCGTGGTGACGTGGTCAGCGGTTTCGATCTGGAGAAGTGACAATGGAGCCCCCGAAAATGGGCCATCAGGCCCGCGCCTCTTCGACCCCGGTGCTGTTGTGCCGGAGCGCGCTCAGTACCGTTTCGACGATCCCGGCCGCGTCCAGCCCGGCATCGGCATATTGCTTTTCGGGCGCATCATGGTCCTGGAAGATATCGGGCAGGCGCAAGGTGCGGATCTTCAGGCCGCCATCGAGCAGCCCCTCGTCACTCGCCATGGTCAGCACATGCGCGCCAAGCCCGCCAATCGCGCCCTCTTCCACTGTCACCACCACGTCGTGAGTCAGCGCCATGCGGCGGATCAGTTCGGCATCGAGCGGCTTGGCAAAGCGCATATCGGCCACGCTGGTCGCCAGCCCTTTGGCCTCCAGCTGGTCGGCGGCCTTCAACGCCTCCTCCAGCCGCGCGCCAAGCGAGAGGATCGCGACCTTGCCGCCGCTGTCCGACCCGCGCACCACGCGCCCCTTGCCGATTTCGAGCAATTCTGGCGTCTCGGGCATTTCCACGCCGATGCCGTTGCCGCGCGGATAGCGGAAGGCGATGGGCCCCGCATCATATTCGGCGGCGGTATAGGTCATGTGGACCAGCTCCGCCTCGTCGGCGGCGGCCATGACCACGAAATTGGGCAGCGTGGCGAGATAGGTGATGTCGAAGCTGCCCGCATGGGTCGCCCCGTCGGCACCGACG
>CAYOSE010000124.1:0-5810 GCA_964406535.1 uncultured Sphingomonadaceae bacterium
ATCCGCCAGTTCGGCATGGCCGCCGCGATGAACGGCATGGCTCTGCATGGCGGCGTGGTGCCCTATGGCGGCACCTTCCTGATCTTCAGCGACTATTGCCGTAACGCCATCCGCCTGTCGGCGCTGCAGCAGGTCAATGTGACCTATGTGCTGACGCACGACTCCATCGGCCTCGGCGAGGACGGCCCGACCCACCAGCCGGTCGAGCAGGTGATGAGCCTCAGGCTGATCCCCAATCTCAACGTCTATCGTCCGTGCGACACGATCGAGACCGCCGAGTGCTGGGCGCTGGCGCTGGCCGCCGCGAAGACGCCGGCCGCGCTCGCACTGACCCGGCAGAACGTGCCGCAGCTGCGCGGGGAGGGCGATGCGGACTGGTCGGCCTCGTCAAACCGCAGCGCGAAGGGCGCCTATCGTCTCACTGCTGCCAAGGCCGCGCGCAAGGTCATCCTGCTCGCTACCGGGTCCGAAGTGCACCTCGCCGCAGAAGTGGCGGAAAAGCTTGAAGAACAGGGCATCGGCACCGATGTGGTCTCCATGCCGTGCTGGGAGCTGTTCGAACAGCAGGATGAGGCCTATCAGGCCGACGTTCTCGGTACGGCTGTGCCGGGCGGGGACACCCTGCGCGTCTCGATTGAAGCGGGCAGCACTTTAGGGTGGGAGCGTTTCACGCATGTCGGGGGCGCGGCCAATGGCCTGAATATCGGCATCAACCGGTTCGGCGCGTCCGCCCCGGCCGACGAATTGTTTGAAAAATTCGGCTTCACCGCCGACAAGATCATTCCGCAAATTCTTGCGAAACTTGACTAAATTACAGGAGCAAGGCTCATGGCCACGAAGGTAGCGATCAACGGTTTCGGACGTATCGGGAGGCTCGTGGCGCGCGCGCTGCTGGAGCGGGACGACCACGATTTCGACCTGGTCGCGATCAACGACCTGGCGGACACCAAGGCCAACGCGCTGCTGTTCGGCTTTGACAGCACCCATGGCCGTTTCCCCGGCACGGTCGAGGTCGAGGGCACCAACCTCGTCGTCAACGGCAAGAGCATCGCCGTCACCAGCGAGCGCGATCCGGGCAAGCTGCCGCACGCCGCCATGGGCGTGGACATCGTCCTCGAATGCACCGGCTTCTTCCAGTCGCATGACGCCGCCAAGCCGCATCTCGATGCCGGTGCCAAGCGCGTCCTGATTTCCGCCCCGGCCAAGGGCGTGTCGGCGACCGTCGTTTATGGCGTCAACCACGATGTGCTGACGGCGGACGATATCATCGTCTCCAACGCCAGCTGCACCACCAACTGCCCGTCGCCGGTGGCCAAGGTGCTGCACGATACCGTGGGCATCGAGCGTGGCTTCATGACCACAATCCATTCCTACACCAACGACCAGCGCATGCTCGACCAGATGCATTCCGACATGCGCCGGGCGCGTGGCGGGGCGCAGAACATGATCCCGACCACCACCGGTGCCGCCCGCGCGGTCGGTCTGGTGCTGCCCGAACTGGCCGGCAAGCTCGACGGTTCGTCGGTGCGCGTGCCGACCCCGAATGTCAGCCTGATCGACCTCGTGTTCACGCCGCAGCGCGGCACCAGCGCCGACGAACTGAACGCCGCGCTCAAAGCTGCTGCCGAAGGCGCCATGAAGGGTGTGCTGGACTATACCGACCAGCCTCTGGTTTCCTCCGATTTCAACCACTACCCGGCCTCTTCTACCGTCGATTCTCTGGAAACGGCGGTACTCGAAGGCAAGCTGGCGCGCGTGGTCAGCTGGTACGATAACGAGTGGGGCTTCTCCAACCGGATGATCGACACCGCCGGCGTGATGGCGGGCCTGCTCTAAGGGAGGCGCGCGCAAATGGCTTCCTTCAAGACGCTAGACGATCTGCCCGATAACCTGACCGGTAAGGTCGCGTTGGTCCGCGTGGACCTGAACCTGCCGATGGCCGATGGGCTGGCGACCGACCTCACCCGGGTGAATGCGGTCGCCCCGACCATCCTCGAACTGGCGGACAAGGGGGCCAAGGTGCTGCTGCTGGCGCATTTCGGGCGTCCCAAGGGGCAGCGCCACTCGACCATGTCGCTCTCCATGGTGCAGGGCGAGGTCGAGCGGGTGCTCGATCGCGAGATCATGTTCATCCCCGAGGTCTCCGGCCCGGTGGCTGAGCAAGCGGTCGGTATCCTGCGCGCAGGCGATATAGGCCTGCTCGAAAACACCCGCTTCTGGCCGGGTGAGGAAGCCAACGATGCGGACTTCGCCAAGGGCATTGCCGCGCTCGGCGATATCTACGTCAATGATGCGTTCTCCGCCGCGCACCGCGCCCATGCCTCGACCGAGGGGCTGGCCAGGCTGCTCCCCGCCTATGCGGGCCGGTCGATGGAGAAGGAACTCAAGGCGCTGGAACAGGCGCTGGGCGAGCCGGTAACGCCGGTTGCGGCGGTCGTGGGCGGGGCCAAGGTGTCCAGCAAACTCGCCGTGCTCGAAAACCTCGTCGACAAGGTCCAGCACCTGATAATCGGCGGCGGCATGGCCAACACCTTCCTCGCCGCGCGCGGGGTGGATGTCGGCAAGTCGTTGTGCGAGCATGATCTGGCGGCCACGGCTGAGGCGATCTTGCAGGCCGCCGACGACAAGGGCTGCACCGTGCACCTTCCCTATGACGTGGTGGTGGCGAAGGAATTCGCTGCCAACCCGCCGAGCCTGCGGACCTGCAATGTCCACGAGGTTGCGGCGGACGAGATGATCCTCGACGTTGGTCCGGCTGCGGTCGAGGCGCTGGGCGATGTGCTCAAGACCTGCCGCACGCTGGTCTGGAACGGCCCGATGGGTGCGTTCGAGACGCAGCCCTTCGATGCGGCGACGGTGGCGCTGGCGAAGACGGCGGCGGCGTTGACCAAGGAAGGTTCACTGGTCTCGGTCGCCGGTGGCGGTGACACTGTGGCGGCACTCGCCCATGCCGGTGTCGCGGAGGATTTTTCTTACATTTCAACCGCTGGTGGGGCTTTCCTCGAATGGATGGAAGGCAAGGAGCTGCCCGGCGTGGCGGCGCTGACGGCATAAGCGGGCAGGACGGCGCAAAAGGGCCGCATCCTACCGCTAAGCATGACTACCTTAGGGCAATTGTCGGGCAACATCAGTCAGGCTAGACCGACCGACACATTTGAGAAACCAGGGCGTGAAGCCCGAAAGGGAACGACAGAATGAACACGCAGGACATGGCCGCCAAGATCGCAGGCGGAAACGGCTTCATCGCGGCGCTCGACCAGAGCGGCGGTTCCACCCCCAAGGCGCTGCGCGGCTATGGCGTCGAAGATTCGGAGTGGTCGGGCGATGACGAGATGTTCGCCAAGATCCACGAGATGCGGAGCCGCATCATCACTTCGCCCAGCTTCTCGAATGGCAAGGTGATCGGCGCGATCCTGTTCGAAAAGACCATGGACGGCCAGGTCGAGGGCAAGACCACGCCGCAGGCGCTGATCGACAAGGGCGTCGTGCCCTTCATCAAGATCGACAAGGGCCTCGAGGACGAAGGGTCTGGCGGTCTTGGGGGCGTGCAGATGATGAAGCCGATGCCTGAACTCGACGCGCTGCTGAGCCGTTCGAAGGCGCTTGGCGTGTTCGGCACCAAGGAACGCTCGGTCATCAACGCCGCCAACCCGGAAGGCATTGCTGCCATCGTCGCGCAGCAGTTCGAAGTTGGCGAGCAGGTTATCGCGCACGGCATGATGCCGATGCTGGAGCCGGAATATAACATCAAGGCCGCGGACCGCGCCGAAGGCGAGCGGATTCTGAAGGCCGAGATCCTTAAGAACCTCGATGCGCTGGACGATGGCAAGCAGGTCATGCTCAAGCTGTCGATCCCGGTCGTGCCCAACACCTATGCCGAACTGATCGCGCATCCCAAGGTGCTGGCGGTGGTGGCGCTGTCGGGCGGCTATTCGACCGACGAGGCCTGCGAGCACCTTGCCAAGAATGACGGCATGATCGCCAGTTTCAGCCGCGGCCTGCTGCAGGACCTGCGCGCTACGCAGAGCGATGAGGAATTCGACGCCACGCTTGGTGCGGCTATCGACCAGATCTGCGCCGCCAGCGTGGCTCGCGTCGCGGCCTAGCGTCCGTCGTAGAAGCGGTAAGCGAACAGATAGTCGCGGCTTCGCAATTGGCATCCGAAATGCTGGTCGGGCCAAACCCCGACCAGCATCACCTGGCCGTCTGCGATGCGTTCGCGTTGCCCCATGCTCATTTCGACAGTTCGCGTTTCTGCTTCTCCAGGCAGTGTCAATTCAGTCCTAACGACGACCCGACCTCCCGTAATACAGTGAAGGTCGATCGGGCATCGGCTGTCTTCAATGACCCGGACCGGTGTGATCGCGGCGCCGTCAACGATGGTCTGACCAATGCCTTGCCACCCCAGGCTTCCCTCCGGAGGCTGAGGAATTTCCATCGGCTCGCAAATCGGTGCGCCGGATATGCATGCGGAAAGTCCGAGAAAGGCGATGGGAAGGGTTCTTTTCAACATGCTTCACTCTCCATCGGGGTGCAGCTAGGGCATTTCGCATGAACGATGGTTGCCAGCTTTACCTGATCTCGCCGCTGGACGTAACGGGCGACTTCCCCGAGCGCCTGGCGCGTGCGCTCGCTGCGGGCGAGGGGCTCGCCACGGCCTTTCAGTTTCGGGTGAAAGGTGTCGACCAGCATGAGGCGGCGCGGCTCGCGGTGCCCCTGCAGGAAATCTGCGCCGCGCATGACGTCGCCTTCGTCGTCAATGACGATGTGGCGCTTGCCAAACGGCTGAAGGCAGATGGCGTCCATCTAGGGCAAAGCGACGGGGACGTGCGCGAGGCGCGCGAAGTGCTTGGCCGGGACGTGCAGATCGGCGTGACCTGCCATGCCAGCCGCCATCTCGCGATGGAGGCAGGCGAGGCCGGGGCCGACTATGTCGCCTTTGGCGCGTTCTTCCCGAGCACCACCAAGGCGACCGAGCACCAGGCCGAGACCGATTTGCTCACCTGGTGGTCGAGCCTGTTCGAGATTCCTTGCGTGGCGATTGGCGGCATCACGCCGGACAATGCCGCGCCGCTGGTCGAGGCGGGCGCGGATTTCCTCGCCGTATCGGGCTCTGTCTGGGGCGGAGACGAGGCGGCGGCGGTGCGCGCCTTCGCCAAACTGCTCGAAGCCTAACGCTGCGACCTGACGCAGCGCAGGCGGCCCGGCTCACCATTTTCGATCTTGCGGAAGAACGTGTCGGACATGACCTGATAGCTGTCGCCCGTACGCGGCCCGCTGGTCATCGTCAGAATATCGCCGCGCCGCAGATAGGTGCCGCTGCCATCCTCCACCTGATAGCGTGAGGAATTGACGATGCGGAAGTTCTCTTGCGGCTGCTCGATCCCTGCCGCGCCATTGGCATCACCGGGCAGTTCGCACAGGTAAGTGCCACGCTCGACCGTCCCGATCCGCCCCTGTGCCGTCGTGAAGGAGGGCAGGGTGGCCAGCGCTGCGGCGGCGAGCAGGAGGGCAGTTCGAACCATGCCCGCGCCTCTAGCATTCTCGCCTTGCGACGTCATGAATGCTTTTGCGGTTCACGCGCGATATGCAGGCTCGCCTTGCCCGCGCGGGGGCTTGCGGCTAGGGCGCACCATCCCGAAATCGGACCCGGCCCCAATCCGGGCGCAAAGCTAAGGCCAGTGACATGAAGATCAGCGGCGTGGACATCCGTCCCGGCAACATCATCGAATATGAAGGCGGCATCTGGAAGGTCGCCAAGATCCAGCACACCCAGCCGGGCAAGGGCGGGGCCTATATGCAGGTCGAGA
>CAYOSE010000125.1:0-5762 GCA_964406535.1 uncultured Sphingomonadaceae bacterium
CCTCAACCTCGCCGCCGTGCGTCTATGGCTGAAGTCTTTTGTCAACACGGCCTAGAAGGCGAAACGCCTTCCGACGATCATCAAATTGAACACATTGCTCCTCAAAAGCCAACTGACGAATGGAAGGGAATGATCGATGAGGGTTACGAAGATATAGTTCACACCTGGGCAAATTTGTTGCCGCTCACGCCGACAATGAACCCTGAAGCTGGGCAGGGCGCATTCGAGAAAAAAAAAGAGCTTTTACAGGAATTCGATGTTCGCCTCAGCTCGTCAGCTCTCCGAACTTGAAAGTTGGAATACGGTAACGATTGCTGACAGGGCCGAGAGGATCGCTGAGTGGGCGCTTTGTCGTTGGCCTTATTAGCCCTTTCCTACACCTCTGCGGCCCTGCCACCGCCACCCCATGACCCGCCCTATTCGCGCAAAGCCCACGCCCTTTTCTTCAGATGCGCCCGAGGACCGGCGCGCCCTTGAAGACGCTTCCGCGCCCTCCAGCGAACCTCGCAAGGAAAATCCGGCGGTGCGCGCCCCGGGCGCGGCAAACCTCCTACATGACCGCCCCGCCCTCGCCTGTGGCCGAGGACGACCCGCTGCTCTCGTTCCCCCCCGTCCCGCACGCCCGCCCGCGCCGCAACTCGATCACGGCCGAGCGCCAGCGCGCCTTCATCGCCCATCTCGCCGCCACCGGCATCGTCAAGCAGGCCGCGCGGCATATCGGCGCCAGTCTCGAAGCGCTGTACAAGCTCCGCAAGCGCCCCGGCGCGGAAGGGTTCGACGCGGCCTGGGACGCGGCGGTCGATCGCGGGGTCGCGCGGCTGGAGGATTGCGCGCTCGCCCGCGCGATCGAGGGCGAGGAACGCATGGTCGTTAGCGGCGGCAAGATCCTCGGCACCGAGCGGCGGCATAACGAGGCGCTGGTCATGTTCCTGCTGCGCCAGCGCCGCCCGCTGCGCTATGGCCCCGACCTCTCCCCCGGCCATCCGGTATACGAGCGGATCCGCGCCGAGGTGCTCGCCGAACATGCGCTCGCCACCCACCAGAGCGAGGACGAGGTGCTCGCCTCGCTCGAAGCCAAGTTCGAGGCGCTGCGCGCGCATAAGCAGGAGCGCGTCCGGCTGCTCGAACCGCCCTCTGGACTCGAAGCCAAAACGGGCGGAGACTGAAGTCCTGTCTGCACCGGCAGAAGGGGGATGGTCGATGAAGTGGGTGTTCTGGATCTTCGCCGCGCTCTACGCGCTGGCGCTGCTGGCACTGGGTGCGGGCACGTATGGCTGGCTCGGGACCGCGCAGGATCCGCTGTCCGGCGTGTTCCTGCTGCCACTCGGCCTGCCGTGGAACATCCTCGCCGACAAGATCGGGCTGGAGGGTCCTGAGGTGATGATCGCCGCGCCCGCCATCAACGCGGCGATCCTCTATTGGCTGTGGAAGCGAAAGTAGGTTTGGGGGTTATCCCCCCGTGATCAGCGCATCGATCACCACATAGGTCTCCGGCCCGAAGGTGATGGTGATCATGTCGCCGTCGCGCGTATATGCGAAGTCCCACCCCGCCGAGCCGTCCGCCTGTGCGCTGTCCGCGCCATAGGGGGTGGTGCCGTTGAAGAACAGCGCGCGCTTGGTGCCGTCGGGCTTGGTCACCTCGACCAGGTGCGTGCCGTCCTCGCCCCAGTTGCGGATCACGCCCGCATCGCATTGCTGCACCGGCGGGCCGCCGTCGAAGCCGCAGGAGAGGGTCGTGGTGGCGTGGTACTCGGTGCCGGGGACCAGCGCGTCCGTACTGACGCTGTCGGGCGGTGGCGGCGGGCCGTTCTCGCCCATGCCGAAATTGGCATCACCCATCGGGATCGAGACCAGCCGTACCCCATCGACATTGCCGACGATATCGCCACCCAGTGCCTCGGCACTCACCTCGCTCGGGCAGCCGACGAGGATGGCGCTGTCGTCGAGATAGTTGGAGGTCGCCGCGGACTCCCCCAGCCGCAGGCACGGGTCACCCGCCGCCGGGTAGCCGTCGCCAAACGGGGCGAGGCTGTCGGGGATCGCGACCAGCGCTTCCGCCGCTGCATCTTCACCCGTATCCGAACCGCAGGCGGCGAGCGGGAGCGCCAGCAGCGCCCCCGCGACCATTGCCCTGTGCATGATCACGCCCTCCTCAGCGGCAGTGCGGATTGGAGCCGATGTCGCGCAGGTCGTAGAAGTGACCGTCGGCGATCGTCACCTGCACGCACTGGCGCGATTCCGGGCGATACTGGATCGAGTAGCGGGTATTGCCCGAGGTGAAATTGTCGACCTGCACGAAGCCGCGATCCTCCAGCGCGCCCATCCCGCCCGCGGCGCGCGCGCCCTTGAGGTCGGAGAAGCTTACTGCCGGGTGATAGCCGCCGTGCCCCGTGTGATGGCGCAGATTGGCGTTGCGCTCGTCCACGCCCTGTTCGTAACCATGCGAATAGGCGTCCGAGCGGCTATTGTTGTGGTAGCTGGCGTTGTGGAGGCCATCCCTGTAGCCTCGCTCGAATGCAGCGGTCTGCTGATCGTCGTAATCCTTACCCTCCCGGTGGTGCGACTTGTGGCTCAGCAGCGCGCCGAGCAACGCCGCGCCTGCCACGACGCCCACGGCTGCCGCAGCATCGCCGCCGCCGCTATGGCCGCAATCCCCATGCGTAGCATTGTTGATCGTCTGGACCCGGCCATCATAGACCTCGACCTGGACGCAATCGTCGACGCTGTCATCCCACCAGTAGGAATAGACATAGCCCATCGAATTCTTGTTGGTGGAGATGTGTTTGAAGCCACGCTGCTGCAGCTCGTATTCGGCATCACGACCGAGCGAGCCGTTGATATCCGTCAACTGACTGGCCCGGTCGGCCGAGGCTGCGGTAGGAACACCCACCAGCGCGAGCGCGGAAACGGCCCACAATCCCTTGCGAACAACATGCATTTCAGTTCCCCTTTTTATGGGGGCTGACGGCAATGTGCCCGATTAGAGGCACTGCCCCCGAGTCGTGAGCATCATGATAACAGATTGCGTCACGATGGGGACGCGCTGATCTATTTGTTTTTTGGGTGTTTTTGCTGCGCCGCAACAATTTCAGCTGTCGGTCAGGAACGCCACCAGCGCCTTGACCTTTTTCTGCCGCCATTGCGGCAGCGGCGCGACCAGCCAGAACGCGCGCAGGCACTCCATCGGCTCGCCATCGGCAACCAGTGTCCCGTCCGCCAGCATCGCCTCCACCAGCGGGAGCGGCATGAGCGCGCGGCCGAGCCCGGCAATCGCCGAGCCGAGCGCCTGTTCGGCATTGCCGACCTGCAGCACTACCTCGGCCCCCTCGGGCAGCGCCAGACCGGGCCAGGAAATCCAGCCCGCATCGGCAGGCAGCGATGGCGCGGCCACCGCGACGCGCACGCCGGGGGCCAGCTGGACGCCCTCCAGCTCGCCCGGCCCCTCGGTCAGGCGGATGGCGAGGTCGAGATTGGCCTCGGTGAAATCGGCCTCTTCCTCGGCGACGAGGGTAAAGCGCGCCTCCGGGTTCTCGGCCATGAAGGCGGCCAGCCGCGGCGCCAGCCAGCGCGCATGAAATTCGCGCGGGACGGCCAGCGCATAGCGCGAGCTGGCCTGTCCGGCCTGCATCGCCTGCACACTCTCCTCGAACCGTAGGAAGCCCTCGCGCAGCGAATCGAGCCCGCTCTCGGCCTCGTCGGTCAGTTCGAGGCCTTTCGAGGTGCGGCGGAACAGCACCACGCCCAGCACATCCTCCAGCGCGCGGATCTGCTGGCCGACGGCAGCGGGTGTCACCGCCAGCTCGTCCGCCGCGCGGGTGAAGCTGAGGTGCCGGGCCGCCGCGTCAAAGACGCGCAGCGCGTTCAAAGGCAGGTGTGTGCGTTTCATTTGAAGGCCGCGTGGACAACTTCCGCGTGTATCACGGTTTGGCTCCTGCGGAATGCCGACAAGGAATGAGGGCAATGACAGAGTGGGCCTCTTTCAAGCCCGAACGACGCTGTCGGCATTCCGCAGGGCCGAACCCCGAACGGGGCCGGACGAAAAACCGCCACTTCGGCGTCTCTCGTCCTCGAATATGCCAGCATGTCCTTCGTCCTCGTTCCTTGAATTGACGGTTTTTCGTTTCCGGCCGTGACCACGCGGAAGTTGTCCACGCGGCCTAGCTGCCTCTATTGCGGGTGAGGTCGCGCGGCAAGATCGCAACAGTCGCGCATCCCATCGGCGGACAGCTTGGCGCAGGGCACCGGCTCGGCTATGGGCGCCCCGTCACAGCGTTTTGTCGCCATAAAGAGAACCCAACGGCAAGCCCATGATCGAGCCGCACCGCCCCCTGACCATCTGCGACCTGACGCAGAGCTATGCCCCCAGCGGCGGCGGCGGCATCACCACCTATCTGCGCGAGAAGCGCAGCTGGATGGACGAGAATTCGCAGCACGAGCTGGTGCAGATCGTGCCCGGCCCTGCCGACAAGGTGACGAAGAGTGGCCGCCACACCTTCATCGAGGTCGGCAGCGAGATCCTCAAGGGCAACAAGAAATACCGCTTCATCACTCGCACCGGCGCGGTGCGGCAATTGCTGGAGGAATACCGGCCCGACCTGATCGAAAGCCAATGCCCCTGGGTGCTGCCATGGACCGCGATCCGCTATCGCCGCCACGTACCGGAAACCACGCTGGTGGCAGGCTATCACACCGATTTCCCGACCGCGCAGATCGAGCGGGTGGCAAGTGCCATGCTCGGCCCCCGCCCCGGACGGCTGCTGAAGGGCGCGGCGCTGTTCTATGCCGGGCGTACCTATCGCGAGTTCGACGGCGTCTATGCGCTGAGCCAGTCCACCCGGCAGGTGCTGGTCGATCGCGGGATCGAGAATGTTTCGCTGCTCGACCTCGGCGTCAACAAGGCACGCTTCGGCCCCGACAAGGCCGACCCCGCCTTCCGCGCCGAGCTGGGCCTGAAGGGCAAGGGCCCGCTGCTGCTCTACGCCGGGCGGCTCGATGCCGAAAAGCGCCCGGCGACGGTGATCAGGGCGGCCAGGCTGCTGCCGCCCGAGCTGGATGCCAGCCTCGTCATCATCGGCGAAGGCCGCCAGCTGGGCGAGCTGCAGGAACTGGCCAAGGGGCTCGACGTCGCCTTCCCCGGCTTCATCGACGACCGCGACCAACTCGCCCGCGCCTTTGCCTCGTGCGACATCTATGTCTCGGGCATGGCCGACGAGACCTTCGGCATCTCGGTGATCGAAGCGCAGGCGAGCGGGCTGCCGGTGGTCGGCGTGGCGCTGGGGGCGATGCCCGAGCGCGTCCCGCCCGAGGTCGGCCTGCTTGGCCCGCGCGACGATGCGGAGGCGATGGCGGCCAATATCCTCAAGGTGTGGCACGGCGACCGCGCGGCGATGGGCCAGGCGGCACGGCGGCTGGTCGAGGCGCGCTATGACTGGGCGCAGACCTTTGAGGCGCTGTTCGACACAGTCTACCCGGCGGCCTTCGAGAAAGCGCGCGCCCGGCAGGAGCGGCGCGGTGTGGGCGAGCGGATCTCGACCGCGCTGCCACGCCTGCGCGACCGCCGGGGCGCGGGCAGTTTCGGCTTGCGGTAAGCCCTACTCCGCGACGGCGGGTGCGGAGCGCTGACCACGCGGTTGGCTCTCCTTTTTTCTATGTCCGCAATTGGGTGGAAAGCGGACATTAAGCTCATCGCGTTACGTTGGCTCTATGAATCATTCTGACCTTCGCCAGCGCCTTGCGCTCATCCTCGCCGAAGAAGATCGTGA
>CAYOSE010000126.1:0-5553 GCA_964406535.1 uncultured Sphingomonadaceae bacterium
CAAATAGCCGGAATCCTAACTACCAAAACGGACCACTTTCTGGGGGGCAGGTCAAACCGCTCAAGATAGACCTTGGCGCCCGGCTCCGACAGCGGATTGCCATCGAGGTCGTATTCGAGGATGTCATCGACCGTCACCCGTGCCGGGGCGATCGAGCGTGACATGAAGAAGCGATCGGGGTTGTCCGGATTCCGCTGGCTGACATGGCCAAACGCATCGAGCACATTGGTCCTGAACAAGATGTGGTTGGCCAGCATCAGGTTGTGCCGAATTTCGCTTGTTTGCATGTTCAGCCCTCTCCCGTCTTGATCTTCGCTTCGCTTACACGGACTGCGCCTGTCGCCAATGACAAGGTGCCGCCGCGCCTGTCGGCCGCGTTACCGCCAAAGCTGACTCTTACCCTGCGTGGTAAGCGCGGTACCAGTCGACGAAGGCCGGCCCCCCCTCTTCCACGCTTACGCGCGGGTTAAAGCCCAGATCGCGCTGGCTGGCGGCGATATCGGCATAGGTGCGCGGCACATCGCCGGGCTGCATCGGCTTCATGTCGAGCTTGGCTTCCTTCCCGCAGGCCTTTTCCAGCACCCGCACGACGTCGAGCAGTCGCTCGCTGCGGTGATTACCAAGGTTGTAGATGGCATGCGGGGTCACGCTGCCGCCGGGTTTCGCCGCACCGTCATCGGCAGGCACCCGGTCGAGCGCGGCCAGTACGCCGGCGACCACGTCATCGATGAAGGTGAAGTCACGCTCCATATCGCCGCCATTGAAGACCGGGATCGGTTCACCGGCGAGAATCTTGGAGGTGAAGATCCACATCATCATGTCGGGACGGCCCCAAGGTCCGTAGACGGTGAAGAAGCGCAGACCCGTCTGCGGCAGGCGATAGAGGCTGGCATAGCTTTCGCTCAGCAGCTCGTCGGCGCGCTTGGTCGCGGCATAGAGCGAAACGGGGTGGTCGACCCGGTCCTCGACACTGAACGGTACTTTGGCGCTGCCGCCATAGACCGAGCTGGAGCTGGCATAGACCAGATGACTGATGGAACGATGCCGCGCCAGTTCGAGGATATTGAGATGGCCGACCAGGTTGGCGCTGGCATAGGCATGCGGGTTTTCGAGCGAATAGCGCACCCCGGCCTGGGCACCGAGATGGACGATGCGGTCGAACTTTTCGCCATCCAGCGCCACGTCCAGCGCGGCGCGGTCGGCAAAATCGAGCTTGTGAAAGGCAAAGCGCCCGGCATGCCGTTCAGCCAAGCCTGCCAGACGCGCCTCCTTGAGCGAGACGGGATAATAGGCGTTGAGTTCATCGATCCCGATGACCTCGTCCCCGCGCTGCATCAGCGCGTCGGCCACGGCCGCCCCGATGAAGCCCGCAACGCCGGTAACCAGAATCCGCATCGAAATCCCCTGCATTGCCCCGGCATGCCGTGCCGCCATCAGGCCAGCCTCCTAGCGCAAACTGACGCCATGCATAGGCAGTGCTGCAAAAAAACGGGCGTATTTACAGCGCGTGACCCCGCGTTTTTACAGCGCGTGACCCCGCGTTTTGCGTTGATCGGGGCCTTGATCGGGCGGCTCCCGGCGCGCATGGCTGACGTATGGCGAAAATCCGATCAATCATCCTTGCGGCAATGGCGTCCCTCACCGGACTGTTGTCCGCCGTCACGGCGATCGCCCAGGATGACGATGCCTATGTCCGCCTGCGTGCGGCGGACGCGCGGCTGCTGGCGATTGCCGCCCCGATGATGCAGGCGAATGCCCGGCTCTGCACGACCACGATGCCGATGGCGGATTTCTCGCTGCACGGCGCGGACCAATATGCCGCGCCACCCGATGGCTGGTTCGCCGACGGGCCGGTAGCGATCGCTGCGGTGGTCCCCGGCTCGGCGGCGGAAATGGCCGGGCTGGCGGCTGACGATGCGATTGTCATGATCGGAGACGTGGCGGTTGAGGCGCTGCCGCAACAGGATGGCGTGCCCCGGCGTGATGGCGTGTTTGCGCTTCTCGCCGCACAGGAGGGGCCCGAAATCATCCTAACCATCCGCCGCGAAGGGGTGGAACATCAGATCACCCTGCCCGCTGCCCCGGCTTGCCGGGTGCTGGTCGAGATCGTGACCGCCGATGGTAAAGCGGCGCGGTCTGACGGTAAGGTGATCCAGATCGGCTATGATCTGGCGAGCACCCTGACCGATGCCCAGCTAGCCAGCGTCGTCGCGCATGAACTCGCGCACGCGGTTCTCGCGCATCGCATACGGCTCGAGCGTGAAGGCGTCAGCAAGGGGCTGGCCGGACAGTTCGGCCGTAACCAGCGGCTCAATCGCGAGGTCGAGGTCGAGGCCGACCGCATGTCGGTGCACCTGCTCGCCAATGCCGGTTACGATCCGCAGGTCGCACCGCAGTTCTGGCGCTCCGACGAAGGGCGCAGGGTCGATGGCGGGATCTTCCGCAGCTGGACCTATCCCTCGGCCACCGGACGGGCCGAGATCCTCGAACAGGAAATCAGGCTTTACCTGCCATTGAGGCGCGGACCGTCATGGCCGGCGCATTTGCTGGCCAGGCGCGACCGCCCCTAGCGCGCTGCGACTTATCTAGTTGCCGTCCACCTGCTCTCGCGCGATCTCGACGTAGCGCCGGTCGCAATAGGCCAGCGGCGAGGAAATGCCGCGATGCCAGCCATGCGTCAGTTCACCGATCAGGATCGAATGCGTGCCGAAGTCGTGCTGGTCGACGATCCGGCAAATCAGCGAGCTTTGCCCGTCGGCCAGCACGGGGATGCCGTCGACATTGTCCCATGCGCCCACTGAAAACCGCTCTTCGCCGCTATTGGCGGTGAAGCTATCCGCCACCGGCTGGTTGGCTGTCGCCAGCACGTTCACGCAAAACCGCCCCGCCTCGATCATCGGCTGATGCATCGAGGCGCTCTGGTTCACGCAGACCAGCAAGGATGGCGGCTCGAAACTGAGCGAGCTGACCGCCGTGGCCAGCATGCCATAGCGCTTGCCCTCATGCCCGGCCGTGATGGCGAACACCGTGGCTGCGACATGGCGCATCGTGTCGCGAAATGTGTCGAGCAAGGCGGCCTGGTCGTGTGCGGGTTCAGTCATTGCGGCTCCTGACCTAAATTTGCAGCATAAAACGTCGTGCAATGTGATCTATTGTGTGAATTGGCCCATTGCAAACACATTTCGATGTGATATTGGCGCGACATGGACACGATCATCTCACGCGTACGCGACGTCATCGAAAGCGGCGAACTTACCCGTGCCGGGCTGGCGCGGGCCGCCGGCCTCCACGCCAATACCCTGCGGGACTGCACGGAGGAAGGCTGGAATCCCACCGCCGAGACGCTCGGCAAGCTGGAACGGTTTCTCAGCGCCACCGAGGGTAACCCGGTGCTGGTGGGGATCGAGGAGATCATCGACGAAGCGCGTAACGGACGGATGTATATCCTCGTCGACGACGAGGATCGCGAGAACGAGGGCGACCTCATCATTCCGGGCCAGATGTGCACCCCGTCGGCGATCAACTTCATGGCCACGCACGGTCGCGGTCTGATCTGCCTGGCGCTGGCCAAACAGCGCGTCGACCTGCTCGGGCTGGAACCGATGAGCCGCAACAACCGCGAAAAGCTGGGTACCGCCTTCACTACCTCGATCGAGGCGCGCGAGGGGGTCACGACCGGCATTTCGGCGGCGGACCGGGCGCGCACCGTCTCGGTCGCGATCGACGCCGCCAAGGGGGCGGACGACATCGTTTCGCCCGGCCATGTCTTCCCGCTCGTGGCACGCGAAGGCGGGGTCCTCGTACGTGCTGGCCATACAGAGGCGGCGGTCGATATCTCGCGCCTCGCCGGCCTCAATCCATCGGGCGTGATCTGCGAAATCATGCGCGAGGATGGCTCGATGGCGCGACTCACCGACCTCGTTGAATTCGCCCGCGAGCACGGCATGAAGATCGGCACGATCCGCGACCTGATCGCCTATCGGCGCAAGCACGACCACCTGATCAAGAAGCGCTCCGAAGCGCGCTTCGTCAGCGAGTATGGCGGCGACTGGACCGCGATGAGCTATTACAACAAGGCCACCCAGTTCGAGACGCTGGTCCTGCAGAAGGGCCACGTCACACCCGACGAGCCCACGCTGGTGCGGATGCACACGCTGTCGCCATTTGACGATGCGTTCGGCAATCACAGCGAGCGCAATGGCTTGCTGCAAGGCGCCATGCAAATGATCGCCGAAGCCGGAACCGGCATCGTCGTGGTACTCAACAAGCCGACCGCGAACTTTGCCAGTCAGGCGGTCGCGGAACTGACCAGGACCGTGCCAGCTTCGGGAGAGGCAAACGAGTTCGCCGCCGAGCAACGCGATTACGGTGTGGGCGCGCAAATCCTCACCGAACTCGGCGTCCAGGACATGATCCTGCTCACCAATACCAAGCATTCCTTGGTGGCGCTGGAAGGCTACGGCCTGTCGGTCGTTGGCGAGCAAACTATCCCCGTCAAGGAAGTCACGCAGCGGGAGGACGCATAATGGCCCGCTTCCTGATCGTCGAAGCGCGCTTCTACGCGCATCTCAACGATATGCTGATCGCCGGTGCGCGGGGCGCACTGGAATCTGCTGGGCACGAGGTCGAGGTCATGACCGTCCCCGGCGCGCTCGAAGTGCCGGGTGCGATCGCGCTGGCCGCCGAAAGTGGCCGCTACGAAGGCTTCGTGGCGCTGGGCGTGGTGATCCGCGGCGAGACCTATCATTTCGAGATCGTAGCCGGCGAAAGCGCGCGCGGGATCATGGCGCTGACGATGGACGGGCTGGCCGTGGGCAACGGCATTCTCACCACCGAGAACGAGGCGCAGGCGATCTACCGCGCCGATCCGGCGCAGGGCAACAAGGGCGCTGGCGCTGCCGAGGCGGCAATGGCCCTGCTCGAACTGCAAGGGCGCTACGCCTGACCAGGCGCGGCTGACCGGCGGAACCGCCGCCCGACTGGTCCGTATTCATCCGCAGATGGATGGGCCGCTTGAATGGATCGCCGCTATTGGCACGGCACTCGCAGCTGGCTTGATCGCTGCCGACCTGGGCAGGCGCGTCACCGGCTGGGGCTTCGTGCTGTTTTGCGGCGTTTCGCTGACCTGGATCGCCGCTGGTCTGACCTCTGATGCCATGCCGATAGCGGCGATGAACGCCATGTTGCTGGCGATCAATCTCTGGGGCGTCTGGCAATACCTGCTCAGCCGCAAAAACCGCGAAATCATGGAGCGGATGGAGCCCGTCGAGGAAGAGATCGAGCAGGAAGTCGAGCGGGAGTTATCGGACGAATCCTGAGGCTCCCGCTCCCACTTCGGCTCAGAGCGTGATCCGACCGAAGCAGGACTTGCCCGCATAGACAGCGCTGTCGGCCAGTTCCTGCTCGATGCGGATAAGCTGGTTGTACTTGGCCAGCCGGTCCGACCGGGCAAGCGAGCCGGTCTTGATCTGCCCGCAATTGGTCGCGACCGCGAGGTCGGCGATGGTCGCGTCCTCGGTTTCGCCCGAACGGTGGCTCATCACGCAGGTATAG
>CAYOSE010000127.1:0-5434 GCA_964406535.1 uncultured Sphingomonadaceae bacterium
CGTGGCGGACCAGCTGGGCGCGCGTGTTGGGGCGGCGGATGAAGTGGGTCGGGATGCCGATATGCGCCAGCCGCGTGAAGACATGCTCGCTGATGCGGTTGTTGATCACGCCCTTGCCGTTGATCGTGCCTTTCTTGGCGGCGTTGAAGGCGGTCGCGTCATCCTTGAAATACTGGATGATCGTGCCCGGTTCGGGGCCTTCATACAGGATCTTGGCCTTGCCTTCGTAGATCTGGCGACGGCGGGTCATGGGCAGCAGCCTTCCTAGCGGCCTTCCTTGCGAGGCCAAAAAATCAAAGCGCCCCGCCGTGCGAAGCTGGATCAGCTGTCGCAAGGGCCGGGGCGCGCGGACAGCGCCTATACACGCGCGCGGAGGCGGTGGCAATTGTGGGGCTGGGTGGAGTGTGTAGGCGGAATAGCACGGGATTTCCAACCCGGTAATACTAACCTGAAAGTAACCACGTTTCGGGACAGCTCCCTGCAAGCCACTCGCCAAATCGGCGACGCGTGGCATCCATCTGAACATCCAGTTGAGGAGGTGTTCGATGAACCAGGTGATCGAGTATCGTGGACTTGCCGCCAATCTCCGCCGCGAGGCGCAGATCGCGAGCTTGCCCAATGTGCGCGGGTTGAAGCTGGCTGCGGCCGAGCGCTGGGAAGCCATGGCGCTGGAGATCGAGAATACGATTCGCCCGAGCGGCAAGGCCATGGCGGACGGCTGGATTTTCTGACGCGCTGCATATTTGTTCCACTCACGTGGAAGCGGCACCGGCCCACTCCCCCTCCCGACCTCCCAAAGTTTACCCTGTCGGGAGATCAGGAGGGGAAGTGAGCCGGAGCTGCTGCGGGTCCGCACCCAAGCAGCGCACTGCGGGATAGTGCAGATCACCCGCACTCAACTAGCGCTCCGCGTGGTAGCGCAGACAACAGCGCACTCAGGCAGCGTCAGCGGTAGTGCATACAATCATGCACTCAAGCAGCGCAGCGATAGTGCGAAAAAAGCGCACTCAAGCAGCGCCAGCGTTAGTGCCGAAGAAAGGTGGTGCCCAGGGGCGGAGTCGAACCACCGACACGACGATTTTCAGTCGTCTGCTCTACCACTGAGCTACCCGGGCATCGCCGCTGCGGCGACCCGCAAATGGGCCCGCCAGCGATTGGAAGGGGGCCTATGGCGAAGCGGTTCGCACTTGGCAAGTCCCTTGATTAGGTTCCACTCACGTGGGAGCGGGCCGGTGCCGCAATTGTTTCAGTGTGGCTGAAACAGGATATAAACGACCCTAATCGTTATCGGCCCCGTCGCCACGCACCATGTCCTCAGGCGAGGCCGGGGCGCCCGGCACCGCATAGGTCTCACCGAACCAGTGTGCCAGATCGCGGTCGCGGCAACGACTGGAACAGAAGGGCGCAAACTCTTCGCTACGCGGCTTCTTGCAGATCGGGCAGGGTTTGGACTTGGCAGCGCTCATAGCGGCACGGACTGTGCGAAAGCCGCGTCCAGCGCAAGGGCCGGGTCGGTCGCTATCCGCACCTCGCGGCCCGTTCGCCGCGCCAGTTCCTCCACCCATTGCGGCTTGAGCTTGGCCTTGAGCGCCGGGTGGACGGTCAGCAGCAGCGCACCCGGACCCTCGACCGCTTCAGCCCGCCGGAGCGCGATGCGCGCACAGGCCCCGACGCGCGAGCTGACAAAGCGGTGCAGCAGCGAGGGGCCTTCGAGCCGGGCGACGATCTGCACGAAACCGAAGCCGTTCATCGCGGTGCGCTCATGCGGCCAGCCGGTCAGCGCCTGTTCCAGCGCCGCGTCCACGGCCTTGCGGTCGGCCTTGTCCGGCAGGGTCGGGAAGTCGATCCCGATCGAGCCGCCGATATCGAATCGGCGCAGGGCCTGCGCGATGGCGGGGACCGCAGCGAGCGCCAGCGTGCGCGGCGGCAAGTCGCCGTCAATGTCGATCAGCACCATCGCCGGGGTCACGCTGATGAGCAGCGACCCGCCGGGAAAAGCCACCGCATTGCTGGCAGCCTCGTCCCAGACCTCTTCCCACAGGCCGGAAGGAAAGCGCCGCACGACCTTGCCATCCAACTGTACCGCAGTGTCGCGCCCCCCGGTTCCGCCGACCACGCCTTGCGCGCGCTTCGGTCGGCCCCGTTCGCTGATCGGTGCGCGGGTGATGGTGAGCGCGATCGGCGCACCCTCGGTCACGTCGGGCGGCAGCCGGTCGACCAGCACCTCGACCCCCTTGTCGGTAGTGGCCACGCCGCGCCGCGATCCGGCGGATTTGTGGGTGAGCGTAGCCGCGATCTCAGTGCCAGCGCGCAGCTCGCCGGGCCAGAAGAGCTTCGCCGCCAGCACCTCACCGGCCTCGACCAGCAGTGCGCGGGTCTCGCCGATACCTTCCTCGATGAGCCACTCAGCCAAGGGCGAACCCTGCCGCCTTCAGCAGCGCGCGCGTTTCGAACAGCGGCAGGCCGACGACGCCCGAATGGCTGCCCTCGATCCATGCCACCAGCCCCTCGGCGGCGCCCTGGATGGCATAGCCGCCTGCCTTGCCGTGCCATTCGCCGCTGGCGAGATAGGCGGCCAGTTCCTCGCCAGAGAGGCGCTTGAACCGGACCGAGGTGACGCTCAGCCGCTCGCGCAGGGTTCCGTCGGGGGCGGCGAGGGCGACGGCCGACAGCACCTTGTGCCGCCGTCCGGAGAGCAGCGTCAGGCACTGGCGCGCGGTCGCCTCGTCCTCGGCCTTGGGCAGGATGCGGCGCCCGGCGGCGACCACCGTGTCGCCCGCCAGTACGTGCGCGCCGTCCGCGGGTACGGCCAGCGCCTTCTCGCGCGCCATGCGGATGGCATAGTCGCGCGGGAGTTCGCCCGGCGCGGGGCTTTCGTCGATATCGGCAGGCGCGACCGCATCGGGCACCACGCCGATCCGCGCGAGCAGGTCGCGTCGTCGGGGGCTGGCCGAAGCGAGGATGAGGCGGGGTGCCGTCACCGGCAGGCCGCGCTTACTGCGGGCCGGGGCCGCCGCGTCCCGGCATGAAGCGGTAGGTGATGCGCGCCTTGGTCAGGTCGTAGGGCGTCAGTTCGCACAGCACCTCGTCGCCGACCAGCACGCGGATGCGGTTCTTCCGCATGCGTCCGGCCGTGTGGCCGAGTACTTCGTGACCGTTTTCCAGTTCGACCCGGAACATCGCGTTGGGCAGCAGTTCGACTACCGTCCCGCGCATTTCGAGGAGTTCTTCTTTCGCCATTAAGGGCGGATTCCGTTGGCAAAGTTCGTCATGGCGGCGCGCCATAGCCGTGCAGCGGGCAAAAGGGAAGCGCGCTCATGCGACTGGCCCCACGGCAGCAGCGGCACTGCCGCCAGCGGAACGCGACAGCTTGCGACATTTTGATACGCGATGCTGTATTGCAGCATGACCGCTTGACGCACATAGCGCCGCCTCGGGGGCGGACTTCATTCTTGCTGGATTGAGAAGAACTTGCGTCACTCCCTCCATTTCCGTCGCATCGCCTCCCGTCGTCTTGCCTGCAGCCCGATGGCGCTTGCAGCCGGGGCGTTGCTCGGCACGCCTGCCTTCGCGCAGGATGCGGCGCCCGGCCCCGCGCCCGCACAGGCATCGCCCGTGGACGCCGACGAACAGGCCCTGCCGGACGATTACTACGACGACAACACGATCGTCGTCTCGGGCGCGCGGCTGCTTTATTCGGTCGATACGCCTGCTCTGCCAGTGCTCGAACTCGATGCCGAGGATATCGCCGCCTATGGTGTCGGCTCCATCGCCGAGCTGCTGCAGGAGCTGTCCGCCGAGACCGGCAGTTCGCGCGGGCGCGGCGGCGGGGGCCCGGTCACGCTGATCAACGGCGCGCGCATCTCCTCCATGCGCGAAATGCGGAGCTATCCGCCCGAGGCGGTCGACCGGATCGAGGTCTTCACCGAGGAAGTGGCGTTGCAATATGGCTATGCCGCCGACCAGCGCGTGGTGAACATCATCCTGAAAGACGATTTCACCAGCCGCGAGATCGAGGTCGAATATGGCCAGCCCTGGGATGGCGGCTATGCCGAGCAGGAGGTCGAGGCGACCTATCTGCGGATCGACGGGGCCAGCCGGCTGAACTTCAACCTCGACTGGCAAAATTCCAGCATGCTGACCGAGGCCGAGCGCGGCATCGTCCAGTCGCCCTCGACCATCCCGACCTTCGCCACCGATCCCGACCCGGCGGCCTATCGCAGCCTCGTGTCCGACACCGCCGACCTGGAACTGACGGCCAACTGGACCACGCGGCTCGACGATCGTGGCACCGCGCTGAGCCTCAACGCCACGTATGAGCGCAGCGATTCGCTCGCGCTGCAGGGGCTCGACACCGTACTGCTGGCCGATTCCGACGAGGCGGATGCGGCGACGGCGCTGCGCGCCTTCAATGTGCAGGCCCCGCTGACCGTCGACCGCCGGGCCGAGACCTATTCGCTCGGTTCCACGCTGAACCTGGGGATCGGCGACTGGTCGATCACCGGCACGCTCGACGCCAGTCGCGGCGAGACCACCACGTTGATCGCGCAGCGCGCCGAGACGGACGGGCTGGTCGCCGACGCCGCCGCCGGGCTGCTGGCGCTCGACGCCGATCTCGACACGCTGGTCTCCTCCGCCGGGTTCGATACGGCGGACAGCACGACCAACACGCTCGATGCGAAGCTGACCGGGGGCAAGGACATCCTCTATCTGCCCGCTGGCGACGTGAAGCTGACCCTCGACGCGCAGCTCAAGTACAATGACATCACCAGCACCGACACGCGCAATGCCGGGGTCGAGACCGCGCTCGACCGCACCCGCGTGGGTGGCGGGGCGATCCTGATCGTGCCCTTGACCGAGCGCGGCGGTTTCGGCGGCGCGGCGGGCGACATCACCGCCAATGCCAGCTTCGGCATCGACCATCTGTCGGACTTCGGCACGCTCTATGACTGGAGCGCGGGCGTGACCTGGGGCCTGACCGACAAGCTCTCGCTCAACGTCAATTACATCAATCGCGATACCGCGCCGACGCTCAGCCAACTCGGCAGTCCCGAAGTGGCGACGCCCGGCGTCCAGACCTACGACCTCACCCGTGACGAGACGGTGCTGGCGACGATCATCAGCGGCGGCAATCCCGACCTGACCGGGCAGCAACAGAGCGACTGGAAGCTCGGCCTGGTGTGGGAAATCCCGCTGACCGAGCGCGGCAATTTCACCCTCGACTATGTCCGCAACCACTCGGAGGATGTCGCGTCCTCCTTCCCGGTGCTGACCCCGGCGATCGAGGCGGCCTTCCCCGACCGGGTGACCCGCGATCCGGTGACCGGACAGCTGCTGGCCATCGACCAGCGCCCGGTGACCTATGCCGAACAGGACCTGGAGCGGTTGCAATTCGGCTTGCGGCTGGGGGGCAGCATCGGCAGTTCGGATAGTG
>CAYOSE010000128.1:0-5330 GCA_964406535.1 uncultured Sphingomonadaceae bacterium
CCACATCTCACAAAGAACTGTTGGCTGAGCTGGACGGGGCAGGGGTGGAGCGCCTTAAGACCGAACTCATGCGACGAGCGCCTTTTGAGCGGGTCATGGCAGAGGGCCGAACCCTTTTCGAACTGCAAGACAGTCAGTCTGTGAAGGGCGCGATCAGCAATACCGCTCGCCTGGGCAAAGAGCTGGCAGAAATACTGGAGGCACAATGATGGCAGGTACGTTCCTGAATATGAGCGACGATGACCAAGCGGAAGCTCCAGAGCCGAAGATCGGGGCAGGGCTGAAGCGCAAGAAGAAAAGCTCTCGTCCAAGGGCTGACGCTGAAGCAGTCGCGGCCGCAGGACGTGCAAACGGTTTCAATCGTTCCACCGACACTGCGCAACCATCGCCAACTCCAAGGCGTGGGCGACCGCCGCTGAACGAGGACATGACGTACTGGCGCATCTATGTCTCCTCAGACCTCAGAAATCAGCTCAACGATTTGCGAGATCAGGAGGGCAGGCGGCTCAATGATGTGCTGGCTGACATGCTTAAGGCCTATCAAGGAAACTGAGCGCGGCGTCTGGGTCTTGATCAGATTTGAGACCGCTGCCGCTTTCGAAAAAAACAGGGAAAGAAGGCTAACATCGTTTTGTTGCATAGTGCACCAAAGTGATGCACTGTGCAGCAGGGCCAGGAAATGTTGCGGAACATTAAGAGAACATTTAGCATGAGCGGTGAAAAAAGAGGACAGAGGATCACGGTTTCCCTGGCTGACTCGGATCATGCCGCTTTGTCAGCGCTTGCGGACAAGCATGACGTTTCACTGTCCTGGTTAGCTCGGAAGGCCATTTCCGATCTTCTGGCACGAAACAGCGATGATGAGCTTCAGCTTCCACTTGATTTGAAGCGTAGGGCGGGGCGGTAAGATGAAAAAGTCACTGACAGCGATTGATCTCTTTTGCGGGGCAGGGGGCCTTACCGAGGGTTTGCGCCAGGCCGGATTTCAGGTCTTAGCCGGGAACGATTTCGACGATGCGGCAGGCGCGACATTCGCTGCCACACACAGGGACGCAAAGTTTCTTCCAGGGCCGGTGCAACAGATTACAGCCGAGGACTTTCTTAAAGCATCTGGACTAAGACGGGGAGAGCTTGATTGCTTGGTTGGAGGGCCGCCTTGCCAAGCGTTCAGCGTCTATAATCACCAGCGAGGAATGCACGACGAGCGCAGTCAGCTGTTTCGTGAGTACCTGCGTCTTGTGGAAGGCCTTTATCCCCGCTGGGTTGTTATGGAGAACGTAACAGGTATTACGTCGACCGGCGGCGGCGAGGCTGTCCGCGCGATAGTAAACGGTCTTAATAGGCTCGGGTATCGCGTTGAACACCAGACACTCAAAGCAGAAGACTATGGGGTGCCGCAAGAACGTCGACGTGTTGTTTTCATCGGTAACCGAGTAGGTTTGCCAATCGTCTGGCCAAGCAAGACTCATGGTACATCTCTTGGGCAGGAGGCCTTCACAACGATCCAAGACGCCATCGGTGATTTGCCGCTTCTTATGAACGGCGAGGATCGTGGTGATTTGCCATACAGGCACAAAGCGAAGGGAACCTACCAGAAGCTGTTGCGCGGAGACTCAACCGTTGTCAAAAATCACTCGGCGCCTCGCCTAGGGCCGATCAATGTCGAGCGCCTTAAGTTCATCCCGCAAGGCGGAAGTTGGCGCGACATTCCGTTTGAACTGCTTCCCGCTGGGATGAAGAAGGCCAAGAGGAGCGACCATACAAAGCGCTATGGCAGGATGACATGGGATGGTCTGTCCTGCACCGTTCTGACCAAGTGCGACATCCATTGGGGCGCGTATATCCACCCTGATCAGGATCGAGCGATTTCAGTGAGGGAAGCTGCAAGAATTCAATCCTTCCCGGACTGGTTCCAGTTTGAAGGTTCACGTACAGAACAATATGTTCAAGTCGGCAATGCTGTTCCACCGCTGCTAGGACGCAACATTGGTGAAGCGCTTATAAAAGCGCATTCGATTGACGAACTGTATGAGAATGAACAAGAATTACTGGCAGTAGGATAATTAAATTAAGGCCAGTTGATGCGCATCGCGGAAGTATTTGGTTTTGGCATTGAAAACCATGCCCAAGAGGCTTGGGAGGGCCGGAATGCAAAGGCTTGCCCCTTCAAAGATACGCCATGCACCAAGGTGTCTGCAACTGATCCTATGGGCATCTGTTCATTCTCCGACGGTCAAGCGGCCGCGGTCGTCTGTCCAACGCGCTTCTTGGAAAGGAATCGAATTTTCAAGGATGCGGGTCGTCTTGCCTTTGGGGAAGGCGTTCAGATCGCCGCGTTTCCCGAGGTTCGCATCCTCAAGATTGCCGGGGACGATGGGCAACGAGATCGCAAGATCGGGAAGGTCGATTTTCTCCTAGGGAAGGTGCGTGACGGCAAGGTTATCGATTTCGCCGCGCTGGAGGTGCAGGCGGTTTACATCTCTGGAACCACAATTCGCCCTAGTTTTGATGCATATATCGCAACGCAAGGACCTTCAAATTCGTATGTAGTTGAAGAGCGTCGCCCTGACTTTCGCTCGTCAGCTCAGAAGAGATTGGTTCCTCAACTACAACTGAAAGTTCCTGTTTTCCGTCGGTGGGGAAAGAAATTCTTCGTGGTTGTAGACAGCCAGTTCTTCGCCGCACTGCCCTTGTTTCCGAAGACTTCGCAGTCGAACAGTGAGCTTACCTGGCTTTCCTATCCCGTGGAGAAAGCTGGAGTGGACTACGCGATGAATGATCCCGACATCATCTTCTCGCACTGGGATGATGTTGCAAATGCCTTGCGTGAGGGGGTTCCGCCTGAACCAGAGGAAATTCTCGAAGAGTTACAGGCAAAGCTGTCCAACAAGAAGAAACCTCCCGTGATATATGAAACCTAAATTTTTGTCGCTAAAAGCGCGAATACATGAAGTTCGACGCACCATCATTCCAAATGATCTCGTTGAGCTAAACTGAGGAGCAACGCCTTATGGCGGAAAACACAATTAAAGAGATTGCTGTAGACGATCTCTATCTTGATGAACGAAATCCCCGCTTGCCGACTTCTGCTGGTCGGCAACAAAAAGAGATGCTCCTATACATAGCTCGCAATACATCAATAACTGAACTGATGTCTGCAATTGCGGAAAACGGCTACTTCCCAGGGGAGCCAATCGTTGTCATTCCCAGGAAAGAAGGGGGCTACTGGACTGTTGAAGGCAATCGCCGGTTGACTGCTGTAAAGCTCCTCTTGGACCCGTCTCTGCATGCAAAGAACTCCAAGGTCCAAGATATTGCCGAGCACGCCAAGAACAGGCCAGACCACATCCCTTGTGTGATATTTGAAGATAGAACCGAGGTAGTTAACTACCTCGGATATCGGCACATCAGCGGTGTTAAGCAGTGGGAACCGTTGGCGAAGGCGCGCTACATCGCGGAGTACTTTGAAACTCACACTAACTCTTCTGACGATCCGTCTGATCGCTATCGCGAGGTCGCGCGGGGTATTGGAAGCCAAGCACCCTTTATCAAACGTCAACTGGATGGCATGGCCTTCTATAGGCACATCGAAGATCGGTATTTCTACGAGATCGAAGGACTAACGGAGGAAACAATATCGTTTTCCCTGGTTACCACCGCACTTGGCTATGACTCGATCCTAAACTATGCCTCGTCTGATCCTCATCCATTCTTGAACCCAGACGCATTGGACGCTGAAGCTGTATCCCGCCTCACTCACTGGCTGTTTGAGCAAGGGAAAAACGGGGAAACCGTTCTTGGAGAGTCGCGAAATATCCAACGCCTGGCCGTAGTGGTCGAGGACAAAGCTGCGATTGCCACACTAATTGCCGACCGTAATCTCGAAAAATCTTACACCATGACCAAGGGTGTAGCTGTGGATTTCTATGATCTCCTTTCAACTATCGAGGGCAACCTAGGAGACGCGGTGTCATCTGTTGCTCTCATCGATCTGGATGACGGCCATCACACGAAAATTGGAAATATCTTCAAGCAGGCCCGCCTTCTGCGGAACGCATCTGAGGACTGATTGTGATTAAAGATTATGGGCTTATCGAAGATCGTGCGCCGCATCTTGTGGCCGATCTGTGTGAGATCATCTCATTTTTCGAGAACCGAGAAGTCTCTCGAAGTGACATCGAAGGCTTCCTCTATGAGAAGGGTGCCAAAGGCCTCCTAGACGATCTCAATCTAGAAAACCTCGACTCCGCTTCTGCAAACGCCAAGTTTCAAAAGCTCTCTGAGGACGTTTTCAGGCACCTAACTTACCGAGTGAAGGCGCTTGCTGATTGGTATCCTTTTCGCGTTGAAGGGGACATCCTTCTACCACCCGAAGACCCTACCGACCGGCACAAGGTGTATGCAGCGCTTGTCGCTTTTTCACGAATGAAGATGTTCGATCAAGCCAGGATGACAGAATTTGCCGCTGACTTTGAGGTCTTATGCTGCGAGGCTGCGGTGGCATTCGCACCAAACTGGCGTGTCCTTCATTTCGGTGTCGGCGGGAAAGACCGGCACTTGTTTGGGAACAAACTGAAAGACTCTCTGACCCAACTGGCAGAACAACTCCGCGAGGACACCAATTCGAAAGCCATAGAAAAAATTTCAGAGCAAAACACCGGCGATGCGGGCATCGACATAATTATTTTCCGTGAGTGGGGTGACCCTGCACAGGGTGTTCCGAGTTACTTTGGCCAGTGTGCAGCCCAGCAAACCGGATGGCCGAGAAAGAAGTTTGAGGCTAGCCCATTGAATTTGGAGAAGTATTTTAACTTCTTCCATAAGCCAGGGACTATCATGTTTATCCCAGTTTGTTATCGCGGCCTTGACGGTCAGTGGCTCGACTACGACGGCCATCAGACAGTTATTGTCGACCGCAATAGGCTGCTGGAGCTTCTTGAAGCACGCATTGAAGCAGAAAAAGATGAAAACGCTGTCCTGGCACTTGTACCGAAACCGTTTGAGTTAGGATGTGCCGCCGCATAGTGCTACGCGCGCCGCACTGTCCGTTCGCTGACGTTGAAAAGTCGCGCAATCTCCGGCACAGTTCTGTGTTCCTCGTCGCGCATGCGACGCACTTCGTCTTTCTGAGCTGCCGATAGGGCGGGTGGTCTGCCCCCGATACGGCCCCGCTTGCGCGCTGAGACAAGACCTTCTTTGGTCCGTTCCGAAATCCTCTCCCGCTCAAACTGAGCGATGGATGCAAAAACGTGAAACACGAGACGGCCTGCCGGCGTCGTCGTGTCAATATCTTCAGCCAGGGACCGGAAGCCGGCACCGCGATCCCGGAT
>CAYOSE010000129.1:0-5119 GCA_964406535.1 uncultured Sphingomonadaceae bacterium
AATGCGGGCGAGGTCCATGCGATCATGGGCCCCAATGGCGCGGGCAAGTCGACGCTCGCCTATGTGCTGGGCGGCCGACCGGGCTACGAAGTGACCGAAGGCTCGGTCACCTTCATGGGACAAGACCTTCTGGCACTCGATCCGCATGAGCGCGCGGCGGCGGGCCTGTTCCTCGGCTTCCAGTATCCGGTCGAAATTCCCGGCGTCTCCAACCTGCAATTCTTGCGCGAGGCGCTGAACGCCCAGCGCCAGGCGCGCGAGGAGCCTGCGCTGACCGGCGGCGAGTTCCTCAAGCTGGCGAAGGAGAAGGCCGGGCTGCTGAAGCTCGACCTCGACATGCTCAAGCGCAACGTCAATGTCGGCTTTTCGGGCGGCGAGAAGAAGCGCAACGAAATGGTCCAGATGGGCATCCTCGATCCGTCCTTCGCGGTGTTGGACGAGACTGATTCCGGCCTCGACATCGATGCGCTGCGCGTGGTGGGTGAGGGCATCAATGCGATTATGCGCCAACCCGACAAGGGCGTGCTGCTGATCACCCATTACCAGCGCCTGCTTGACTATGTGAAACCCGATTTCGTCCATGTGCTGAGCGCGGGACGCATCGTCGAGACCGGCGATGCGGCGTTGGCCTTGCGCCTCGAAGAACAGGGCTACGAAGCGGTAAGCGCATGACTTTGCAGGCAATCTCCACCAAGCTTGAGGACTGGCGATATGCCGATCCGGGCGCGATCGAAGCGCTGGAACCGGCGCAGCTCGATGCATGGCAAGACATCGCGCTCGCGCCCGGCGAAACGCGGACCGAAACGCTTGTGCTCGACGACAAGGCAACGGGTCTCATTCGCTTGCGGTTCGATATCGGGGCCGGTGCGCGGGCGGAAATCTTCGCGGTCCTCTCCGCCAGCGCCTATACGCGGCTGGAGGTTGAGGTGCGGCTGGCCGAGGGCGCGCATTTCGAGCTGGGCGGCGTGACCATCGGTGGCGGTGACGCGGTGCGCGAGATCGTGACCAAGGCCAACCACCACGCACCCGGCGCGACCAGCCAGCAGGTCGTGCGCGCGGTTCACTGGGGTCAGGCGACCGGCAATTTCCTTGGGTCTATCGAGGTCGCGCGAGGCGCGCAGCAGACCGATGCGGCGCAGGACTTCAAGGGGCTGCTGCTCGAAAAGGGGGCCTCGGCCAATGCCAAGCCCGAGCTGGAAATCTTCGCCGACGATGTGAAATGCGCGCATGGCGCGGCCATCGGCGCGCTGGACGAAGCGGCGCGGTTCTACATGGCCAGCCGCGGCCTGCCGCCCGCCGAGGCGAAGCGCCTGCTGGTGCGCGCCTTCATCGCCGACGCTTTTGTCGCCATGGCCGATGCGGACAAACAGAACCGCATGCTGGAGGCCGCGCTCGTCCCGCTGGAGGATGCGGCGCTGTGAGCGTGACTGACACTCTCTCCCGGCCAAACCGATACAGGGCGGACTTCCCCGGCCTCGTCACCGCCGACGGTGCGCCGTGGCACTATCTCGATTCGGGTGCGACCGCGCAGAAGCCGCAGGTGGTGATTGACGCCGTGGCGCGCGCGATGGGCGAGGATTACGCCACGGTCCATCGCGGGGTTTACGCGCGTTCGGCGGACATGACGCTCGCCTATGAGGCGGCGCGGCGGCGCATTGCGGCGTTCATCGGCGGTGCGGAAGACGAGCTGGTGTTTGCGCGCGGCGCGACCGAGGCGATCAACCTGCTCGCCTATTCGTGGCCCAAGCCGGAGGGCGCGCGCGTCCTGCTGTCCGAGCTCGAGCATCATTCCAACATCGTGCCCTGGCAGCTGGCCGGGTGGGAGATCGATGTCTGCCCGCTGACCGAGGACGGGCGGATCGATCTCGATGCCGCCGCCGCCATGCTGACGCCCGCGCACGAGATGGTCGCCTTCGCGCATGTCTCCAACGTGCTCGGTTCGGTGCTCGACGCGAAGCGCGCTGCCGAACTGGCGCATGACGTCGGCGCGAAGCTGCTGCTCGATGGCTGTCAGGCGGTACCGCGTCTGCCCGTCGATGTCGCTGCGCTGGGTTGCGATTTCTACGCCTTCTCCGGGCACAAGCTCTACGGGCCGACCGGGATCGGGGCCTTATGGGGCCGTGCCGAACTGCTTGACCGGATGCTGCCCTGGCAGGGGGGCGGGGCGATGATCGACAAGGTCACCTTCGCCGAGACTACCTATGCTGCGCCGCCGCAGCGGTTCGAGGCCGGAACGCCCGCCATCGTCGAGGCAATCGGCCTGGCGGCGGCCTGCGATTATGTGGCCGCGGCAGGTCTCGACAGCATCGCCGCGCATGAGGCCACGCTGGTGGCGCAGACGCGTGAGGCGCTGCGGCAGGCCAACGATATTACTCTGTTCGGGCCGGAGGAAAGCGCCGGGACCGTCAGCTTCGACATGCGCGGGGTGCATCCGCACGACCTCGGCACCATATTGGACGAAGAAGGCGTCGCCATTCGCGCCGGCCACCATTGCGCGCAGCCCTTGATGGCGCACCTGGGGGTGACGGCCACGGCGCGGGCAAGCTTCGGCATCTATTCGGACGAGAGCGATGTGGCGGCGCTGCTGCGCGGCATCGAGCGGACCAGAAGGATTTTCGGTTGATGGACGAAAACCAGAAGAACATGAGCGAAAACAAGGATTACGTCGTGGCTCCCTCGCCCGCCGAGGAGGTGGTCGGCGCCCATGCAAAGCCGCCGCGTGCGCGCGTGTCCGACGCGCCTCTTCCGGAAGAGGAATCCGCTGGCGAGAAATTGGAGCGCAAGCGCGACTATCTCGAAGGGTTCCTGCAGCAGAAACCCGAGGGTGTCTCCGCCGGGGAGCCGGGCGGCGCGCT
This sequence comes from uncultured Sphingomonadaceae bacterium, assembly GCA_964406535.1. GTDB lineage: Bacteria > Pseudomonadota > Alphaproteobacteria > Sphingomonadales > Sphingomonadaceae > Alteraurantiacibacter. The sequence continues at coordinate 2,856 of CAYOSE010000129.1, forward strand.
CTATGACGCCGTGATCGAGGCGCTGAAGGACATTTACGACCCCGAAATCCCGGTCAACATCTACGACCTTGGCCTCATCTACAATGTCGAGGTGGCCGAGGATGTAGACGTCACCGTCACCATGACGCTGACCACGCCGCATTGCCCGGTTGCCGAGAGCATGCCCGCCGAGATCGAGACGCGGATCATGGGGCTTGCCGGGGTGCGCGATGCCGAAGTCGTCATCACCTGGGATCCGCCGTGGGATCCCTCCAAGATGAGCGATGAGGCGCGTCTCGAACTGGGGATGCTGTGATGACCGATTGCCCATCTCGCGGGCTGCGAACAGCACGGCGCTGTGCTTCCGGTACTCACGGACTGGTAGGTCCGCTGCGCGCCGGCTCTCGCGCAGCACCATTCTCGCTCCGCGATATGACCAATCGTCTAGTGGCGCAGGAGAGCGCATTATGACCGACACGAAAACCCGCCCCGCCCCCAAGGCCGCCGTCACGCTGACGCCCGCCGCCGAGGCGCGGATCGCCACGCTGATGGAGAACGCGCCCGCCGAGGCCATCGGGGTCAAGCTGTCGACCCCCCGCCGGGGCTGTTCGGGGCTCGCCTATTCGGTCGATTACGTCACCGAAGAGGTCGCCTTCGACGAGAAGATCGCAACGCCGGGCGGGATCTTCTATATCGACGGTGCCAGCGTGCTCTACCTGGTCGGCAGCGTGATGGACTGGGTGGAGGACGACTTCACCGCCGGCTTCACCTTCGAAAACCCGAATGCCACGGGGGCTTGCGGCTGCGGCGAGAGCTTTACGGTCTAGTTTTTCCCCACTGACGTGGGATCGGCACCAGCCCACTCCCCCTCCCGACCTCCCAAAATATCCCCTATCGGGAGGTCGGGAGGGGGAGTGGGCCGGACCATTAGCTGATCAGGCCTCGCCCGCTTCCTCGGCGAGGAATTCGAGCAGCGCGCGGTCATAGCTGTCGATCTCGCCATTGGCGGCGATCTGCGCGTCGAGCCATTCGCGCTCAACGCCCGTGACCTCGGCAGCGGCAGCGACCTGTTCCTCGCGCGTGGGTTCGAGCGGCGCCTTGTTACCGAACACCACGCCGAAGGTATTGGGCGCAGAGCGCGCCATCGCGCCCATGAAGCGCCCGAAATCGGCCTTGTTGTCGGCGATGAAGGTTTCCAGTTCCTTCGCCCGTTCATGGCTCAGCTGGGCGTTGGGGCTGCTATGGCCCATCAGGAAGTTGCCCACGCCCTGCACGAACAGGGTCTTGAATTCAGGCACGTTTTCCGCGCCCAGCGTGGCGTTCTTCACGCGGTAGAGCATTTCCGCCTCGACCAGGCTGACCCCTGCGGGACGATGACCTGCACTGCCGAAGATGACACGGCGGATGATGCGCGCCTCGGCGGCACTGACATGGGTGTCCGACAGCTCGCCGCCGCAGCGGGTCGGGCCGGTGCCCGTCAGCACCTCATGTTCGATCACGCCGAGCACGTAATCCTTGAGCGAAAGCGGAACATTCGTCGCCTTCTCGATGATCTGCACCAGCAGCTCGAGCTCGGTCATCGAGCAGACGCGGCCATCGGCCTTGACCTGCGCGATCAGCCAGCGGGCCTCGTCCTCGCTCGCATACCCTCGCGGCTCGGAGCCGACGAGCACGAAATTGCGGATCGCTTCGACGAAAAAGTCGCTCCACGCCTCGGTCGGGTCGGTCAGCGCGTGCTGGGCGGCGAAGACCGCCTCGGCCTCCTCGCGGCTCATGCGGCCATCGGCCCAGCCGGACTGGCGCAGCTGGAGGATTTCCGCCTCGGACACGGCACCATCGCTGGCGGCATGACGGGCAATATCGGCAAAATGGAAGCTCATTGGCGCGGGTCTCCTGAATGGCACCGCTATGCCGCGATAGGCTTAAATTCGGGTTACCCCCAAGCCTTCGATTTACCGGGCGTTCCGAATTGCGGCCATGCAGGCACGTGTATCAACCTCGCGCCCGTCGCTGGCGCGGCGAGCCTGCAGCCAGGTGGCCACCGGCGCGGCCTGCGGAGCCAGCGGGTAGAGGTAGATGTCGAGTACGCAGGCGGGCGCGGCGAATTGCAGCTTCTTCATGTCGCCCTCCGCGACATTGAGGCGCGGTGTCCCGAACTGGCGAGTCAGGCTCGCCTCGTTCTGGCGGATCACGCCCTCCAGCCCCGCGCCTTGCATGATCTCTGGCGCGCGGAACCCGGCGACGGGCGGCGGCGCGGGCACGGCTGGCGGCGGCGCGGCCTGCTG
>CAYOSE010000130.1:0-4873 GCA_964406535.1 uncultured Sphingomonadaceae bacterium
CGAGGTCAACCCGCGCGCCAGCCGTACGGTGCCCTTCGTGGCCAAGGCGATCGGCCAGCCGGTCGCCAAGATCGCCAGCCGGGTGATGGCGGGCGAACCGCTCGACAGTTTCGAGCCGTTCCGCCGCGAGCTCGACTACATGGCGGTCAAGGAGGCAGTGTTCCCCTTCGCCCGCTTCCCCGGGTCCGATCCGGTGCTGACGCCGGAAATGAAATCGACCGGCGAGGTCATGGGGATCGACGCCGATTTCTCGACCGCCTGGGTCAAGGCGCAGCTGGGGCAGGGCACCGTGCTCCCCTCAGGCGGCACGGTGTTCGTCTCGGTCAAGGAAAGCGACAAACCGCATATCCTGGAAGCCGCCCGCCAGCTGGCTGGTGAGGGCTTCTCGCTTGTCGCCACTGGGGGCACCGCTGCCTACCTCGCAGCAGAGGGCGTGCCGGTCGAAAGAGTGAACAAGGTGGCAGAAGGGCGGCCGCATATCGTCGACAAGATCGTCGATGGCGAAATCGCCATGGTCATCAACACGACCGAGGGCTGGCAGAGCCTCAAGGACAGCCAGTCGATCCGCGCCTCGACCATTGAGCAAAAGGTCCCGATCTTCACCACGGCGGCGGCAGCATCGGCCACCGCCAAGGCGATTGCCTCGGTAAAAATCGCCGATCTTGAAGTAAGGCCGCTGCAAGACTATTATAGCTGACTGAACACAACCTTTCCTCCTGACATTCTGCACCCGCATATGGGTCGCCTTTCCGGCGGCCGGGTGAAGTTTTGACGGGATCGAAGCGATAGACAGGGTTCCCGATGGAAAAAGTCCCCATGCTCGCCGAGGGCTATGAGAAGCTGACTGCCGACCTCAAGGCGCTGCGCGCCGAACGGCCGCGCATCGTCGATGCGATCGAGGAAGCGCGCGCCCACGGCGATCTGTCAGAGAACGCCGAATATCACGCCGCGAAGGAACGGCAGGGTCAGGTCGAGGCGCAGATTGCCGAGATCGAGGACCGGGTCACGCGCGCGCAGATCATCGATCCGACCACGCTGTCGGGCGACCGGGTGGTGTTCGGCGCCACTGTGACCGTGCTCGACGATGACGACAAGCCTGCCACCTACCAGATTGTCGGCCAGACCGAGAGCGATGCCAAGCAGGGCCGTATCTCTTACGATTCCCCGCTTGGCCGCGCGCTGATCGGCAAGTCGGTCGGTGATGAGGTTGAGGTGACGGTGCCCTCTGGCGACCGCTTCTACCTGATCGAAAAGGTAGAATTCATCTGATCGGGCGGGAGACGGACCTGACGATCCGTCTCAACCAGCCCTGACCTCAGTCGCGATCAGTCGAGATCGGGCTCAAGCAGCTTGTGCAAGTGGACGATGACGTATTTCATTTCCGCATCGTCTACCGTGCGCTGGGCCCAGCCGCGCCAGGCATGCTTGGCCTCTTCCATGTTGGGATAAAAGCCGACGACGTGGATGTCCTTCAGGTCCTGGAACTCGATACCGCGCGGGTCCTTGACCCGGCCGCCGATGACGAGATGAAGGAGATCTTTTTGCATTAGTGGTGGCGCCTTTCGCAATAGCGGAATTCGACAACAGCCCTGACGAAAATGCGCGGCAGGGGCAAGGGTCAATTCCGCTAACGGAAGCGCTGGCGGTCCACGCACCGCAAGGCTGACGGATTTTTTGCCCGCAATCCCGCCTGCACTATCGTTTCAGCGCCCGGCGAACCGTCTTGCCGGCTTCGCGCGCCGTAATGCGCGCGGAGTCGCTGGCGTTGCCCGCCATGAAACTCGCCCTGCGCTTCGCGGCGCGTGCGGAATCACCAAGGTGATCGCTCATGTCGCCCAGCTTCTCCGCGCCGACTTTGCCAGCGGCCTCGGCCTGGTCGAGGAACTGGCTGGCCATGGCCATCGCGATCTCGCTGCCGATGGCGGCCAGACCGGCAGCCTTCATGCCGGTCCGCGTGGCGGCGCGGCGCGGCGCCTTGAACATGGCGGCGACCAGCACGCCCACGGCAATGCCACCGGCGACGGTGGCGATGGGATGCTCCTTGGCGAAGGCAACGGCCTTGTTGCCGGCCTCGGTCGCCTTCTGGCCGACCGTGTCGAGAAGATCGGCTGCACCGCGCTGCTCATTGCGCGCCTGCGCGGCCTCAATGCGGTCCTTGACCGCTTCGCGTTCGGGGGTGGTGGGGGTGTCGGTCATGTCGTTCATCGCACGTCTCCCTGAATTCCAGCGTCACTATCCGAATGCAGTTCAGCCCCTTCGGGTTCCTGCCCCTCAATTTCAGCTTGGTCGTTGAGGCCGATCAAATCGCCGATTGCCTCCAGCAACGGTCGCCGAAAAATCGCCAGTGCGAGGGCGGCCCCGGCCAGCGCCACGCCCGCCGCGACGGTCCCGCGATTGTCGCTGGCATAATCGGTCGCTTCGCCAGCAAGGTTGCTCGCACCCGATCTGGCCCGGTCGGCGATCCGCCCACCCACGCCGCGCTCAGCATTGTTGCCGCGCAGGAAGTCGAGGTCCTGTTGCACGAGGTCCTTCGCCGCATCGCGCAGCGCCCGGTCCTGTTCGAAACGTCTCATGTAGGGATCGCTCACCTAGTCCTCCGTTTCGCTCGGGTCCGGTTCGGTACCCTTGACCGACTGGATGTCCTGCCAGGCCAGTGCCGCGCGCTTGATCATCAGCCAGGCGACGAGCAGCAGCAGCAGGACTACCGCTGCCGTCGCGCCCCATGCCGTAATCAGCGGGGTCAGCGCGATGATCAGGCCGACGGTCAGCCCGATTAGGGCAAGAATGCCGAGCAGCGCCGCGACGACACCTGCCGCGACGATGATCTTGAGCCGGTTGGCGACCAGCGCCGCACGACTTTTCTGGAAGGACATTTCCGCGTCCATCCAGGTCTGTGCGTCAGTGACCAGATATTCGATGTCTTCGAACAGCGAGCGCGTATCGCCCCTGTCGCCGGATGCCGCACCGTCCCCTCCGGTCGAACCGGAGGGGGAAGGCTGGTCATCGGCGCCGGGGAATGGCTCAGGGCCGTCCTCGGTCGGGGAGGGCAAGCGCGCTTACCTGCGGAACAGGCGGGCCAGCATGAAGCCGGCGACAGCGGCGATACCTACGGCCGTGGCCGGGCTCTTGCGGATCGCTTCGCGCGCATCCTCGCCCAGTTCCTCAACACTCTTGGAATCGATCGTGTCCGCCGTGCCCTTGATCGAGCGAGAGGCCGAACGGGCGTAATCGCCGTATTTCGCGCCAACCTTGTCATCGATGTAGGAGGCATTGTCGTCGATCAGTTTCGACAGGCCGGACAGCGCCTCGGACGCTTTCGCCTTGCCCTCGACCGCCAGTTCGCCGGCCTTGGTCTTCGCTTCGGTGGCGAAATCGCCGCCCTTGACCTTGGCCTGATCCTTGTAGGCACCAGCGCGGGTTTTGGCTTCCTCGCCGAGCGCCGCAGCGCCCGCCTTGGCCTCTTCGACAGCCGCGCTGAAATGCGACTTTGCCTCTTCCTTCGCCGCGGGCTCGGCCGCAGCGGTAGTTTTGGTCGTGGATTTGGCTGGCATAATTTGTCACCCCTTGCCCGGAAGTCCCCGGATTGACCCAATTTAACACAAGCGGTCGCAGAGTTCATCTACGACCTGTTCTCAAACCGAACGCGACTTGCGCCGCAATGTTCCGCGGCATAGTGAGGCGCCCGCACTTGATGCACATCCAATATATGGGTGTGTTATCAGATTACAACACTATCGCCGATCAATATCGCTGACCAAGGGCCCGAGAGCATATGACCGCAATCATCGACATCACCGCACGCGAAATTCTCGATAGCCGGGGCAACCCGACCGTGGAGGTGGACGTGCTGCTCGAAGACGGCAGCTTCGGCCGCGCCGCCGTGCCTTCCGGTGCCTCGACCGGCGCGCATGAGGCGGTTGAGCTGCGCGATGGCGACAAGTCCCGCTACATGGGCAAGGGTGTGCTCAAGGCCGTCGCAGAAGTGAACGGTGCGATCTCCGACGCGATCCTCGGCCTCGATGCCGAAGACCAGCGCGATATCGACATGGCGATGGTCGCGCTCGACGGAACGCCGAACAAGGCGAAACTCGGTGCCAACGCCATCCTCGGCACCAGCATGGCAGTAGCGAAAGCGGCTGCGAATGCGCGCGGCCTGCCGCTCTATGCCTATATCGGCGGCGTTTCCGCGCATGTCCTGCCGGTTCCGATGATGAATATCATCAATGGCGGCGAGCATGCCGACAACCCGATCGACATCCAGGAATTCATGGTCATGCCGGTCGGTGCGCCGACCATGGCCGACGCCGTTCGCTGGGGGGCGGAGATCTTCCACACGCTCAAGAAGGGCCTGTCGCAGAAGGGCATGGCGACCTCGGTCGGTGACGAGGGCGGCTTTGCGCCGAACCTGGCCTCGACCCGCGACGCGCTGGACTTCATCATGGCCTCGATCTCGGAAGCCGGCTTCAAGCCGGGCGAGGACGTGGTGCTAGCGCTCGACTGTGCCTCGACCGAGTTCTTCAAGGGCGGCAAGTACGAGATTTCGGGCGAGGGCAAGTTGCTCACCGGCGCGCAGATGGCCGACTATCTCGCGCAGCTGTGTGCCGACTATCCGATCCTGTCGATCGAGGACGGCATGAGCGAGGACGACCTCGAAGGCTGGGGGCTGCTGACCGAGGCCATCGGTGGCAAGGTGCAGCTGGTCGGTGACGACCTGTTTGTCACCAATCCGGAACGCCTGCGGATGGGCATCGACAAGGGGCTGGCGAACTCGCTGCTGGTCAAGGTGAACCAGATCGGTTCGCTGACTGAGTCGCTGGAGGCCGTCGATATGGCTCACCGCGCGGGCTATACCTGCGTGATGAGCCACCGTTCG
>CAYOSE010000131.1:0-4786 GCA_964406535.1 uncultured Sphingomonadaceae bacterium
CTTGTAGCTGTTCGTGGTCGCGTTCGAGAAGGCGTTGATCGCCTTGGCGTGCTTGATGACGCCGCCGATGAAGTACAGGCAGGTTTCCGACAGGCCGGCATAGCCGTCACCCGCGAAGGTGTTGGTCTTGCCGTCCCAGATCGACATGTGGGTGTGCATGCCCGAACCGTTATCGTCCTTGATCGGCTTGGGCATGAAGGTCGCCGTCTTGCCATAGGCATTGGCGACCTGCTGCACGACATACTTGTAGATCTGGATGCGGTCGCAGGTTTCGACCAGTTCACCGAAGGTCAGGCCGAGCTCGTGCTGGGCAGCGGCCACTTCGTGGTGCTGCTTGTCCATGGGTAGGCCCATTTCCATCATCGTCGTGACCATTTCGGCGCGGATATCCATCACCGGGTCGACCGGCGGGACGGGGAAGTAGCCGCCTTTGGCACGCGGGCGGTGGCCCAGGTTGCCGGTCTCGTATTCCTTGCCGGTGTTGGTCGGCAGCTCGATATCGTCGATGGCGTAGCCCGCGCCGGCATAGCCGTTTTCGAAGCGGACATCGTCGAACATGAAGAATTCGGGTTCCGGACCGACAAAGACCTTGTCGCCCAGGCCCATCGACTTGACGAAGTCGGCGGCGCGCTTGGCGGTCGAACGCGGGTCACGCGAATAGAGCGAGCCATCAGCCGGTTCCACGATGTCGCAGAACAGGATCAGCATCGGGGTGGCGCTGAACGGATCGACATAGCAGGCATCGAGGTCGGGCTTCAGGATCATGTCGGACTCGTTGATGTCCTTCCAGCCCTCGATCGAGGAGCCGTCGAACATCAGGCCTTCCTCAAGCGCGTCCTCGTCGATCACGCTGGCGCACATGGACAGGTGCTGCCACTTGCCCTTGGGATCGGTGAAGCGGACGTCGACCCACTCGATCTCCTCGTCCTTGATCCGTTTTACGATTTCTTTTGCACTCGGCATGGTCTTTCCTTCCTTGATCGAATGACCTTGTGAACCAATTGGCGTTGTGGCCGGACCCGTCGGCCGTAAAATGTCAGATGGCGGCGTCGTCCTGCTCGCCGGTGCGGATCCGCAGGGCGGATTCGATCGGGCTGACGAAGATCTTGCCGTCTCCGATGCGGCCGGTCTTGGCGGCCGAGGCGATCGCTTCCACGACCTTGCCGGCCTGCGCGTCGGAGACGATGACTTCGAGTTTCACCTTGGGGAGGAAATCGACGACATATTCGGCGCCGCGATAAAGCTCGGTATGGCCCTTCTGCCGGCCGAAGCCCTTGGCCTCGGTCACGGTGATGCCGGAAACGCCGGTTTCGTGCAGCGCCTCCTTCACCTCGTCCAGCTTGAAGGGCTTGATGATCGCTTCGATCCTTTTCACGTTTCCCTTTCCGGCTTTTTGCCGTGAGCCCTGGTCGCGCCGGGCCATTGGAGTGTCCGGCCCGGCACCTGTCCGATGGCCACCCTGTCGACGCGACCCCTGGCCAGACCGCGGCAAGAACCCCCATGCCGCAAGATGTCCGACCGCAGGCCTTGTCTACAAGAATCGTGCCAAGCCTTCGGACACAGGCGTAGCCAATCGGTGGGCCTTCCGAAAGAGCGTAAATCGCAGGATTTGCAAGGGCGCGGCCATATTTCGCGCAAGATTTCGAAATCGGCTTCCCAGCCGCACGAATTGATTATTTCACAGGCAGTCGATGCCCAAAAAACGAGCATGCCTTGGTTCCTTTTTTTTGGGTCGGCCGGAGCCGCTTCCGCGAAAGCGGAAAAGCGAATTACAGGGCCAGCCCGGCCTCTTGCGGCAGGCCTGCCATCAGGTTGAGCGACTGCACGGCGGCGCCGCTCGCACCCTTGCCGAGATTGTCGAGCACCGCCACCAGCCGCGCCTGCGACCCGTTGGCGGCGCCGAACACATAAAGGTCGAGCCGGTCGCTGGCCGGAGTCGAGCCGCGCAGCAACAACTCGTCGGGCTGCTCGTCGCGCACGGTCACGATGGCGCTGCCCGCGTAGAAACGAGCAAGTTCCTCGCGCAGAGCATCCGGCGATACCGCGCCGGGCATTGCGGCCAGTTGCAGCGGTATCTCGACCACCATCCCACGATGCGCGGGGATCACGGCGGGCGTGAAGAGCGGTGGCACGTACAGGCCGGCATGAGTCTGCATTTCGCGGACATGCTTGTGGCCGAGGCCCAGTGCATAGCCTTGCCAGGCGATGTCGTGGTCGTCCTCGTATCGCGCGATCAGCGCCTTGCCGCCGCCGGAATAGCCGGACACCGCGTTGCAGGTGTAGGGCCAGTCGGGGGGCAGCAGCCCGGCGCGCACCAGCGGGGCGAGCAGCCCGAGGAAGCCGGTCGGATAGCAGCCGGGATTTGAAACGCGTTTGGCATTGGCAACCGTCTCTGCCCCGACCAGCTCGGGGAAACCATAGGTCCAGTTCAGCGCAACCCGATGCGCGGTCGAGGCATCGATAATCCGCACGGCAGATCCCAGAGCCAGCACCACCGCTTCGCGCGCTGCGTCGTCGGGCAGGCAGAGGATGGCGAAGTCCGCCTCGTTCAGGGCAGCGCGGCGGGCGTCGGCGTCCTTGCGCGCATCGTCGCCGAGCACCAGCATTGTGAACTCGGGACGTGTTGCCAGCCGGTCGGCGATTTCCAGCCCGGTCGTCCCGGCCGCGCCGTCGATAAAGACCTTATGCGCCATCACCGCTCACCGGTTCGAGCAGGTCGATATGGACATAGCCGACCGGGCCCTCCAGCGAGAGGCAGCCCCAGGCCCATTGCCCGGTAATGTCGAGCAGTTCGAAACTGTCGCCTTCCATCAGCACGCAGATTTCTTCCGCTTCGGCGTCGGGCGCGACCAGCAGCGGCGCGCCGCCGGGCATCACGCTGCGCGGCTGGGGCACGGCGTAATGCGGCACGAAATAGCGACCGGCGAGGCCGATATGGGCGATATCGCCGCGCAGGGGTGTGGTCAGCGGGTCGGGACGCGCGACCGGTCCGGCCAGCGCATAGGAACCGTGCCTGTGGCTGCCCGCCACCGGCTCTTTCGTTGGCCTGATCGTTGGCCCGGCCTCTCCGCTCTTGCCTGTCATCGTCATGCAGGGCCGATAGACACCGGCCACGCGGTCGGCAAGTCACTCAACAGTATCAGCCCCCGCCAAAGCGACCGCGCACCATGTGGAACGCGGCCCTGAGCCCCAGCGCCGCGCCGCCCTTCGGCCGCCCCGGCTTGGGGGCGGGGCGCCAGGCGAAGGTGTCGAAATGGGCCCAGTCGAGCTTCTCGCCGACGAACTTGTCGAGGAACAGCGCCGCGATACTGGCCCCGGCCATGCCGCCCGGCGGGGCGTTGTTAACGTCGGCAATGTCGGATTTGAGCATCTCGGCATAGCCGCCATGCAGCGGCAGGCGCCAGGCGGGATCGTCTTGCGCCTTGCCCGCCGCCAGCAGCGCCTCTGCCGTTGCATCCTCACGGGTGAACAGGCCGGGCAGGTCGGGGCCGAGCGCAACGCGCGCCGCGCCGGTCAAAGTGGCGAAGTCGATAATCAGCTCGGGGTCGCTCTCGCTGGCATAGGTCAGCGCGTCGGCGAGGATCAGCCGCCCCTCGGCATCGGTATTGCCGATCTCGACCGACATTCCCTTGCGCGTGGCCAGCACGTCGCCGGGGCGGAAGGAATTGCCCGCAATCGCGTTCTCGACCGCCGGGACCAGGCATTGCAGGCGTACCTTCATGCCGGTCTGCATGATGAGGCCCGCCAGCGCCAGCGCATGGGCGCCGCCGCCCATGTCCTTTTTCATCAGCAGCATGCCGGCGGACGGCTTGATGTCGAGCCCGCCCGAATCGAAGGTCACGCCCTTGCCGACAATGGCCAGGCGCGGGTGCTTGTCGTCGCCCCAGTTGAGCTCGATCAGGCGCGGCGCATGCTCGCGCGCCGCGGCCCGCCCGACCGCGTGGACCATGGGAAAGCCCGTCGCCAGCGCATCGCCGCGCACGACGGAGAGCTTCGCGCCATGCGCCTTGGCGAGCTTTTCTGCCTCGGCCTCCAGCGCGGCGGGGCCCATGTCCTCGGCGGGCGTGTTGACGAGGTCGCGCACCAGTGCGACGCCCTGTGCCTCGGCCAGCGCCAGGTCGATCGCCCCCACCTCGTTCGTCAGCAGGATGCGCGGGCCCTCGGGCTCGTCCTCCTGCTTGTAGCGGGCGAAGCGGTATTGCGCGGCCTGCCAGCCGTGCAGGGCCGGTCCCGGTTCACCCCCGGCGCGGCGGTAGGTGCCCGCGGGCAAGCTCTCGGCCAGCTTGGCCATGCACCAGCTCGACAGATCCTCGGCATCGGCGACGCCGCCGACCGCGAACCAGCCCGCGCCGCCTTTGGCCCCATCCTTCGAATCGGCGGGCACGATGGCGGTCTCGTAGCCGCCGCCGGTGAACTTCTGCGCTGCCAGCGCAGCGCGCTGTGGCCCGCTCAGCCCCTTGGCAAAGGCCTCGAAGCCCGCCTTGCTGACGAGGTGGATGTCGATCGCGTCCTGTCCGCGATCCGGCTGGATAAGGTCTGATGCTATGGGCATGAGAATCCGCTTGCCCGTTCGCTTCGCATTTGGGAAGGCCGTGCGCGATGATGGGAAGGAAATGCTGCATTTTGCTCGGCCTGCTGGCCGGATTGGCAGTTTCCGGCTGCCGGGACGGTGACGCCCCCGTGGCCCAGCCGACCGTGAGCGCGACCGCGAGCGCAAGTGCGACAGCGAGCCCGACGCCCAGCGCCACGCCGGTTCCGGCGGGGGCGCGCTCCATCTCCGAGGAAA
>CAYOSE010000132.1:0-4602 GCA_964406535.1 uncultured Sphingomonadaceae bacterium
CTGCCGCTCGGCAGCGACCTGGGCTTCGTCTTGCTCGACGGCCTGGCCGGGGCGGAGGTGACGACCTTCTTCGTCTTCCAGGTGATGTTCTGCGGCACGGCGGCGACGATCGTTTCGGGTGCTGTGGCCGAGCGCATGAAGCTGCGCGCCTATGTGACGCTGAGCGTCGTCTTCGCCGCCGTCATCTATCCGCTGTTCGCCCGCTGGGCCTGGGGCAATGCCCTCGCCCCTGCCGAAGGGGCGTTCCTGGCCAATATCGGCTTCGTCGATTTCGCCGGGTCCACGGTGGTCCACGCGACTGGCGGGTGGTTCGCACTCGCCGCCTGCCTGTTGCTGGGCCCGCGCAGAGGCCGCTTCAAGGATGGCCCGCCCATGCGGATGGGCGGGCACAGCGCCGTGCTGGCATCTGGCGGGGCGCTGTTCCTGTTCGTCGGCTGGATCGGCTTCAACGGCGGCTCCACGCTGGGGGCAACGGCTGCCGTTCCGGGGATCATCCTCAACACCATCCTCGCCGGTGCGGCGGGCGGGGTCGCCGGCTATGGCCTGATGTGGTTTCGCGGGGCCATGTTGCCCGAACGCTCGATCAACGGGCTGGTCGGCGGGCTGGTCGCGATCACGGCGGGCTGCCACCTGGTCGGCCCGGGCGCCGCGATCCTGCTGGGCGCGCTGGGCGGGCTGTGCGCCAACGGAGCCAACCACATCCTCGAAACGCGCTTTCGCATCGACGATGCGGTCGGCGCGGTCGGCGTGCACGCCATTGCCGGCATCGTCGGCACGCTGGGACTGGCGCTGCTCGCCCCGGTCGAGCTGCTGCCCGCCGGTTCGCGGATCGTCCAGCTGCTGGTGCAGGCAACCGGCAGCCTGGTCAATTTCGCCCTCGCCTTCGGGCTCGGCCTCGTCCTGATCGCCTGCATTCGGCCCTTCGTGGTGCTGCGGGTCAGTGCGGACGGGGAAGAGGCGGGCCTCAATGTCGCCGAGCATGGCGCGCGGCTGGGCACCGATCATATTCAGGCCGCGCTGGAGATGCTCGCGCATTCCGAACCGAACCCGAACCACCGGCTGCAGGTGGAGGAAGGCGACGAGAACGAGCACCTGACCACCACGCTGAACGGGCTGATGGACAAGCTCCAGCATGCCGAGGCCGAGCGCTTCATCGAGCTGCAACGGGCACGCGATGCGGACGAGGAACAGCGCATGGTTGCCTTTGGCGACGTGAGTTCGGAGGCGATTATCCTGCTCCACGACCGGCGCGTGCACTCAGTCAATGCAGCCGCCGCCATGCTCTATGCGAGCACGCCCGAGGCGCTAATCGGTCGCGGGCCGGAGGAACTGATCGATCCCGAAAGCGGGGACCAGATGGCCGGCTGGCTGGAAGCCGGGGATGACATCATCCGCCGGGCGATGGTCCGCAACGACGATGGCGAGCTGATCCCGGTCGAGCTGCGGTTCCGCGAGATGGTGCTCGACCAGCACCGCGTCACCGTGCTCCGGATGACCGACATGCGCGAGCGGGAGGAGGCGCAGCGGCGCATCTATCACCTCGCACTGCATGACCCGCTGACCGACCTGCCCAACCGCGAATTGTTCAACCGGCGGCTGAACGACGCGCTCGCGCATATCACGACCGGCGGGATGACAGCGCTGCTGCTGATCGACGTCGACCGCTTCAAGAGCGTCAACGACCTGCACGGCCATCCCTCCGGCGACATGTTGCTGGCGGCCCTCGCCGAGCGGCTGCTGAGCAGTGTGCGTGGCTGCGACACCGTCGCCCGGCTGGGCGGCGACGAGTTCGCGATCATCTACACCAATATCACCTTCCCCAATCAGGCGCTCGACCTGGCTTTTCGGATCATCCAGAAAGTCGGCGAGCCGCTGACGCTGCCGACCGGCACGACGATCCATCCGCGCGTCAGCATCGGACTTGCCATCGCGCCGGAGGATTCGCAGACCGCCGAGGGCCTGATCAGAAATGCCGACCTGGCGCTGTACGCGCAGAAGCAGCGCGGCCGGAACGGCTACAGCCTCTACCGTCCGGAAATGGGCAAGATGTTGCGCCTGCGCGAGGAACTGGAAGGCGACTTGACGCTGGCCTGCGAGCGCGGCGAACTGGAACTGCATTACCAGCCGCGCATCGACGTCGCCACGGGCGAGGTCGCCAGCTTCGAGGCGCTGGTCCGCTGGCGGCATGGCGACCGCCTGATCGCGCCCGACGATTTCATTTCTATCGCCGAGGATTCCGGCCTGATCATCCCGATCGGCGCGTGGGTGATCGAGGAAGCCTGTCGCACCGCCGTCCAGCACCTTCGCGGCGCAGCGGTCAGCGTCAATGTCAGCGCCCGGCAATTCCAGGCCCCGGACCTGAAGGCCACGATCGTCGCCGCGCTGATGCACTCGGGCCTCGCCCCGCAGAAGCTGGAGCTGGAAATCACGGAAAGCGTGCTGATCGACGATGATGAGCTGGCGGTCCGCATGCTGTCGGAGATCCGCGCGCTGGGCGTCAGGGTCGCGCTCGACGATTTCGGGACGGGTTATTCGTCGCTCAGCTATTTGACCCGGTTCCGCTTCGACACGATCAAGCTCGACCGCCGGTTCATTCAGGCCACGGACGAACGCACCTGGCACGTCATCCGCTCGGTGTTCCACATGTCGGCCGGGCTGAACACGGCGGTGGTCGCCGAGGGCGTCGAAACGCAGGAGCAGTTGGACCGGCTGGTCCGCGAAGGCTGCCAGGAGGTGCAGGGCTACCTCGTCTCCCGGCCAATGCCGGTCACCGAAATCGCCGCGCTGCTGGCCCAGACGTCGCACGCACAGACGAACGCCAGGGTGGCCTGACCCACGGGGGATGAGCGAGGCTTCTCAGCCGCGGCTATATTCTCCAGCGCGATCGCGATCCCCTGCCCCACACCGACGCACATACCGGCCAGCGCATAGCGCCCGCCACCTGCTGCCAGTTCGAGCGCGGCCGTGCCCGTGATCCGCGCGCCCGCCATGACCCAGGCGATGGGGGGGCAGACGATGCGCCCGCATAGCTGCCTCCGACGCAAGGATGACCGCTGCTGCCCCGTCATTGACCCCCGAGGCATTGCCCGCCGTCACGGTGCCGCCCTCACGAAACGGCGTGGAAAGAGCGCCGAAGCCGACATGCCCGTTGCCGGTATTGTCGGTGACCACTACCAACGCGTACTCTGCCGACTACTTCAGCGCGACATAGGTTTCCGGATCGAGCTGGTCGATGCGGACGGCGACCGCAACGTCGCACACTTGCTGCACCTGACTACGGAAGGCCTCCGCGAGTTCCGTCAGCGCCGCGCGGGTGCGCGCAGGGCCGGGCAGGATCCGCAGTTCAACGTTGATCGCGGGCTGATCCAGCACGCCGACAGCTTCAACGATGGCAATCTGGCTGGCCGACACCGGCACATCGAGGTGTGCGATAATCATGTCGCGCAGCGCCGTCAGCCGCTCGGGCAAGGCGGCCGCATTTGGAGTTCTCGGATCAACGAACAGCTTCACATTGGGCATGGCATGGGATCCGTCTTTCCTGGTGTTGGGCCGTACGTCTCGGCCTCATGGCGAAATCACAAGGGGAGCGCCAGACGGGTTCCGTGATGCCGCCTGCTGCACCCTTGCCGACGAGCCCCGCCTGCGCGCGACCGTAGCGCCAATCCAAACGCCCGCCCAAAATGAAAAAAGGGCCCCTCTCGGGACCCTCTGCTTGGTTGCGGGGGTTGGATTTGAACCAACGACCTTCAGGTTATGAGCCTGACGAGCTACCGGACTGCTCCATCCCGCGTCAGCATTTTCTGGCGCCTTATCGCGCC
This sequence comes from uncultured Sphingomonadaceae bacterium, assembly GCA_964406535.1. Classification (GTDB taxonomy): domain Bacteria; phylum Pseudomonadota; class Alphaproteobacteria; order Sphingomonadales; family Sphingomonadaceae; genus Alteraurantiacibacter. The sequence continues at coordinate 3,819 of CAYOSE010000132.1, forward strand.
GGACGCGAGCCATCCGGCTCGCTTGGCTACCACGCTAACCGCGCGGCGGCCGGTCGGCCTTGCGAAACCTAGGTTTCGATCGGCCATCTCCCCAGATCATGACTCTGGAAAGAGTGGGCTCCGAGGCGCAAGGCCCAGAGACGCCAAAAGGGCTAGCCCATTAAGGGTAGCCCTTTGACAAGTGAATGGGTTTGCCCGCGCTTCCACAAGCTGCAATGCCTGGCGGCGACCTACTCTTCCATGCCTTAAGACATAGTACCATCGGCGCTATCTGGTTTCACGGCCGAGTTCGAGATGGGATCGGGTGGGTCACAGACGCTATGACCACCAAGCAATGAAGCAGGCGGGCGTCACAAGGTTTTAAATCGATGCACCCTTTTCAGGGTCAAAGTGTTGTCAGCGTCATCCGGCTTGAGTGAATTCCTCCACAATGCCGCCGGTGGCAAAAGCCACAGGCCTGACATTGATGGTGCAGATCCAACAAGCGCGAAAAGAACTATTAGGACCGGTTAGCTCCACACATTACTGCGCTTCCACACCCGGCCTATCAACGTGATGGTCTATCACGGTTCGATGATTGCTTATCTTGAGGGAGGCTTCCCGCTTAGATGCTTTCAGCGGTTATCCCGTCCATACATAGCTACCCTGCTGCACCGCTGGCGCGATGACAGGTACACCAGAGGTATGTTCACCCCGGTCCTCTCGTACTAGGGGCAACTCCTCTCAACAATCGACGCCCACGGCAGATAGGGACCAAACTGTCTCGCGACGTTCTGAACCCAGC
>CAYOSE010000133.1:0-4381 GCA_964406535.1 uncultured Sphingomonadaceae bacterium
GGCAGGATCCGCGCGTGGCCGCCGCGTCGGCGCGGCGGCAGGCCGCCGAGCTCGATCTTTCGCGCACCGAAGTACGCGCTCCCATGGCGGGCCGCGTGGGCCAGACCGAACGGTTGCAGCCCGGCCAGCAGGTCATCGCCAACGTGCCCGTGGTGACGCTGCTCGCAACGCGCAGCAGCTATGTCGAGGCGAACTTCAAGGAAACCGACCTTGCCGACATGCAGGTGGGCCAGCCCGCCAAGGTTACTTTCGATGCCTATCCCGGTGTCGAGCTGAAGGCGCATGTGGATTCGATCGGGGCCGGGACCAATTCCGAGTTCTCGATCCTCCCGGCGCAGAACTCCGGCAGCAACTGGGTCAAGGTCACCCAGCGTGTGCCGGTAAGGATCGCGCTGGACGAACCAAGCCCGCGCGAACTGATCGCCGGGCTGTCCAGCGTCGTCACGGTCTACACGGACCGCGCGGAGGACTAAGCGGCATGGCCAGCGCTGCACAACCGGCAGACAGCGCTGCCCTGCGCGACGAGCCGGAAATCGTCGCCAAGTCCTACCCGCTGCTGGTGCTGGGCGTGATGCTGGCGATGATGGTCCAGCTGCTCGACACGACCATCACCATTGTCGCGATCCCGCATATGCAGACCACGCTGGGGGCCTCGGCGGACGAGGTTACCTGGATCCTGACGAGCTACATCATCACCTCGGCGGTCGCGATGCCGGCAACTGGCTGGCTCGCCGGACGGTTCGGCCAGCGGCGGCTGTTCCTGTGGTCGGTCAGCGGCTTCGTGGTCGCTTCGATGGCCTGCGGCATGGCGCAAAACCTGGAAGAGATGGTGCTGTTCCGCGGCCTGCAGGGCATTGCCGGGGCCTTCATCGCACCGCTCAGCCAGTCCTCGATGATCGATGCGACCAGGCCCAGCAAGCGCGCGCAGATCATGGCGATCTGGGGCATTGGCGTGGTCATGGGGCCCGTGCTGGGACCAGTCGTCGGCGGCCTGCTGACCGAGTATTTGAACTGGCGCTGGGTGTTCTTCGTCAACCTGCCGCTGGGCGCGATTGCCCTGACGCTGATGTGGATGCAGCTGCCGCATACCGAGCGGCATGACCGCCCGTTCGACCTGCGCGGGTTCCTCTATATCGGGGTGGCGCTGGTCGCACTCCAGCTGATGCTCGACCGGGGGCCCCGGCTCGACTGGTTCGATGCGGGCGAAATCTGGATCTATCTCGGCATCTCGATCAGCGCGGCCTGGGTCGCCGTCCTCCATCTGGCGACCGCCGAGCACCCGTTGTTCGACCGGGCCATGTTCAGGGATCTGAACCTCGTTACCGCGCTGTTGCTCAGCTTCATGATGGGCATCATCCTGTTCGCCAGCCTCGCCCTGCTGCCACCGCTGCTGCAGAACATCATGGGGTATGGCGTGGTGGAGACCGGCTTGCTGATGGCGATGCGCGGCATCGGCGTCATGGCGAGCATGCAGGTTGCCAGCACATTAGTCCGGCTGGGCTTCGATGCGCGGGTGCTGGTCGGCGCAGGCTTCCTGATCGCCGCCGGGTCGCTCGGCATGATGGCGGGCTGGACGGTCGAGATCGAGCCGCACCATGTCGCCATCTCCGGGCTGGTGCAGGGCCTGGGCATCGGCCTTATCTTCATTCCGCTCAACATCACCGCCTTCCTGACGCTGGCACCGCGCCTGCGGACGGATGCCTCGAGCACGCTCAACCTGTTCCGCTCGATCGGATCTTCGCTGGGCATATCCGTGCTGACGGCCTTGGTCGTAAAAAACATTCAGGCCGCGCACGAGGAGCTGGGCGGGCACCTCACCGGCAGCAGCACCGGCGTGATCGACGTCTCCGCGCTCGACCGCTACCAGCAATTCGGCGGGGCGATCCTCAGCTTTGCCGACGGCATAGTGAACCGCGAGGCGGCGATGATCGCCTATGTCAACGATTTCTGGGCGATGATGTGGCTGACCCTGCTGACCTCGCCGCTCGCACTGCTGATGCATCGGAAGCGACAAGGGCGCTGACAGCCACGCCAGCGCTTTGGCCGCATTTGGCGAACGCGACACCTAGCGAAAGATGCAGTTCACCCCGGCCCACATGCGGATGACGCGGGCATCGTCGCCCGCCCCGTCGAACAGCCCGGAGATCGACAGGCCCGCAGGGTCGCCGATGACGAATTCCTCGCCCAGCGTGCTGTCCTCGACCAGCGCGATCCCGTCCTGCCCGAGCAATTCCGCGCGCGTCTCGGGCGGCAGGTAGGGCGCCTCGGCCATCCACCCGGCAAAGGCGTCTTCCTGGTAGTTGAGCGTCAGCCCTTCATAGCTGGTGCTCTCGACCGGGCCTGCCGGGCATTCGGCATTGGCGCCGCTCTCGAGCACCTCGCCGAGCACACCGGCCAGCGTCGCTTCCGCAGCCGCGCGGCGCGACCCGAAGGGTACGTCGAGCTGCTCGTCACCGCCCTGCGGCGGCACGGCAAGGCCGACGGCCTGCAGGTCGACCAGATGCTTCAGCTTGTCGACCTCGACTAGCGTGTCGGGCTGCGGCGGCGGTGCGTCGCCCGCCTCCCCTTGCGAACACCCGGCGACGATCAGTGCCGCAATGCCAAGCAGGGAAAGAGAGCGTCGCATCTATCAGCCTTTCTTCAGGTGCCGACGACCGAGCAGTTCGGCGATCTGCACCGCATTGAGCGCCGCGCCCTTGCGAAGGTTGTCCGAAACGCACCACAGCACCAGACCGTTGTCGACCGTTGGGTCGTCGCGCACGCGGCTGATATAGGTCGCGCCGTCGCCGACGCATTCGATCGGGGTGACGTATCCGCCGTCCTCGCGCTTGTCGACCAGCATGATGCCCGGCGCCTCGCGCAGGATTTCCATCGCCTGCTCGGCACTGAGTTCGTTCTCGAACTCGATATTGATCGCCTCGGAATGGCCGACGAAGACCGGCACGCGCACGCAGGTGGCGTTGAGCTTGATCTTCGGGTCGAGGATCTTCTTGGTCTCGACCACCATCTTCCATTCTTCCTTGGTCGAGCCGTCATCCATGAACACGTCGATATGCGGGATGACGTTAAAGGCGATCTGCTTGGTGAACTTCACCGGCTCGGCGGGATCGCCGACAAAGATGTTGCGGCTCTGCTCGAACAGCTCGTCCATGCCCGCCTTGCCCGCGCCCGACACCGACTGGTAGGTCGAGACGACGATACGCTTGATCGTCGCGGCATCGTGGAGAGGCTTCAGCGCCACGACCATCTGCGCAGTCGAGCAGTTGGGATTGGCGATGATGTTGCGCTTGGTATAGCCATCGATCGCCTCGGGGTTCACCTCGGGCACGATCAGCGGCACGTCGGGGTCCATGCGGTAGAGCGAGGAATTGTCGATCACCACGCAGCCTGCCGCCGCCGCCTTGGGCGCATATTCCTTCGTCGGGCCACTACCGGCCGCGAACAGCGCGATATCGTAGCCGGAGAAGTCGAAATGCTCGAGGCTCTTGCACTTGAGCATCTTACCGGTGTCGCCCAGCTCGATCTCGGTGCCCTGGCTGCGCGAGGAGGCGACCGCCGCGACCTCGTCCATCGGGAATTCGCGCTCGGCCAGAATGGCGAGCATTTCGCGCCCGACATTACCCGTCGCCCCGACCACTGCAACCTTGTAACCCATGTCGTCTTTTCCCTGTATTCTCGTGGGATCGCTGCCTAGCGAGGCAGTGCGCCCATGCAATCCGAAATCGCTCCGCCGGGGGCCAGTAATTTCGAATTAACCATAGTCGTTAGTCCGGAATTAACTGTCGGCGCGCATTTTGATCGAAGCAGGCGGTCACACGGGCATCCCTGGTCCCCGCCGCCTCGTCCGCTCGATACTCGACATACGAAAAGGGCGGCTTCCCGAGATGGGGAGCCGCCCTTTTTGTCGTGAGGAGGATCCCCCCACTAAATAGAGACAGCCCTTACTGGCCGGTATTGTCACGCCGTTCTGCAATACGCGCACGCTTACCGGTGCGGCCACGCAGATAGTACAGCTTCGCACGGCGCACGACGCCGCGACGAACGACAGTAATCGAGTCGATGTTCGGCGAGTACAGCGGGAAGACACGCTCCACACCTTCGCCGAAGCTGATCTTGCGGACGGTGAAATTGCTGCCCATGCCACGGTTCGAGCGGGCGATGCACACACCTTCATAGTTCTGGACACGGGTACGCGTACCCTCGACCACCTTCACGCCGACACGCACGGTGTCGCCGGCACGGAATTCGGGGATGTCTTTCCCCTCGCTGAGTGCGCCGATGGCTTCCGCCTCGAGCTCCTGAATCAGACCCATCGTCTGGTTTCCTCAATCATCACGCCGCGCGCCAGAGGCAGGTCGGTCCCGAGCGTCACTGTAACGCT
>CAYOSE010000134.1:0-4366 GCA_964406535.1 uncultured Sphingomonadaceae bacterium
AGATCGAGATGCGGCACAGCTTGGCCGGACGCTCGATCACCACCTTCGAGATCGCCGCCTGCGGCAGGGTCTCGATGATGTATTTGCGGATCTCGATGTCTTCCTTGAGCAGCTGGCTGTAGTCAGCGCCCTCGGCATACCAGCGGCTGTCCCAGGTACGGTTGATCTGCAGGCGCAGGCCGATCGGATTGCTCTTATGACCCATCTCAGGCCTCCTCTTGCTCGCGCACGACGATCCGCAGCCGGCTGAACGGCTTCAGGATGCGGGTCGACTTGCCGCGACCGCGCGTGGCGAAACGCTTCATGGTGATCGACTTGCCGACGCTGGCCTCGGCGACGACGAGCGCGTCGACGTCGAGGTCGTGGTTGTTCTCGGCATTGGCGATGGCCGAGGCGAGCACCTTCTTCGCGTCACGCGCCATGGCGCGCTTCGAGAAAGAGAGGATGTTCATCGCCTCTTCGGCCTTCTTGCCGCGGATCAGGGCCGCAACGAGATTGAGCTTCTGCGCCGAGCCACGAATAGTCGTGCCCACGGCCAGCGCCTCGTTCTCTGCCACCCGGCGGGGAGATTTTGCCTTGCCCATCAGCGCTTGCCCTTCTTGTCGGCGGCGTGACCCGGGAAGCTGCGCGTAGGCGCGAACTCGCCGAGCTTGTGGCCGACCATTTCCTCGTTGACCGAGACGGGAATGAACTTCTGTCCGTTATAGACGTTGAAGGTCAGGCCGACGAAGTCGGGCAGCACCGTGGAACGGCGCGACCAGGTCTTGATCGGCTTGGTGGAGTTGGCGTCCTGTGCCTCCTGCGCCTTCTTGAGAAGGTGCAGATCTACGAACGGACCTTTCCAGACGGAACGTGCCATCGTCGCTTACCTCTTCTTCTTCGCGTGACGCGAACGGATGATCATCTTGTCCGTCTGCTTGTTCTTGCGGGTGCGCGCACCCTTGGTCGGCTTGCCGGTCGGCGTCACGGGGTGACGGCCACCGCTGGTCTTGCCCTCACCACCACCATGCGGGTGGTCGACGGGGTTCTTGGCAACGCCGCGGGTGAGCGGCTTGACGCCCATCCAGCGCTTGCGCCCGGCCTTGCCGAAGTTCTGGTTCTGGTTGTCGGGGTTCGACACCGCACCGACCGTGCCCATGCAGGCCGATGGCAGGTAACGCTGCTCACCCGAGTTCAGACGCACGATGACCATGCCGCGGTCACGACCGACGAGCTGGACATAGGTGCCGGCCGAACGGGCGATCTGGCCGCCCTTGCCCGGCTTCATCTCGACATTGTGGCAGATCGTACCAACCGGCATGTTGCCCAGCGGCATCGCATTGCCCGGCTTGGTGTCGGTCCGCTCACCCGCGATCACCTTGTCGCCAGCGGCAACGCGGTTCGGCGCGAGGATATAGGCCAGTTCGCCGTCGGCATACTTGATGAGCGCGATGAAGGCGGTGCGGTTGGGATCGTATTCGATCCGCTCCACGGTGCCTTCGACGTCCCACTTGCGACGCTTGAAGTCGACGATGCGATACTTCTGCTTGTGACCGCCGCCCTTGCCGCGCGAGGTCACGTGGCCCTTGTTGTTCCGGCCACCGGTCTTCGTCTTGCCACGGGTCAGCGACTTGACCGGGCTGCCCTTGTGCAGCGCCGACTTGTCGACCAGGACCAGGCCGCGACGGGCGGGGCTTGTCGGGTTGTAGTTCTTCAGTGCCATCGGATCAGCTCACACCCTCGGTGATGTCGATCGACTGGCCGTCGGCCAGCGTGACAATCGCCTTCTTGGAGTCAACGCGCTTGTAGGGCTTGCCCTTCCAGCGCTTCGTCTTGCCCTTGGCCACGATCGTGTTCACGCCTTCGACCTTCACGTCGAACAGCGCCTCGACCGCCGCCTTGATCTGCGGCTTGGTCGCGTCGTTCACCACCTTGAAGACAACCGCGTTGTTCTCGGACAGCAGGGTCGACTTCTCGGTGATGTGCGGCGCCAGGATCACGTCGTAGTGACGGGCGTCAATTGCGTCTTTCTTAGCCATTGAAGCGCGCCTCCAGCTTGGCGACCGCGTCCTTGGTCAGGACCAGCGTGTCGTGGTTGAGGATGTCGTAGACATTGGCACCGATCGCCGGGAGCACGTTGACGCCCGGGAGGTTACCAGCGGCCTTGGCGAAGCTGTCGGCCACGGCCTCGCCGTCGATCACGAGGATCTTGCCGGCCCAGCCATTCTTGTCGATCTGGCTCTTGAGCGCCTTGGTCTTGGCGTCGCTGAGTTCCAGCGAGTCGATGACCACAAGGCCATCCTTCGCCTTGCTCGACAGCGCCATCTTCAGGCCAAGAGCACGGATCTTCTTGTTCAGCGAGGGCTCGAAGTCACGCTTGCGCGCACCATGAGCCTTACCACCGCCGATGAAGATCGGCGCCGCACGGTCGCCATGGCGAGCGCCACCCGACCCCTTCTGACGGCCCCACTTCTTGCCGGTGCGGGCCACGTCCGAACGCTCACGCGTCGGGCGGGCGGTGCCACGGCGGTTTTCAAGCTGCCACGTCACGACGCGGTGCAGGATGTCGGCACGCGGCTCGACGCCGAACACGGCATCGTTGAGCTCGACGTCACCGGCGGCCTTGCCGTCGATATTCTGGACCTTGACCTTCACGATCAGGACTCCTTGCTCTCACCGTCGGCGGCGCCGTCGGTGGTGTTCTCTTCGCCAGCGGCGGGGGTGACATCGTCACCGGCGCCAGCCTGCTGCTCCTTGAGGAGCTCAGCCTGGTGCTCGGCATCGACCTGCTCGTGCACTTCGTGCTCGGCAGCGCCTTCGACCATGCCGGCGGGTGCTTCCTCGTGCTCGGGAGCGGTGCTCTTCTTCTCGAGGATGGCACCGGGGAACGGCGCCTCTTCGGGCATCGGCAGCTTGACCGCGTCACGGATCAGCAGCCAGCCATTCTTCGAGCCCGGCACCGAGCCGCGCACGAAGATCAGACCGCGGTCGGCGTCGGTCCGCACGACTTCGAGGTTCTGCTGGGTGCGCTGACGGTCGCCCATGTGGCCGGCCATCTTCTTGTTCTTGAAGACCTTGCCCGGGTCCTGGCGGTTACCGGTCGAACCGTGCGAACGGTGCGAGATCGAGACACCGTGCGTCGCGCGCAGACCGCCGAAGCCCCAGCGCTTCATCGCGCCGGCAAAGCCCTTGCCCTGCGTGTGGCCGGTGATGTCGACCTTCTGGCCGGCAATGAAATGCTCGGCGGAAATGTGCGAGCCCACGGGCAGCAGGCCCGCTTCGTCTTCGACGCGGAACTCGGCGACCTTCTGCTTCAGACCGACTTCAGCCTTGGCGAAAGCTTCGCGCTGCGGCTTGTTGACGTTCTTGTGCTTGGCTTCGCCAGCCCCGACCTGAACCGAATAATAGCCGTCGCGATCGGCCGTGCGGTGTGCGGTAACCTGACAGCCTTCGAGCGCCAGAACGGTGACCGGCACGTGCCGGCCATCTTCCTGGAACAGGCGGGTCATCCCGACTTTCTTCGCGATCACGCCAGTACGCATGATCAAAACTCCTCAACAGAGGCCTGCCGGGACCATCCCGAAAGGCGTGTTCAGCCCGTTGATGTCATGCGTCGCCCCGTCCGGGCTGAGTGCCTGCCCCCAAAGGGAAAGGCGAGACGGGAGACGCGGCCCGGACAAGTCCGGCGGTATCTTCCAATATCGTCATCCCAGCGGAAGCTGGGATCTCCCGCCACCAGGTCTAACCCGGTGGAAGGAGGCCCCAGCCTGCGCTGGGGCTGCGCTGCCCTGCCGCTATCGCGTCAGGCCAGCTTGATCTCGACGTTCACGCCAGCGGCCAGGTCGAGCTTCATCAGCGCGTCGACCGTCTGGGCGTTCGGCTGCACGATGTCGAGCAGCCGCTTATAGGTGCGTACCTCGAACTGCTCCCGCGACTTCTTGTCGATGTGCGGACCGCGGTTCACGGTGAACTTTTCGATACGCGTCGGCAGGGGAATGGGGCCACGAATGAGCGCACCCGTCCGACGCGCCGTGTCGGCAATCTCACCAGTAGCCTGGTCGAGAACGCGATGATCGAACGCCTTGAGACGAATACGGATATTCTGAGCTTCCATTACCTACACCGATGCGAAAGAGCCAAGAAGCCAGGCCGTCGGCCAGACTTCCAAAAAACAAAGAACCGCCCCACCCAACCGAATATCTCGGCGAGGGGCGGCCCTCATTGAATTGCAGTGGCGGGGGACGAATCCCCCGCCGTGCGCGCGCCTATATTACTTCGTGATCTTGCTGACAACCCCCGAACCGACGGTGCGGCCACCTTCGCGGATCGCGAAGCGCAGGCCCTCATCCATCGCGATCGGCGCGATCAGCTTGACGCCGATCGTGAC
>CAYOSE010000135.1:0-4353 GCA_964406535.1 uncultured Sphingomonadaceae bacterium
CACAACCGCCGGAACTCTAACATAACCGGTGGACCACCTTAATGGGGCAGGCCAGCACCGCCCAAGCTTGCCGGCCATGAACGGGTGGATTTTCGGTCACATTTGCGTGGTTTGATGCGGATGCTCAAAAAAATATTCTGCACCTCCGGAGCGCGGATTCCTGCGGTCTGCAATACTTAATACGGCGCGGTGCGCGACGCTATGTGGTTCCACCTGATTGACGGATTGGACCGCGTTTGGAAGCTTGCTGGCAGATCAGTCAGACGAAGGAGCAAGTTTGATGGCAAAACGTTCTTCGGTACTTTGTGCCTCGCTTGCCCTTCTTTCCGTAGCGGCTGCTGGACCGGTTATTTCGGCAGCTATCGCGCTGCCGTTGCAGGCCGCCGAGACCAAGACCTATACCTATGACGCGCTGGGGCGCGTGGTGAAGATCAAGAACACCGGTTCGGTCAACAACAACCAGACCCGCAACTATTGCTATGACGAAGCCGGCAACAGGGTCGAGTTCGATTCAAATTCATCGGGAACACAGGCGACCTGCGTGACGCAGGGCTAGCCGCCTAGGGACGCGCGCGCCGCGTTCAGCGGCGTGGATAACAACAAGGACAGGTGCAGATTTGAGACCTCCGGCCATCGCGGTCCGGAAGGCGATGGCGTTCGCCCTCGTCTGACGGGACCTGGCCGGCGTTCGACAACCAAAAGGGACGGACATGCGAGCAGCGAGTACAGGCGTGATCACGACCGGCGTGGCCAAGCACCTAAGCGCAGCAGCGCTGATGCTTATCGGCACGGCTCTCACTACCTCACCAGCTCTCGCACAGGCCGGAGTGGCCGTATTGGGTGCGGAGCAAGCCTCCAGCGATTTGCTTGAACGCCTTGATGCCAACACAAAAGGCGAAGGCGATGCATTGTGCGTCGTTTTCTCGATGGAGGAGCTGGCCGCCAAGGAGGGCCTGGCGGTTCCGCGAAACTCTCTCTCCGATGACCTGATCACGGTCTCAGCCAGCTGCCAAGGGCAAGGTTTCACGCTCGGGACTGCCGAAAGCTTTGAAGTCGCCACCTATAGCAAAAGCGGCGCGGTGGCCGTTTTGATGACTCGCTTCAGCAGGCCGCGCCTGTTCCTGCTTTCGCAAGGGGAAGCAGGCTCGATCCTACGTGAGGACATGACCGGCGAGCTGTCCCGTGCTGCCGGCCGAGGCGGTATGTCCGGCTTGGCAGACATCGTGGTCGATCTCAGCGCATTCGAACAAACTGGGCGGATCCTGCTCACCCCTTCGGCACGGCCGGATGCGAAGCCCTCGCACGCTGCGACATTGGCCTTGGCCGAGCGACTGGAAGCAAGAGCGGCAAATGACGCAAGCCAGGAGGCCGGACTATGACCATGGCTGCAACATCGCTTAGCGCCCAGCCTCGTTGCGAGGCCATTTCGCGCTCGACGCTCAAGGCAACGCTTTTGGCGAATGCGGCCGTGCTTGGCTTTATCGCCACACCCGCTGCCGCACAGACTGCCGCCCCGCCTCAACCCTTGAATGTCGATGCACGCGGCGTCGAGGTAACGAGCGGCGACTACGTTACGAGCTCGACCGATCTCTCGATCGGACCGAGCGACCACCGTGGGCTGACCTTCACGCGCCAATATGTGAATGGCGGCTGGCGTATTGCGGAAGTGCCGACGATGAGCGGCAGCGATGCCTATCCGATTGTGTCGTTCGGCGGGCGCTCAGTCACCTTTACGAAGGTTGGCAGCGTCTACGAGCCTGACTTCGAGGATGGATCCTCGCTGACTTTATCGGGCTACACTTACACATTCACGTCCGGCCAAGGCGTGGTGATCACCTTCTACTCGACCGCCTATTCAAATGGCTGGCAGGATACAAGCGTGGGGCGTGGGCAGGACATTACGTACCCGGATGGTGTGAAGATCACTTTACATTGGCATCAGGATATCTGGTCGATCCGAGGAGGCACGAGCTATACGTTGTCCCGGCTCAGTGCGATTTCCTCAAACACCGGCTTTTTGATCAAATTTAATTACGCAACCGACACAATAGATTCGCCGATGGCAACAATTGCATGGGCGCGGTTGACAAAAGCCACTGCTATTAATGCAGCAGTTGAATATTGCGACCCCGACGCCACCTCCTGCAGCCTTACCGGCGATTGGCCCGAAGTCACCTACAGCGATGGTATAAGGGGCGACGTTACGTCACCGTCCGGCGCGGTGACGCAATACACTTACGACACCAGTGGCAAGTTGACCAATATCCGCCTGCCTGGCGCTACATCGGATACGACCCAGATCAGCTATGACGTCAACGACAAGGTCGATGACGTCATCCTAAACGATGGAACTTGGTCCTATTCTTATGCGTCCGGCTCGACGACGATGACCAATCCGGACTCCGGCACCGTGACGACGGCGTATGATAGCAGCAGCCTGGTCACCAGTGTCACTGCGGGCAATTTGGTGACGACGTGGGACTATTGCACAACGAGCGACACGAACTGTCCGGTGGATCTGGTCAAGACGGTGACCTCGCCCAATGGGACCTCGGTGAATTACGAGTATGATGATCGTGGCAATGTTGAGTTGGTTACGCGCCTCGACCGGAACGGTACCAATGCGATCACGACCAGCGCGACCTATGCGGCAAGCTGCACCTACAGTGCCAGCTGCAACAAGCCGACCACGACGACCGATGCGGCAGGACATGTCACCAATTACACCTGGGACAACTCAACCGGTCAGCTGACCAAGGTTGAGCTGCCGGCTGCAGGAACGGGTCAGCCACGCGCCACCACCAATTATGTCTATTCTGACTATTACGCCAAGGCGAAGAACTCCTCGGGCACGCTCGTGACGCTGGCCGGTCCGATCTCGCTGCTCGATGAGACGACCATCTGCCGCACGGCCGCGACCTGTGCAGGCACGGTCAACGAACAGGTGAACGCAATCGCCTATTCGAACAGCACACAGCCCAATCTGCTGCCGGTCTCGGTGACCAGCGAACTGGGCACCGGTGCCTCCTCTTCGACGACAGCGTTTACCTATAACGATGTGGGCCAGGTGTTGAGTGTCGATGGTCCGATCTCGGGTACGAGCGATACGGTCTATTACGATTATGACGCTTACTGGCGACCGATCGGCACGATCAGCGCCGATCCCGATGGCGGCGGCTCGCAGCCGCGCCTTGCCTCGAAGATCACCTACACCAATGGCCTGGTGACGCGCCGCGAGAGCGGGACGGTAACCGGAACCACCTTGTCAGGCTTTACCGTCGATCAGCGCGTCGACACCGAATATGACGCTTACCGTCGCCCCGATGTCGTGCGCCACATCGCGACCAGCGGCACGACCCAATATAGCGTCACGCAATATGGCTATGACACGTCGAGCCGCCTGACCTGCACAGCGCTGCGGATGAACGCGCCGCTGACCACCACGACGCTCCCCAGCGATGCCTGCGATGCGATGACCGCAGGCAGCGCCGGACCCGACCGGATCACAATGAGAACTTATGACAACCAGGGTCGGCTTAGGAAGATCCGCTCTGGCGTCGACACGAGCCTCCAGCAGGTCACGCAAGAAGTCACATGGTACACTGCGAATAATCACGCTGGGTCAGGCCAGGTCAACTGGGTCAAGGATGCCGAGGGCAACAAGACCAATTACGTTTACGATGTCCATGGGCGGCACGTCAAAACATGGTATCCGGACCCGACCACAACTGGTGATGCCAACTCATCTGATAACGACCGCGTCTACTTCGACTCCGCTGGACGGGTCGAGGGTGTTCGCAATCGCGCCGGCAAAGAGACCTACTTCACATTCGATAACCTCAACAGGATCACCGAGGTCGATCGACCGTCCGACAGCTTTGATGCGACGCATCGCCGCGACATATTCTACGGTTATGACCTGCTGGGCAATCTCGAATATGCCTATTTCGATTGCGCCAAGGACTCGACCGCCTGTTCGACCGAGGAGGGCATCTCCAACACCTGGAATGCACTTGGCCAGCTGGTCTCGAGCTCCAACAATATGGATGGGGTCAGCCGGACCTTCTCCTACACCTATGATGCCGCAGGGCGGCTCGACGGGCTGACCTATCCCGACAGCAACACGTTCGACTATCTCTACGATCCGCTCGGGCGACCCGACGAGCTGCGCAATCCTGCCAATCAATGGGCCGTGCGCTGGCACTTTGACAACCAGGGCCGCCTGTCGGAGCAGCAGAATGAATATAACGCTGCCGACATGGAGTATGCCTATGACGCAGCGGGTCGCCTGACCGATCTGAACTTCGATCATGGCAGCAACAACACCTATGATGTCGCCTATGACTTCACCTG
>CAYOSE010000136.1:0-4328 GCA_964406535.1 uncultured Sphingomonadaceae bacterium
CGCTCCGCCATCAGTCGTCTAGCACCCAGCTGTCCTTGGTCCCGCCGCCCTGGCTGGAATTGACCACCAGCGACCCCTTCTTCAACGCCACCCGCGTCAGACCGCCCGGCGTGATCTCGATCCCGTTGGGCGAACAGAGCACGAAGGGCCTGAGATCGACATGGCGCGGGGCCAGTCCCTTCCTGGTGAAGATCGGGCAGGTCGACAGCGACAGGGTCGGCTGGGCGATGTAGTTTTCCGGTTTCTCGGTCAGCTTGGCGCGGAACTTCGCGATGTCCTTCTTCGAGGCGGTCGGGCCGATCAGCATGCCGTAGCCGCCCGAGCCGTGGACCTCCTTGACGACCAGCTCATCGAGGTTGTCGAGCACGTATTTCAGGCTATCCGGATCGGCGCAGCGCCACGTCTCGACATTGTTCAGCAGCGGCTTCTCGCCGGTATAGAACTCGACGATCTCGGGCATGAAGGAATAGATCGCCTTGTCGTCGGCGACGCCCGCCCCCGGCGCATTGGCGATGGTGATGTTCCCGGCGCGGTAGACATCCATGATGCCCGGTACGCCCAAAACACTGTCGGAATTGAAGCTGAGCGGATCGAGGTAGTCATCATCGACCCGGCGATAGAGCACGTCGATCGGGCGATAGCCCATCGTCGTCCGCATCTGCACCTTGCCATCGACGACGCGCAAATCGCTGCCCTCGACCAGTTCGGCCCCCATCTGGTCGGCGAGGAAAGCATGTTCGAAATAGGCGGAGTTGAAGATACCCGGTGTCAGCACCGCCAGCCGCGGCTTGCCCCGGACGCCCTCGGGCGCGCAGGCTGCCAGACTGTTCGCCAGCCAGCGCGGATAGTCGGAGACGGGGCGCACATTCATCCGGCTGAACAGCTCGGGGAACATCGCCATCATCGTCTCGCGGTTTTCCAGCATGTAGCTGACGCCCGAAGGCGTACGCGCATTGTCTTCGAGCACGAGGAACTCGTCCGGCCCGGTCCGCACCAGATCGACCCCGACAATATGGGTGTAGACCCCGCCCGGTGGGGTAAAGCCGACCATCTGCGCCAGCCACGCCGAATTGTCGCGGAACAGCCGTTCGGGCAGGCGGCCCGAGCGAATGATCTCCTGCCGATGATAGAGGTCGTGGATCAGCGCATTGAGCGCCCGCACCCGTTGCTCGATCCCGCGCGAGAGGCGGCGCCATTCATTACCGGTAACGATGCGCGGGACGAGGTCGAACGGGATCAGCCGCTCTTCGGCGTCATCCTCGCCATAGACGTTGAAGGTGATACCCGTGCGGCGAAAGAAGCTCTCGGCCTCGAACCCCTTGCGGTGCATCCAGGCACTGTCCTGTTCGGACAACCATTCCTGGTAACCGGCATAGGCAGGTCGCACGGAGCCGTCAGCCGCGTGCATTTCATCGAAATTCGGCTGCTTGTCGGCGCCCATACGTCCCCAGTGTTGCATCGCAGCATGGCACGAATGTTTCGCCCTTCCAAGCCCTACTGTCGCATAAAGAGCGCCTTAATCGCTATCGAGTTCCCGCGCGACCGCAAGAATGGCCTCTGCCGAGTTGGAAAAGCCCATATGCGTGCAGCGCAGCGCCACCGCCCGGTCGCGCTCCCCGGCGCAGCCGCAGGCGCTGCGCGCGGAGATGATGCCGTCGCGCGGGCTCCACAAAGCCACGGTCTCGACCGGGGGCTTGGCGGCAATGTCAGCCTCGACCGGCGGATGATCGACCGGATGGCCGGTAATCAGCTCGTAAGTGCGCCACATATTGTTCGAATAGGGGCTGTGGCTGAAAGGCGAGCCCATGGTGATGACCTTGGCGACGCAGTCCGGGTGGCGCTTGGCAATCTCGCGCGCGAGAATCCCGCCGAGGCTCCAGCCGACCAGTACCACTTCTTCGCCATAACGGGCGCTGACGTCACACACGCGCTTGCCCAGCAGGTCGAAATTCTCCGGCGTGGGGCCGAAGTTGTAGCCCAGCCCCCAGCGCTTGACCGTGTGCCCCGCCCGCTCAAGCTGGCCCGCCATATAGGCCATGCGCTTGGGGTGGGTGGCGAAGCCGGGCAGGATGATGACCACGCGCTTGCGAACGGCCGGTTCGATCGGGATCGGCGGTCGCAGACGGCGCAGCACCGGCTCGGCCACGGAAGCGGTTTCGGCGAGGAACAGCCTGACCGAAGGCTTGTGGGCATGCTCCGGCGCACTCCGGCGCAGCAGCGGCAGGCGCTGTTTCAGCGCATCGCGCAGCGCCCGCGCGCCCGAGGCCATCGAATGGCCGAAACTATCCGTCCTGAAAGCGATCTGTGCCATTGCCCTACCGTGCAAACAGGTGCCGCTGCATGTCCAGCTTTATGGACCAGCGTAACAAAACTGTCTTATTGCACGATGAACGCCTGAACGCACCGTCGTTTCCCCGAGCGCCACAGGACAATCTGCGAACGACCTACGGACAGTCGCCCAGCCGGCGGGCGGTCATCTTGCCCTTCATGGTCATGTCGCCCATCGGCGTGCCGGAGACCTTGTTGTCCATCTCCATCGAATATTCGTCCTCGCCGAAGGTCCCGGTCATGGCGATGGTGGTGACGCCGCCATTCCCGGCCTCGCAGGTCATGGCCATTTCCATCGTGTCGCCCGAACGTTCGAACTTGTCATAGGTGCAGTCGTCATTCTGCTGGCCACCGAAGAATTCGGGGTCGGGCTGTTCGACATCCGCCTCGGTCAGGCAGGCCTTGGTGGTAAAGCTGCTGCCCATCTGCCGCTGCATCATCTCCTTTGCCTCTGCGGGCATGCCGGGAATGTCGACCTCGGTGAACTCGAAGGTCTGTTCCCACTGGCCAGGGCGCATCCTGACCGCCGGGCCATCGGCCATCTCGGCAATGACTTCGGCCTGGGTGATCTCGCCATCGCCATCGGCATCGGCGCCGCCTGAATCGCCACAGGCAGCCAGCGCCAGCGAGGCGGACAGGGCCAGAAGGGCAGGAATTTTGCGGGACGCGCGCATGGTGAAATCTCCCGGAAGCTGAGTGCGTTGGCAGCCATAACAGAGGCCGTGCGCGATCACCATGCATGCCGGCAGTTTAAAGATGCCGGGCGATTTCGTGGCTCAGCAGTCGCCGACGCGCGTTCCCTCCTGCACGGCGATAACCTTCAGGACATGGGGCGAGTTGTCGTTCGGGATAGTGATCGTGCCTTCCATGATCACGACATCACGCGTGCTCTGCGCGCCGATGGTCGAGGTCCCGGTCATCTTCGGGCGATAGGTGACGTCCGGCCCGACAATCTCGCACTGCCCCGCCAGCGAGGCGCTGGTCCCGGTATTGTCATAGGCTTCCAGCTCGCACATGCCCCTGGTGCGGGCCTTCACGTCCTTCGCCTGCCACGAGCGGTCGGTATAGGTCGGCTCGCCGCACCGCGTTTCGGTCCCTTCCATCTTCAGCATTTCGGGCGGGATGTCGCTGCGAGCGAAGGCGATGCCGTCAATAGTCATGCTGTCAAGTTTGCGGACCATCTGCCATTCGCCGTATTCGGGGATATTGTCCGGATTGTCGCCAAAGCACCCCGCCAGCATGCCCAGCGCAACCAGCGCCACTGTCACCTTTGATCCGTGAACCATCATCCGGCCCTCACCTGCTACCCCGCCACGGAATAGCACCGATGGGTAAAGTTTTTGCCCCCCGGCCACCAAACTGCGCCCGCCGCGCATTGCATGTCCGCCTTTTGTTCCCCATAAATCGGCCCATGGCCGAACTCATAATCAGACGCGGACTGGAAGAGCCCGACACATCCGGCGAGTTTACGCCGCACAAGCCCGCGCGGCCTGAAAAATCCGCCGAGCAGCAGCCGTTCACGCTCGTCTCCGATTACGAGCCTGCGGGCGACCAGCCCACCGCTATCGCCGAACTGGTCGAGGCCGCCCAAGACGGCGAGCAGACACAGGTGCTGCTGGGCGTCACCGGCAGCGGCAAGACCTTCACCATGGCCAAGGTGGTCGAGACGCTGCAGCGCCCTGCCCTGGTGCTCGCGCCCAACAAGATCCTCGCCGCGCAGCTCTATGGCGAGTTCAAGAGCTTTTTCCCCGAAAACGCGGTCGAGTACTTCGTCAGCTATTACGACTACTACCAGCCCGAAGCCTACGTGCCCCGCTCGGACACTTACATCGAGAAAGAGTCGAGCGTGAACGAGGCGATCGACCGGATGCGTCACTCGGCCACCCGCGCGCTGCTCGAACGCGACGACGTGGTGATCGTCGCGAGCGTTTCGTGCCTCTACGGCATCGGCTCGGTCGAGACCTATTCGGCGATGGTGTTCGACATCAAGACGGAGACGC
>CAYOSE010000137.1:0-4186 GCA_964406535.1 uncultured Sphingomonadaceae bacterium
CGCCCACGCCCCAGCCGAGCACGCCCAGGCCGTTGATCATGGTGGTGTGGCTGTCCGTGCCGACGCAGGTGTCGGGATAGGCGACCATTTCGCCGTTCTGGTCCTTGCTCGACCAGATGCCCTGGGCGATGTTTTCCAGGTTCACCTGGTGGCAGATGCCGGTGCCCGGGGGCACGGCGTAGAAGTTTTCGAGGCTCTTGGCGCCCCACTTCAGGAAGTCGTAACGCTCGGCATTGCGGGCATATTCGAGCTCCATGTTCTTCTCGAACGCCTTGGGGTGGCCGAATTCGTCGACCATGACCGAGTGGTCGATGACGAGGTTCACGGGCACCTGCGGGTTGATCTTGGCGGTATCGCCACCCAGCGCGCTGATCGCATCGCGCATCGCGGCCAGGTCGACCACGCAGGGGACGCCGGTGAAGTCCTGCAGCAGCACGCGCGCCGGGCGGTACTGGATTTCCTCGCCCACGGTCGGGTTCTTCAGCCAGTCGGCGATCGCCTGGATATGCTCCTTGCCGACGGTGAAGCCCTCATCCTCGAAGCGCAGCAGGTTTTCGAGCAGCACCTTCATGCTGAAGGGGAGCTTCGAAACGTCGCCAACGGTTTCGCCGGCCTTGGCGAGCGAATAATAGGCGTAATCCTTGCCGCCCACGCTCATGGTGCTGCGCGTTGCGAGGGAGTTCGAACCGACCTGCGTCATGTAATTGCCGTCCTTTGCCAGAAGGGTTTATGGTGCGAATCCGACCGGGGAAATGCGCCCGCACGACCGGTATCGGGGGCGACCTGCGCGTTTGGCGCTTTACAGTCAAGGCCACTGGCCTTTTGTAGGACACGGTTCGGGCCACGGAGGACGAGAAATGGGCATTGGCACGACGACCCGCAGACGTCCGGCGCTGGGCATTATCTCGATGGCGCTGGCGCTGGGCGTGGCAGCTTTCGTCGGCTCTTCGATGGGCTATATCTGGGGCCTGTTCAGTTCGGGTGACGAGGAAGAGGTGCAGCAGCAGGCCAATGTCGCCGCGCCGGGCGGCTAGAGTGTATTCCACTGACGTGGAAGCGGCACCAGCCCACTCCCGTCCCGAAGATAACGAAAACCTCCGGGGGACGTTTTCGCTGAGGGGGCCGACCTCCCAAAGCTTACCCTGTCGGGAGGCTGGGATGGAGAGTGGGTCGGCACCGCAATCGTTTCAGTGAAACTGAAACAGAGTCCAGGCAGGCCCCGCAGCGGGCGCGAATCAGGTGACGATCTGCTCGGGCGCCTTGCGCGGAGCAGCGATCCAGCAGGCGACCACGATCAGCGCCGCGCCCGCGACGGTGGTCAGCGACACGGTCTCCTCCAGCAGCAGCCAGCCGAACAGCGCCGACCAGACGAAGCCGGAATATTCGACCGGGACCAGTACCTGCGCCTCGGCCCTCGCATAGGCCCAGCCGACCAGCATCGCCCCGGTGAGCGAGAGCAGCGACCCGGCCAGGATCGCCTGCCAGGTATCGGCATCGTCCGGGATATTGAGGAAAAAGGGCGCGCCGCCCAGCAGCAGCACCCCGATGATCAGGTTCTGCGCGGTGCCGATCTCGACTGGCCGGGCCAGCAGCGCCTGCTGGCGTTGCAGCACCAGATTCCAGGCATAGAGGAACGCCGAGACGAGGATCAGCCCGACGCCGAGCGTGCTGTCGCTGGCCATGCCGTCGCTGCCCAGCCTGCTGCTGACGATCACGCCGACCCCGACCAGCCCCAGCAGCGCGGCAGAGATGGCCGAGCGGCCGATCCGTTCCTTGAGCAGCAGCGCGGCCAGCGCCAGCGCGATGATCGGGGCGATGAAGGACAGCGCGATGGCCTCGGCCACGGGCAGGTGAACGAGCGCGGAGAAGAAGGTCAGCGCCATGCCGGTGCTCACCACCCCGCGGATCAGGTGGACGCGCCGCGCCGCAGGCCCCGGCCAGCGCCCGCCGCGCGCAAGGTACAGCGGCAGCATCAGCCCGCTACTCACCCACGAACGGATCAGCAGTGCGCTAAACGCCCCGACCGCCAGCGAGGCGGTCTTCATGAACACATCCATCAGGCTGAGCGCCGCCACCGCCAGCAGCGTCACGAGAAACGGGTAAAGGACGCTGCGGGGTGCCATGGGGCCGCCTTAGGCGCGGCTTATCTCCCCGTCACGCGACTTTGCGTGCCTTGTCAGCCAGCGAGCAGGGCGATCGCCGCGCGGCTGGCTTCCGCCCAGGCTTCGGCGCGGGCGCCCGGCCGGGTAAAGCGCAGGACGGTAGGCCCCACGCGCCAGTCCTCGCTCTCCTGCCAGCTGTGATAGAGCGCGCGCGGCAGGCACACCGGGGCGGTTTCGTTGGCGACGATAAAGCCCGTCGCGCGGCGGGCGACCTTGCTTACGGTCAGGTCGGGGCCGGGTTTGGGCAGCAGCGCCAGCGCCGCCTCGGCAATGGCGCGTCCGCCCTGTCCGGCCGCCAGCCCCGTCAGCCCGCCTCCCGCATCAAGGTAACGCCACCGGTCAATATTCGGCAGGTCGCTGTGGAAGGCCTCGGCGAAGGGCAGGGGCTGCTCGGCATACGCTTCCGCCGCGATGTCGGCGAGGCTGCGGTTGGCGCCGATCGCGCCGCCGACCTCGGGCACATCGCCCAGCGTCACGCAGTCATGCGCCACGCGCAGCCAGTACTCTCCGCCGCGCCGTTCGAGCATGGTCAGCAGGCTCTCCCAGCCCTGCCCGGCAGGGAATGTGCCGAGCTGCACCGCATCGGCGCGCAGGATCTCCGGATCGGCGAAATGATGGGCCAGGACAGCACGGTCCTCGGCGGTCAGGCTGCCATTGTCGAGCAGGGCCACGCGCCCACGCTGCAAGGGCCGCCAGAGCGACTTGAGCGCAACCATTGCGGGCAGCAGGGTGGCGCTGCCGATGCTGGCGAACAGCACCAGCCCGTCGGCCCGCGGCCTGAGCGGCGGGGTTTCGAGAATCCCGGCGATCGCCTCGGCATGGACGGACAGCACCCCGTTCTGGCGCCAGCGTTGCGGCAGGAAGCGCGGGGCGGTCATCCGTCGGTCCGCGCGCCGCTCAGTCGCCGATGACCATGCGGTCACCGGTAATCTCGACCCTGCCGAGCTCGGTGAGGAAGGACTGGCCGAGCAGCGAGACATGCAGCCCCTCGGGAATTACCACGGCGGTGACATCGCGGGTCTCAATGCCGCCCAGTGCGACACGGCGCAGTTTCGTGCCGACGCCCTCGACCGGGCCGCTCGCCCCCTGGCCTATGGTCGACAGTTCGAAGCTGTTCCAGCTGACGCCGAGCCGCTGTGCATCCGCGCCAGTCAGCGCGATTACCGATGCGCCGGTGTCGACGAGCATGTGCAATTGCTGTCCGTCGACGACGACATCGGCGTAGAAATGGCCGTCGGGATAGCGGTACAGCGTCACCTGCCGGCCCCAGCTGGAGGTTTCTTGCGCGAGGCTGACCTGCGCGGGCGCAATGGTCGGGGCGCTGGCGGGAGCCGTGGCAGGTACCGTGCCGGCTCCGTTATCCTTGCTCCACGGGTTGCGTTTCGCGGCGGCGACCGGCGTGTCGGTCTCGGCCACGGTCGCCTCGATCTGCTCGGTGCCCTTCATCACCGGCACGGCGAGGACCACCGCGCCGACGACGAGCATCAGGCTGGACATGGCGATACGGGTGTTCATGGCATCGCCGAAAATACGCCCCTAGCCCTAACGGGGGGTAAAGCGCCGGACGGAAATGCGGCAGGCCGTTGCGCGCTACTCTGCCGCCTCGGCATGCGGATCGAACGCCGTGGCGCTGCCCGCCTCGATCGCAGCGGCCTTTTCCTCGACCAGCGCGACGATATGGTCGAGCATGTCGGCATCAGCCACATGGTGGTCGGTCACGCCCGAGAGGTAGACCATGTGCTTGCCCGCGCCGCCGCCGGTAATGCCGATATCAGTCTCGCGCGCTTCGCCCGGGCCATTGACCACGCAGCCGAGCACCGAGAGGCTCATCGGCGTCTTGATATGCTCCAGCCGTGCCTCGAGCGCCTCGACCGTGCGGATCACGTCGAATCCCTGCCGCGAGCAGGAGGGGGAGGAGACGACGCGCACGCCGCGCGTCCTGAGGCCCAATGCCTTCAGCATCTCGAAGCCGACCTTTACCTCGCGTCCCTCTACTGCGACTACCTCGCCAACTCTAAAGATTG
>CAYOSE010000138.1:0-4162 GCA_964406535.1 uncultured Sphingomonadaceae bacterium
GGGCGACAGAGCGGCTTCGGTATCCAGGTTGATGCCCCCGATTTCGACCGCATTGGTCGCCGCGTGGAAGCCGTTTGAGAACAACTCTTCCGGTGTCGGTGCGCGTTCTGATCGTGCGAGGTGAATGCCGAAACTCGTGGTCTCACTGACTTCGTAAATACCGGTGAACGCGGCAGAGAACGTGGTCTCTGTCTCACTGTAGCTGTTACCCGCGAAGCTGAGGTCGTCTGTTTCGTTCTTCTGGCTGTCGATTCGGGCGCTGGCTTCGTAGATAAAGGAATCAACCGTATAGCGTCCGAGGCCAAAGATGCCCCAGCGCGACTGCTCGTTCAGCGGGATGAACGCTTCCTCACCGTTCGCTTCGAATTCACGATCAGCCAGCGTCAGGCCCACGGCGCCGGTAACTCGGAAATCGTCCTCGACCGCAAGGTGGCGGACAAGCGCATCTTCCCGGCGCTCGATGTTGGCAAGTCGGGTACCCGCAAGGAAGAACTGCTGGTCGACAAGGAACAGCTCAGCAAGATGTGGGTCCTGCGCCGGATCCTGATGCAGATGGGCACCGTGGACTCGATGGAATTCCTGCTCGACAAGATGAAGGATTCCAAGACCAACGAGGACTTCTTCGCGACGATGAATCAGTAAGGTAGAGATTCGATTCATCTGACTCTGGATTCGTTTCATCGCACGAGTCTTTCGCTTTGTCGCGATTTGCGCGAATTTGGACGTGCAAGGAGTCGGGTAATGACAGATGAGCGAAAGCAGGAGATCGACCGAAATTTCGATTATTTCCAACGCAATCTTGGTGACTATTTGCGTACGAATGAAGGGCGCTTTGCACTGTTGCGTAACGCCAAATTGGTCGGATTTTTTAAAGATCCTGGTGAGGCGTATCGCGAAGGAATAGCACAATTTTCGGATGCGTTGTTCTCGATCCAAGAGGTGCGGAAAGAGCCGATCGAATTAGGACATTTTGCTTTTGATCCGTATTGAAGGTGAGCACGGCGGGAGAAGAGTTTTCCTCCCGGTGGCGGTTTTGCGCGCTGACAATCCGATGGATATCACGCATAAAACCTACACGGGGCTGTTAGATACTGGCGCGACATCGAGTTGGATTAGCCCGCGCGTAGTCGCCGACCTTGAGCTCTTTGAGATAGCGAAAGAGCGAGTGTCTTTTGCGATGGATGAGCAAGTTGCATCAATTTTCCTGTTCCGCCTTGGTCTGTTCCCGGCTTCGGGGCAAGCAAATGAACTTCCCTTCGTATTTGCAGAAACACGAGGTTTTCAACTACGCCAGCGTGACGATTTCGACGTGATATTGGGGATGGACGTCCTCAGTGTCACGGACTTCCGGATGGATCGTAACTTTAACTGGAGTCTGAGTTTCGGTTAAACCGAGGCCAAGTGCTCCGCGAAGAATGCCATCGTCCGGCTGTCGGCCAGCTGGGCGGCTTCCTCGTTGCGACGCTGGCCGAACTGGGTGGCGAAACCGTGATCGAGACCGGGATAGTCGTGCAAGACGACTTTCGGGTGATCGTCGAGCCCGTCATGCATGGCCTGCTGTGTCTCAGCGGGGACGAAGCCGTCCTCGGTCGGGATATGCAGCATCAGCGGATGGGCGATGGCATGCTTTTCACCGAGCAGGCCGTCGACGCCCACCGCGTAGTAGCCGACGCTGGCATCGATATCGGTGCGCGCGGCGGTCATGTAGGCGAGCCGCCCGCCCAGGCAGTAACCGACCGTGCCGACCTTGCCGCCGCCAGTCTGTTCGCGGGCGTAATGGATCGTCGCCTCGATGTCGCGGATGCCGGCGTCCTGGTTGAACTTGTCCAGCAGGCCGAGTGCCTCCTGCATCTGTTCGGGAACGTCGGGGTCGAGCTCGATGCCCGGCTCCAGCCGCCAGAACAGGTCGGGCGCGATTGCGAGATAGCCATCCTGCGCCAGCAGGTCGCACTTTTCGCGAATTCCGGCATTCACGCCAAAGATCTCCTGGATCACAATGATCGCCGCCCTGGGTGCCGTGGCAGGGCGCGC
Source organism: uncultured Sphingomonadaceae bacterium (assembly GCA_964406535.1). Lineage (GTDB taxonomy): Bacteria > Pseudomonadota > Alphaproteobacteria > Sphingomonadales > Sphingomonadaceae > Alteraurantiacibacter. The sequence continues at coordinate 2,032 of CAYOSE010000138.1, forward strand.
GACATAAGCGGAAAAGCTATCCTCGCCTGAAAGGGTGGAAATTTCCGTCATCTGGCTCATAATGCTATCCTCCAGGCATAATGTAACAGGCATAAGCCCTACGCTGCTGTAAACGAAAGGTGCCCGTGAAATGAAGGTCAATGTCGAAGTCGATTGCTCGCCGGAAGAAGCGCGCAAGTTCATGGGCCTGCCCGATGTGGAGAAGGCGAACGCGGCCTACATGGATGCGGTGTCCTCGGCGATGCAGGGCGTGACCAATCCCGGACAGCTGGAAGAATATGCCAAGCAGCTCGCTCCGATGGGCCAGTTTGGCCTGCAATTGTTCCAGAATTTCATGGACATGGCCGTGGCGCAGGCAGGCATGATGACGTCGGACAGTTCGTCCAAGAAGAAATAGGGCTGCCGAAAGGGACTGCGCTCGAACGCCATGGATACGATCTTCGCGTTGTCGAGCGGGTCGCCGCCCGCAGCCATTGCCGTCGTCCGGATCAGCGGGCCGCAGGCGCAGGATGCGCTGCGGGCGCTGGCGGGGGAGGTGCCCGAGCTGCGCCAGCTGCAATTGGCCAACTTGCGCGGGCGTTCGGGCGAATTGCTTGACCGCGGATTGGTGGTGTTCTTTCCCGCCAGCGGTTCGGTAACCGGCGAAGACCTCGCTGAGCTGCACCTGCACGGTGGCCGCACCGTAGTTGCCGCCGTGGAGCGCGCCTTGGGTGAATTGCCCGGTTTGCGCCGGGCCGAGGCGGGGGAGTTCACGCGCCGCGCGCTCGCCCATGGCAAGATCGACCTGGCCGAGGCGGAGGGGCTGGCTGACCTGCTCTCTGCCGAAACGGAACTCCAGCGCCGAATTGCGCTGGGGCAGGTGGGGGGCCTGCTGTCGCGGAAGGTCGAGGATTGGCGGGAGCAGCTTTTGGTGCTCTCTGCCCAGCTTGAGGCGGTGCTCGATTTCGATGATGAGGATGATGTGGCGGTGCTGTCGCCGCAGTTCACCCTGGGGCTGGAGGCATTGGCGCGAGATGTTTCGGCCGCGCTGTCGGTTCCTGCGGCAGAGAAGCTGCGCGAGGGCTTCAGGATCGCTATTGCAGGGCCACCAAATGCCGGAAAATCCACGTTATTCAATAGGTTACTTGGTTCAGAGGCGGCGATTGCGACGCCTGTTGCCGGGACCACGCGCGACGTGATTGAGCGGCCCGTGGCGGTCGAGGGCGTGCCGCTGACGCTGGTCGACATGGCCGGGCTGCATGACGCCACGAATGATGCGGTCGAGGTCATCGGCATTGCCCGCGCCCGGGCCGAGTTGGACCGCGCCGACCTGGTCCTGTGGCTTGGGCCCGAGGACGAAGGGCCGGAGGGCTGCTGGGAGATCGCCGCGCAAGCCGACCGGGACGAGGGGGTGGCCAAGGCTGATCCGAAGTTCAGCCTCTCCGCCGTGACCGGTGAGGGGATTGAGCCATTGATGGCGGCGCTGGTCGAGGCGGCGAGGGCTGCCTTGCCGCGACCGGGTGAGGCCGTGCTCAATCGCCGCCAGCGCGAACTGGTCGAACGGGCCAGTGTGGCGTTGCGGGAGGCGGGCGAGGGCTCAGACCCGCTGATCGTGGCCGAGCATTTGCGGGCGGCCCGCGTGGCCTTTGATGCGCTGCTCGGGCGGACCTCGACCGAGGATGTGCTCGATGAGATCTTCGGACGGTTCTGTATCGGCAAGTGAGGTCACGACACTGCGTGTTTCACGTGGAACAGTTGCTCCAGCGAGTTGGCCTTTGACCGGCAACCGTCGGGGTTCTAAGCGGCGCGGGTCATGAACGACTGCGATCTCATCATTGTCGGTGGAGGCCATGCGGGCTGCGAGGCAGCGGCCGTCGCGGCGCGGATGGGCGCGCGCACGGTGCTGGTGACCTTTGATGCCGGGGCCATCGGCGCGATGAGTTGCAACCCGGCGATTGGCGGGCTGGGCAAGGGCCACCTCGTGCGTGAGGTCGATGCGTTCGACGGTCTGCTCGGACGTGCCGCCGATGCGGGGGCGATCCACTACCGCATGCTCAATCGCTCGAAGGGCAGCGCCGTGTGGGGGCCGCGCGTGCAGGCGGACCGCGTGCTGTTCAAGGGAGAGCGCTTGGCGACCGACAAGGTCGATCTC
>CAYOSE010000139.1:0-4113 GCA_964406535.1 uncultured Sphingomonadaceae bacterium
GCCCTTGAGCCCGAACGCAGATAGTCGCCGTAGGAAAAGCCGCCGGGCAGGGCGATGAAATCCAGCCCGTCGGGCAGCGCGGCATCACCGTGCCACACCCGGATCGGGGTCGTGCCCGCCACCGCCTCGATCGCCACCGCCATGTCGCGGTCGCAATTGGAGCCGGGAAAGGTGATGACGGCAGCGCGCATCAGGCGGCTCCCGCCCCTTCGACCACTTCGATCCGGTAGTTCTCGATCACCATGTTGGCGAGCAGCTTGCGGCACATCTCGTCAATGGCCTCTTCGCTGGTGCCATCGGCCAGGTCGAGTTCGATCAGACGGCCGACGCGCACATCCTCGACCCCGGCAAAGCCGAGCCCTTCGAGCGCGTGGTGCACGGCGCGGCCCTGCGGGTCGAGCACGCCGGGCTTGAGGCTGACATGGATGCGGACCTTCATGGCACTGGCCTTCTGTCTGTCGGGAGTCGGAGGGGCTTGCGAGCGGCCAGCCTATGCAGCGGACGTGGGACGCAGGCAAGGGGGGCGGGGGCACTATTCGCTGCTAATATCCACCCCTTCCGCCGGACGCGGGACGACCACCACTTCCAGCGCCTGCGCCGGGTCGAGATAGCGAATGGCCAGTGCCTGCAATTCCTCTGCCGTCAGCGTCTTCAGCTGGTCCTCGCCGCTGACGAAGCGGGCAATCCGTTCGGGCTCGGTCTTGGCCCGGTCGACCAGCCCCATCCAGCCGCGATTGGTCTTGAGCGCATTCTCGTAGCGTTCGACATAGGGCTGGCGCGCGCGCAGCAGCAGGTCTTCGTCCGCCTTTGCGTCTCGCAGGCTGGCAATGGCCGCGCGCATTGCCTCGCGCGCCGCATCGACCTGCCCGACATCGACCGCCGCGCCGACCATGAACGTGCCCCAGCCGGGATAGACGCGCGACTGCTGGGCGCTGACCCGGGGCGAATAGGTCTGGCCCAGCTCTTCGCGCAGCACGTCGATCATCCGCGCACGGACCACGCGTTCGAGCAGCTCCAGCCCCTGCGCCTCGCGGAAGTCCGCATCGTCGCGGGTCGGCCACATCAGCCGGATCAGCGCCTGGTCCTCGGCCCCGTCGTGATAGAGCAGGCGGGCGCTGCGGTCGGCGGTGAAGCTGCGGTCGCGATTATCGGCATAGTTGCTGAACTCCACCTCGCGCGGCGGCAGCGCGCCCAGCGTGGCGGCGACCAGCGCGATCGCGCGCTCCTCGTCGAAATCGCCGACCAGCGCCAGCTCGACAGCGCCATGCGCCAGCCGCTCGCCAATGGCGTCGCGCAATTGCGCGAAATCGAGCGCGAGAAATGCGTCCTCGCTTTGCAGGGTGAAGCGCGGGTCCTCGTCCGAGACGATCCCGCCAATCGCATTGCCCAGCACCGATTCCGGCGTCGCGTCCTTGCGGGCGAAGAAATTGGCGATGTTGCGGCGATATTGCGCCTCGCCCTGCGGCCGGAAACCGGCATCCGCAATCGCCGCGGCGACGACCTGCAATTGCGGTTCGAGGTCGGCGGGCACGGTGCTGGCCGAGAGGCGGAAGGTCTCGTCCGCTGCCGAGACATTGTAGCTGACCTGTCGCCCGGCGAGGATCGACTGCAATTCGTCCAGCGTATGCGCGCCAAGTCCGCCCAGCGGCAGCGCCTGCGTCATTGCGGTGGCGAGCGGGTTCTCGCGCGTGTCGAGCATCTGCCCGCCATCGACATTGACCTCGACCAGCACCCGGTCGCGGTCGAGATCGGTGCGCTTGAGGTTCAGCATCACGCCATTGGCGAAGCGGATCTGGCGAATGCCCAGCGCCGGTTCGACCTTGTCGCTGACGACTGTGCCGGGCGTACCGAAATCCTCATAGGCAAAGGGGGTGAGGGCGATATCGGGATTGGCCTTCAGCGGCGCGGCCATGCCTTCGTCCCACGCGGCGCGCAGCGCCGCCTCGCCGCCTTCAGGTGCGGTGCGGCCTTCGAACCGGATCAGCGGATCGTCGAGCGGGATCACCTCCCATTTCAGCGCCGCGAGCACGCTCTCGGGCGTGATGTCGGGCTCCAGCGCATTGAACCGTTCGAGTCCGCTCTGCGGCGTGGTCGGCACCTGCTCGTCGCGCAGCACCGAGATCGCCGCATTCACGAATTCGCGGTTCTGGCGTGTATCCGCGCCTGCGGCGGCCGCTTCCAGCGAGGAGCGGAAATTGGCGACCTGCTCGGCCACTTCGGCCTCAGTAAAGCCGAACTCCATCGCCCGGCGATATTCGGCCTGCGCGGCAGCGAGGCCGCGCTGCCACTCACCCTCGGCGGCATTGATGACCAGCGTCGTGGTGCGCCCGGCCTTGAAGATGTCGCTCGTGCCGAAGCCCGCGCCGCGAAACGGCGGGTCGTCGAGCCGGGCGATGCGCTGCAACCGGCGATTGACGATGCCATAGCCGATCTGTCGCAACACCCGGGCGCGGCGGTTGGCGACATTGTCGGGTTCGGGCTGCCACGGCCCGTGCAGCAGCACGGTGACGCGTTCGGACAGGGCCGGGTCGAGATAGATGTCGGTTGCGCCGGTCCGCTCGAAATCGATCGGGCCATAGGCGGACGGGCCGGGATTGGCGGGATTCTGCCAGTCGGCAAACCGTTCGCGGATCATCGTCTCGACCGTGTCGGGATCGAAATCGCCGACCACGATCAGCGCCGCATTGTCGGGCCGGTAGAGCCGCTCATAGAGCGCGCGGAGCTTCTCCGGATTGGCCGCCTCGATTGCCTCGGCAGTGCCGATGGGCAGGCGCCGGGCCACCTTTGCGTCAGGGAACTGGAAGAGCAGATTGTCGCGCGTATTGCGCAGCGCGAAGGTGTCGCCCACGCGCCGCTCGGACTGGATTACGCCGCGTTCGCGCGCGACGGCCCCCGGCGTGAAGGTCAGCTCGCTCGCGGTCTCGCGCATCAGCATCAGTGCGGTTTTGAGCAGCTCCACATCGTTGCGCGGCAGGTCGAGCTTGTAGAGCGTGGTGTCGAAGCTGGTCGAGGCATTGGTGTCGGCGCCGAAAGCCAGGCCTTCGCGTTCAAGCAGCTTGACCATCTCGCCTTCCGGCACGTTGGTCGAGCCGTTGAAGGCCATGTGCTCGATATAATGGGCATAGCCCTGTTCGTCGTCGTCCTCGTCGATCGAGCCGCCATCCACCCACAGTTGGACCATGCCCTGCGCCGCCGGAGTGGCGTTGGGCCGGATGATGTAGCGCATGCCGTTATCGAGCATGCCGAAGCGATAGCCGGGATCGAGCGGGAGGTCGCTTTCAGCAAAGGGCCAGACGGGGTCGGGCGCGGCGGGCGAGGTGATCTCGACCGGCGGCATCCGCCCGCCCGGCGCCTGCGCGCGTGCGGGGGCTGTGGCGGTGCTACAGGCGGCAAGCGGAAGGGCGAGCGCGGCGAGGATCGCCGGCAGGAAACGAAACGTCATGCCCCCTATGTGGCGCGGGAACCCTTAATGGACAATGGCTCGCCCGGACAGACGAGCCATTCTTCCTTACTTCTTCGGTTTGGGCGGGTTGGCGCGCAGGCGGGAGCGGTGCGCCGACATGTCGAGCACCTCGCCCGGCGCATTGTCGTCGCCCTGCAGCAGGCCGAGGCGGCGGGCGACCTCCTGATAGGCCTCCTGCTCGCCGCCCAGGTCGCGGCGGAAGCGGTCCTTGTCGAGCTTCTCGCCCGTGTTGAAGTCCCACAGCCGGCAATTGTCCGGGCTGATCTCGTCGGCCAGGATCACGCGGGTGTAATCGCCATCGAACACGCGCCCGAACTCCAGCTTGAAGTCGACCAGCCGGATGTCGATCGCGGCGAACATGCCGCACATGAAATCGTTGATGCGGATCGCCATGGCGGAGATGTCCTGCATCTCCTCATGCCCGGCCCAGTTGAAGGCGGCGATATGCTCTTCGGAGATCAGCGGATCGCCCAGCTCGTCGCTCTTCAGGTAATATTCGATCAGCGTATGCGGCAGCATCTCGCCTTCCTCGATCCCGAAGCGCTTGGCGATCGACCCGGCGGCGACGTTCCGCACGACCACTTCGAGCGGGATGATCTCGACCTGGCGGACCAGCTGTTCGCGCATGTTGAGGCGGCGGATGAAGTGGG
>CAYOSE010000140.1:0-4068 GCA_964406535.1 uncultured Sphingomonadaceae bacterium
GCTGCCGCCGACCCGCACGAAACTCTGGTCGGTCAGCACGCGCAGGATACGCGCCTGCGTGCCGAGCGGCATGTCGGCGATCTCGTCGAAATAGAGCGTGCCGCCATCGGCCATTTCGAGCAGGCCCTGGCGGACCAGATTGCCGTCGGCCTCCTCGCCGAACAGCTCCTGTTCGAACTTGTCGGCGGTGATCCGGGCCGAGTTGACGGTGACGAAGGGATTTTCGGCGCGCGTGCTCCAGCCATGCAGCAGCCGCGCCGCGACCTCCTTGCCCGCGCCTGCCGCACCGCTGATCAGCACCCGGCTGCCGGTCCCGGCCACGCGCTTCAGCGTCGCGCGCACCTGATTGATGCTGGAGGAATTGCCGGTGAAGCCTTCCGCCTCGCCCAGATCCTCGCGGCGACGGGCGCTTTCACGCTGCAGCCGCTCGGTCTCGGTGGCGCGGGCGACCAGCAGCAGCAACCGCTCGGCCTCGAACGGCTTTTCGATGAAGTCCATCGCGCCGCGGCTGACGGCGGACACCGCCGTGTCGATATTGCCATGGCCGGAGAAAATAATGACCGGCAGGGTCGGTTCGCGCGCCTTGATCGCGTCGAGCACTTCGAGCCCGTCCATCGGGCTGCCGTGCAGCCAGACGTCGAGCAGCACCAGGCTCGGCCGCCGCTCGTCGATGGCGGCCAGCGCGCCGGTGCTGTCGCCGGCGGTGCGGCACTGATAGCCCTCGTCCTCGAGCACCCCGGCCACGAGTTCGCGAATGTCCTGCTCGTCGTCCACTACCAGGATGTCGAGGGCCATCAGCTAATCTCCTTGCAGGTTGTTCCGCGCGGCATGCTCATTCGGCAGCCTCGCTCTGTCCGGGTCGTGCGGTGGGGTCGCGGGCGAAGCGCAAGGTGGCGACCGCGCCGCCCGCTTCGTCTTCCGCTCCGGCAAACAGCAGCTCGCCGCCATGTTCCTCGACGATCTTCTTGACGATCGCCAGCCCCAGCCCGGTGCCCTTCTCCCGGGTCGTGACATAGGGTTCCATCAGTCGCTCGCCGCTGGCGGGCAGGCCAATGCCGTTATCGCGCACCGTGACCGACAGGTGGGTGTCATCGGCCGTCACGCGTACCTGCACCTCGCCGCGATAATCGTCGGGCGTGGCCGCGTCGCGCTGGCGCGTGTCGATTGCCTCGGCGGCGTTCTTGAGCAGGTTGGTCATCGCCTGCCCCACCTGGTGGCGGTCGCAATGGATCGCTGGCAGGCCGTCTGCGGCGTCGAGGCGGTAATTGATCTGCGGATGGCCGATTTCTTGCAGGAACATCGCCTGCTTGATGAGGTCGAGCGCATCCTCCTGCCGGAAGACCGGCTTGGGCAGACGCGCGAAGGAGGAGAACTCGTCGACCATCTTCCTGAGGTCCCCGACCTGGCGGATGATCGTCCCGGTCAGCTCCTCGAACAGTGCCTGATCGCTGGTCAGCTGCTTCGTGTAGCGCCGCTTGAGTCGTTCGGTGGCCAGCTGGATCGGGGTCAGCGGGTTCTTGATCTCATGCGCGATGCGGCGGGCGACGTCGGACCAGGCCGCCTGCCGCTGGTCGAGCAGCTGCCGGGTGATGTCCTCGAAAGTGACCACGTGGCCCTGGGTCAGCGGGGCCAGCTTGACCGCCAGCGTCAGCAGCTCGCCATCCTTGCGATACTGGACCAGCCCGTGATCGGCGCCGCTCTCCAGCAAGGCAGCGATTTCCGGGGCCAGCTCGCCCAGCTCGCGTTCGGCCGGGACCGGGCCCGGCGCGCCGAGCAGCAATTGCTGGGCCGAGCTGTTCATCAGCAGAATTTGCCCCTGCGGATCGGTGGTGACGATCCCGGCGGTGATCGATTGCAGCACCGCCTCGATAAAGGCGCGCCGTTCGCCCAGCTGGCGGTTGGCGCCGATCAGCGCATCGGTCTGCCGCTCGATCTGTTCGCTCATGCGATTGAAGGCGCGGTTGAGCAGGCCGATCTCATCCGGGCCGGTCCGCCCGGAAACGCGCTTGGCGTAATTCCCCTCGGCGATTTCCTTGGCGGCATCGGCCAGTTCGGCGAGCGGCTTCACCTGCCGGTCGGCGAAGCGCAGCGCGACAAACACGGCCAGCCCGACCAGTGCCAGCGAAACGCCGAACAGCGTCAGGTTGAACTGCAATTGCAGCGAATGGGCGCGCTGGGTCAGTTCGGCATAGCCTTCCACCACCGCTTCGGAGCGACGATACTGGGTCAGCGCCGCCGCATCGGAATTGCGTGCCGCGTAGAGGAAGAGCCCCATCTCGGCATCGAGCATGGTGACTGCCTCGATCCGTTCGTTGGTGGCATTGACGACCGCCGTTTCCCCGGCAGCAAGGCGCCGCTCGATATCCGGGGACACTCGCTCGCGCTCGATATCCTCGCCCGGATCGACGATCGCCACGATCCGCAAGGCCCCATCGGAAGCGCGCAGCAGGATCGCGCTCTCGTCGAGTTTCCGGTAGTAGACCTGCAGCGCATAGGCCTGTTCGAATTCCGGGTTGGTCATGTCGGTCTGCTGCAGGACGTAGCGCAGGTCTCCCGCCATGGTGATGGTCTCGTCGCCGACCTGCCGCTGGTTCTCGTCGTAATAGCCGCGTGCCAGTTCGTTGGCATTCTCCATCAACCCGCGCGACTGGTCGGAGAACCAGAACTGCACCCCGGACTGGAACAGAATGCTGGCAAAGACCGCGACGAACAGCGTCGGGATCGCCGCCATCAACGAGAAGAAGAACACCAGGTTCACGTGCAGCCGGGCCGTGGTGGCACCGGCGCGGCGGATCGCCAGCCGCCTGCCCCACAGCACGATCAGCAGCAGCGCCGGGATCAGCGTGCCGACCAGCATGGCTGCGGCCTGCGCCGAGGGCACGATCTGTTGCGACTCCGACCTCCCGGCAATTGCCAGGTAGGAGGCCACGAGCATGCTGATGAGTACCGCCGCTGCGAGGACTTCGAGCCACCAGTAGAGGTTGTTCCGGCGCGCAGCGACCTGTGCCTTGCGCCACCACCGCGGCGCCGGCCGGGAATTGCTGCGTCGAGCCAGTGGGGGAACGGCCTCGGTCACGTGGCCAAGCTACAACAGCACTGTTGCCGATTTGCAAGAAGTTTTCACGGCAACGAGACCCGGAATCGCCGCGACCGCCACGCGCGAGGCCCCTGCCCGGCTAGATCTCTTCGGTGAACTGCTCCGGCTCGAGCCCGAGCTCGGTCAGCCGTTTCCGCAAGGTATTGCGGTTGATGCCCAGCAGCCGCGCCGCCCGCAGCTGGTTGCCCCCCGTGCGCGCAAGCGCGTGGGCGAAGAGCGGCTTTTCCAGTTCGGCCAGTGCGCCGTGATAGAGCTCGCCCTCGGCAAAGCCACTGCTCTCGAGCCACCGGGTCACCGCCGCGCCGATAGTGTCGCCGAGGGGCACTTCGTCCTCGCTGACCGTATCGGCCAACATGACTTCGATCACCCGGCCGTCGAGCACATCCTCGCGCACCAGCAGCGCCGCGCGATAGATGAAGTTTCGCAATTCGCGGACATTGCCGCGCCAGTTACGCCGCATCAGTGCTCGCGCTCCGTCCTCGGTCAGGCGGCGGCGCGGCAGGCCTTCAAGGGCGGCCAGGTGGAGGAAGTGGCGGGCCAGCGGCTCGATATCGTCGGTCCGTTCGCGCAGGGGCGGCAGGCGGATCGGCACGACGTTGAGGCGGTAATAGAGATCCTCGCGGAACTGGCCGGCGGCGATCAGCGGCTCCATCTCGCGGTTCGTGGCGGCGATGATGCGGACATTGACGCCGATCTCCTCGCTGCCGCCGACGCGGCGGATGCGCCCCGACTGCAGCGCGCGCAACAGCCGGGTCTGCGCCTCGGGCGGCATGTCGCCGATTTCGTCGAGGAACAGCGTGCCCCCGTGGGCCTGTTCGAACTTGCCGATATTGCGCGCGGTCGCGCCGGTGAAGGCCCCCTTCTCATGCCCGAACAGCTCGCTTTCGATCAGGTCGCGCGGGATCGCCGCCGTATTGACCGCCACGAAGGGCCCGGTCCGCCGGGAACCGAGCTCATGGATCGCCTCGGCC
>CAYOSE010000141.1:0-3954 GCA_964406535.1 uncultured Sphingomonadaceae bacterium
GCTCGACGTTCCAGCGCAAGTCGCCCGACCCCGGTTCCTCCAGCATCGGCGCCACGCCCTCGCCCGTGACGATCGCCGTCCGTTCTCGCGTCAGCATGACGCCCACGATCCAGCCTTCGTCGCCGTCCGGGTCCTGCACCCGCCGCCAGCCCTGCATCAGCCGCACCACCTTCAAGGGCAGGCCTTCCCGCCGATAGACCCAGTCAATCGGGTACTTGGTCCCTGGCCCGACGCGCATGTTCACCTCTTCGACCGAGATGCTCGCCCAATAGGGCACTTCCACCTCCTGCGCGGCGGCAGGAGCGGACAGGCCAAGCAGAACAGCGGCGGCGGCGATACAGGCGGACAAGCGCTTCATGGTTAAGGCCATAGTCACCCCAGCGGAGTCGCTTCAAGGCGAGCCCGGCATTTTCAACGCCTGTTTGAGAAACCGTCAGGGCCTGATTTCTAGTCGCCCGTCAGAATGCGGTCGACCAGCTGCTTCACCGTCGGGGTGAAGTTGTTCGAGTAGAACGGGTCCTGCTGGAAGCGATAGGCGGCGTGCCCGGCAAACATCAGGTTCTGGTTCACATCGTCACCATGGGCGATGTCCTGCAGCGTCTTCTGGATGCAGAAACTGCGCGGATCGGCCAGCTTGCCGGTGGTGTAGTCATCGTGATCCTTCCAGCTCGAAAAACCGCAATGCGACAGGCAGCCCATGCAATCGGCCTGGTCCTGGCGGATCGTCGCGCGTTCATCCTGGCTGACAAAGACCACGGTATCGTCGGGGGTCTTGAGCGCCTCGGTATGGCCATCTGCCGACCATTGCCGGGCGCGGTCGCGATCCTTGGGCGTGACCCAGAAGTTCTTGCCCTTCACGCCTACGTCCAACTGGACGGTATGCTCGCCCGCCTCGACCCGGCTGTAGGGAATCTGCCGCTGGCTGCGCGCCTCCAGATTGCGGAGGAAGGGATTGCGGACCGCCGAGGAATAGAAGCCGGTCGGGCTGAAACGGTGCAGCAGCACATCGCCGGGACCGATCTCGCGTAGCGCGTCCTTCCAGCCCTGCGGGATCGGGCTTTCATGCGTCAGCAGCGGGCGGGTGCCGAACTGGAAAGCGACCGCGCCCAGTTCCGGGTTGTCGATCCAGTCGTTCCATTCGCGCAGATACCAGACGCCGCCCGCCATCACGATCGGCACGTCTTCCGAGACGCCTTCCTTCCGCATGGTCTCGCGCAGCGCCTTGACGCGTGGATAGGGATCCTCCGGCTTGGTCGGATCCTCGGCGTTGGAGAGGCCATTATGGCCGCCCGCCAGCCACGGGTCCTCGTAGACCACGGCGGCCATCAGGTCGGAGACCTTGTGATAGGCGCGCTTCCACAGCGCCCGGAAGGCGCGCGCCGAGCTGATGATCGGCAGGTAGCTGACATTGTACTGCGCGGCGATCTCGCTGAGCTTGTAGGGCATGCCCGCACCGCAGGTTACGCCAGCGACCAGACCCTTGGTCCGTTCCAGTACCCCTTCGAGCACTTGCTGCGCGCCGCCCATTTCCCACAGCACGTTGATGTTGATCGCGCCCTGGCCACCGGCGATGTCGTGGGCGCGCCTTACCTGCTCGACCGCGCCGTCTATGGCATACTGGATCAGCTGTTCGTGCCGTTCCCGGCGGGTCAGCTGCTCATAGACCTGCGGCACGATTTTGCCCGTCGGGTCATAGGAATCGGCGTTGACCGCACTGACCGTGCCGATGCCACCGGCTGCCGCCCAGGCGCCCGAGCTGGCATGGTTGGTCGCCGAAACGCCCTTGCCACCCTCGATCAGCGGCCACACTTCGCGGCCACCATAGGCGATCGGCTTCAGTCCCTTGAATGTCATCAAAAACCCCGTTCGTCCTGCTATCCGATAGCAGCGTCAGTCAATTCATCGCCCGGCTGGCTGCAAGGCTCTATCTCGCCAGGTTCGGGCCTCTCTCCAACAACCTCGAATTCGGCATAATATCCGGCCAGCTGCGGCTTACGGATAAATTCGACCAAGCGAAAGCCCACCCGTTCGAATTCGCAAAACAGCAATTGCGGCCAGATACCATGCTGGTCCGGCGCGCGGTCGGTATCGACCACGATCACCTGCCCGCCCGCGCGCAATGCCGGGCGCAGGTTCCACAAGAAGGCATAGGGCTCCGACACTTCGTGATACATGTGCACGAGGAAGATGCGGTCGAAGCTGTCGGGCGGCAGATGCGGGTCGTCAGGCGTGCCAAGCACGATCGAGACATTGTCGAGCCGTTCGCGCTCGACCCGGTTGCCGAGCCGCCGCAGTGCATCCTCGTCGATGTCGCCCGCCAGGACCCGGCCATCCTCGCCCACCCGGTTCGCCAGGCGGACCGTATAATAGCCCTCGCCCGCGCCGATATCGGCGACGCTCATGCCCTCGGTAATTCCCGCTTCGTCCATGACGGTTTCGGCCTCGCGCCGGTCGTCACGCTGCTGTTCGTTGGAGAAGGCATTGCCCGAGACGTCGGAAACCGGACGATAGGCACGCGGAAAATCCTCCGCCCCGGGTGGGCGCTCATCGCCCGAATAGTCGCAGCCGCCCAACAGGGCGATACCGAGAGCAAGGGGAATGAGGCGCAATCTCATGACAGTCGCATTAGGGGCAAAGGCACCGGGCTCGCAATGCGCCTATTCGACGTCCTCGACCTCGACCGCCTCGCCGGTCACGCGCTGCGCCAGCGCGGCGGCGATAAACGGGTCGAGCGCCCCGTCGAGCACATCGTCAGGCGTCGGGCTGGTCGTGCCGGTACGAAGGTCCTTCACCATCTGGTACGGCTGCAGCACGTAGGAACGGATCTGGTGACCCCAGCCAATCTCGGTCTTTTCCTGGTACTCGCCCGCCGCCTCGGCCTCGCGCCGGGCCAGCTCGGCCTCGTACAGCCGTGCCTTCAGCATGTTCATCGCGGTGGCGCGGTTCTTGTGCTGGCTGCGATCGTTCTGGCTGGCGACCACGATGCCGGAGGGCAGGTGGGTGATACGCACCGCGCTGTCGGTAGTGTTGACGTGCTGCCCGCCCGCCCCGCTGGCGCGATAGGTGTCGATGCGAAGGTCGCCCTCGTTGATCTCGATATCGATATCGTCGTCGATCACCGGATAGACCCAGACCGAGCTGAACGAGGTGTGGCGCCGGGCCGAGCTGTCATACGGGCTGATGCGGACGAGCCGGTGCACGCCGCTCTCGGTCTTGGCATAGCCATAGGCGTTCTCGCCCTTGATCAGCAGCGTGGCCGACTTGATACCCGCCTGCTCGCCCGCCTGATACTCGACCGTCTCGACCTTGTAGCCCTTGCGCTCAGCCCAGCGGGCATACATCCGCAACAGCATCTCGGCCCAGTCCTGGCTTTCCGTGCCGCCCGCACCGGCATGAATCTCCAGATAGGTGTCGTTGGCATCGGCCTCACCGCCCAGCAGCGCCTGCACCTTGTCCGCATCGGCCCGCTCGGCGAGCCGCTTGAGGCTGCTCAGCCCCTCCTCGATCACGCTGTCGTCGCCCTCGGCCTCGCCCAGTTCGACGAATTCGACCGCATCGTTCATCTCGGCGGTGATTTCGTTGACCGTGCCGATGGCGTCTTTGAGCTGCTTGTGCTCGCGGCTGACCGCCTGCGCCTGCTTGGGATCGTTCCACAGGTTCGGGTCCTGTACCCGCGCCTCCAGCTCGTCGAGGCGACGCAGGGCGCGCTCCCAGTCGAGCGATTTGCGGACCAGTGCCAGCGCGGCCTGGATGCGATCGATATGGGCCTGCCCCTCGGCACGCATGAAGGTCTCTCCAGTTAGAAAGCGGCCCGCCTAGCCGAGGTGGGGTGATGTGAAAAGGGCGATAGCGATCCGCGCCGTATCAGCGATTAGTAGATGCCGCCCTGCTCCTCGGCAAAGTTCTCCGGCTCGTCGGTGCCGAGCGGTGCATCGGTCTGGTCGCCGCCAGCGC
>CAYOSE010000142.1:0-3848 GCA_964406535.1 uncultured Sphingomonadaceae bacterium
GTCTTTGAGGCGGCGCGCGATGGTCTGGCGCAGGCGGGTCATCTTCACCCGCTCGACATTGCGTCCGCCACCGGCAGCGGCCGGGGCCGGAGCCTCGGCAGCGGCGGCCGGGGCTGCACCGCCGGACTTCTTCGCCTGCGCGGCAGCCAGCACGTCTTCCTTTGTCAGGCGGCCATCCTTGCCGGTGCCCTTGATAGTGGTCGGGTCGAGCCCGGCCTCGAGCACCGCGCGGCGCACGGCGGGCGACATCACGATCTCGCCGCCATCGCTGGCGGCAGCTTCCGGAGCGGCGGCAGCGGCAGGCGCGGCAGCATCGGCTTTCGGGGCGGGCTTGGCGGCAGCGCCTTCGCCTTCCTCGACGATCGCGATCACCGCACCGACCTCGACCGTGTCGCCGACCGCGGCCTTCTGCTCGCTCATGATCCCGGCCACGGGCGAGGGGACCTCGATCGCGACCTTGTCGGTTTCGAGACTGGCAATGGGTTCGTCGGCGGCAACCGCCTCACCGGGCTGCTTCAACCATTCGCCCACCGTTCCTTCGGTGACCGACTCGCCCAGTACGGGGACCTTGACTTCAATCGACATGGCTTGGGTTCCTCAGGCCGTCTGTTTTATTTCTTGCGTTTCGCGGCGGTGCCGCGCGCCCTGGCGCCGCCATCCGACAGCCCCAGCGCGATGGAGACGAGCGCCTCCTGCTGTACCTGGTGGCGGCTGGCAAAGCCCGTGGCGGGCGAGGCGGCGACCTCGCGCCCGGCATAGCGGGGGCGCTTGCCCGCATGCCCGGCGGCGGTCAGCGCCTCCTCGATCTGGTTCTCGACGAAGAACCACGCACCGTTGTTCTTCGGCTCTTCCTGGCACCACACGACCTCTTCGAGGTTGGTCATGCGCTTCAGGCGCACGGCCAGCGGTTCGCCGGGGAAGGGATAGAGCTGCTCGACCCGCACGATCGAGACGTCCTCGACCTTCTCCTCGTCGCGCCTGGCGATGAGGTCGTAGGCGACCTTGCCCGAACACAGGACCAGACGGCGCACCTTGTCGTCGGCGATGGTCTTGGGGTCGGAGAGCAGCCGCCGGAAGTGCGATTCGCCCATGAACTCCGCCGGTTCGCTGCGCGCCATCGGGTGACGCAGCAGGCTCTTGGGGGTCATGATGACCATCGGCTTGCGGAACGGGCGCAGCATCTGCCGGCGCAGCACGTGGAAGTAATTCGCCGGGCTGGTGATGTTGCAGACCTGGATATTGTCGTTCGCGCACAGCTGCAGAAAGCGTTCGAGACGGGCGGAGGAGTGCTCCGGGCCCTGACCTTCGAAACCGTGCGGCAGCAGCAGGACCAGGCCATTGGCGCGCAGCCACTTGACCTCGCCCGCGGCGATGAACTGGTCGATGATGATCTGCGCCCCGTTGGCGAAATCGCCGAACTGCGCTTCCCACAACACCAGCGTCTTCGGATCGGCGATGGCAAAGCCATATTCGAAGCCGAGCACGCCAAATTCGCTGAGCACCGAGTCGTAAACCTCGAACTTGCCGTGCGGCAGGGTAGTCAGCGGGATGTATTTGCGCTCGTCCTTCTGGTCGACCCAGATGGCGTGGCGCTGGCTGAACGTGCCGCGGCCCGAATCCTGGCCCGACAGGCGCACACCATAGCCTTCGGTGACGAGGCTGCCGAAAGCGAGCGCCTCGGCAGTTGCCCAGTCGAGCGTGTCCTCGCCGGAGAACATCTTGGTCTTGGCGTCGAGCACCCGCTGCAGCGTCTTGTGGACGGTCAGGTCGTCGGGCACCGTGGTCAGCGTGCGGCCCAGGCTGTCGAACAGCTTGGTCGTGATCGCGGTTTCGACGTTGCGGCGTGCGGTTTCCGGATCGGCAGGCTTGTGCAGGCCCGACCAGCGCCCGGCGAACCAGTCCGCTTCATTGGCGGCATAGCTCTTGCCCGCCTCGAACTCCTCGTCGAGCTGCGCGGTGAACTCGCCGCGCATGGCCGGCGCGGTGCCCGCCTCGATCACGCCCTTGGTCTTGAGGCGCTCGGAATAGATGTCGCTGACGCGCGGATGCTTGCGGATCTGCGCGTACATCAGCGGCTGGGTGAAGCTCGGCTCGTCGCCTTCATTGTGGCCGAAGCGGCGATAACACCACATGTCGATCACGACGTCGCGCTTGAACCGCTGGCGGTACTCGACAGCCAGCTTGCAGGCGAAGGTCACCGCCTCCGGATTGTCGCCGTTGACGTGCAGGATCGGCGCCTGGATGCCCTTGGCCACGTCCGACGGGTAGGGCGACGAGCGCGCGAATTGCGGGCTGGTGGTGAAGCCGATCTGGTTGTTGATGATGAAATGGATGCAGCCGCCGGTGGAGTAGCCGCGCACGCCCGACAGGCCGAGGCATTCCCACACCACGCCCTGGCCGGCAAACGCCGCGTCGCCGTGGATCAGGACCGGCAGCACCTTCTCGTGCTTGCTGAGGTCGTCATGCATCGCCTGCTGGGCGCGGGTCTTGCCGAGCACGACCGGGTTCACCGCCTCCAGATGGCTGGGGTTGGGGACCAGCGACATGTGCACCTTGATGCCGTCGAATTCGCGGTCGGTGCTGGTGCCGAGGTGATACTTCACGTCGCCCGAGCCGCCGACATCGTCGGGGTTGGCGCTGCCACCGGAAAATTCGTGGAAGATGACCTTGTAGGGCTTGGCCATCACGTTCGCGAGCACGTTCAGACGGCCACGATGGGCCATGCCGTAGATGATCTCGCGCACGCCCTGCGCGCCGCCATACTTGATGACCGCTTCGAGCGCGGGGATCATGCTCTCGCCGCCATCGAGGCCGAAGCGCTTGGTGCCGACATATTTCTTGGCGAGGTACTTTTCGTATTCCTCGCCGCGGATCACTGCCTGCAGGATGGCGCGCTTGCCCTCCGGCGTGAACTGGATCGTATCCTCGGGACTTTCGAACTTGTCCTGCAGAAAACGCCGTTCCTCGGTGTCGGTGATGTGCATGTATTCGAGGCCGACTTCACCGCAATAGGTCTTGCGAAGCGCGTTGTAGAGGTCGCCGACCTTGACCCATTCGAAGCCGAATGCGCCGCCGACAAAGACCTGCTTGTCTTCCTGCCCTTCGAAGCCGTGCCACTTGAGCGTCAGCTCCGCCGGCTCGTCGCGATGGGCGAGCCCGAGCGGGTCGAGATCCGCCGCCAGATGCCCGCGCACGCGGTAGAGGCGGATCATCAGCATGGCCTGGATCGAATCGCTCGCGGCGGCTTCGATGCTGGCCGGATCGCTCGGCTTGCCGGCCTTGGCCGCGGCTTCCTTCACCGCCAGCATCATCGCCGTCGGGTCGAGCGCGTCGGTCAGGTCGGCGTGGTCCCCCGTCGGCCAGCGCGGATTGGCCCAGCTGGGGCCAGCCTGCGTTTCCTGGTCGGTCAGTTCGGGAAGGAAATTCTGCGCTTCATCACCCATGACAGGGACCTCGCATAAAAGGGGTGGGCCCGCCCGCAGGCGAGCCCCGTGGTCAGGCCAGTTCCTTGAGCAGCGCGTCGAGCGTGGTGCCCAGCTCGCTGGGCGAGGGGCTGACACGGATGACCGCCTCTTCCATCGCCGCGATCTTGTCCTCGGCGCCGCCCTGGCCGCCCGAAACGATGGCGCCGGCATGGCCCATGCGGCGGCCCGGAGGCGCGGTGCGACCGGCGATGAAGCCGACCATCGGCTTCTTGCGGCCCTTGGCGGCCTCGGCCTTGAGGAAGGCGGCGGCCTCTTCTTCGGCGCTGCCACCGATCTCGCCGATCATGATGATCGATTCGGTTTCGGGGTCGTCGAGGAACAGGTCGAGCACGTCGATGAAGTTGGTGCCGTTGACCGGGTCGC
>CAYOSE010000143.1:0-3834 GCA_964406535.1 uncultured Sphingomonadaceae bacterium
TTATCACGAACACGGCATAATGCGGAGGAGAATTTCGTAGCCCGTTTGATTTCAATGTGTTGGGTCGGGGTGCTGTCGCCCTTGCTGCGCATTATTTGAGACCGGAGGTTCCCTTGGTTGACCCAACAAACCAAGGAGAACCAAATGTCATCATCGGAATTTAAGGAACTTTCGAAGCTTCGCGACACTCTGCACCGGCAGCGCTACAGCCCGACAGTCATTCACAACTATTGCCTCTACGCAGATCAATTCCTCGCTTATCTGGAGGAGCGGGCGATTGACCTGCGCGATGTCACGCCGGATCTTGTCGCCGAATATCTGCGCCACGCGGTCCGGCAGTTTCAAAAGGATCGCGGGCGCGCACCGGGGTCCAGCTGGGCATCGATACCGCGGTCGGGGATTTACGCTTTGCTGCGCTCCGCTCTGCCGAAATGGCCGCCGGCTCTGCCTGCTGCAAACGAAGCGGAGCGTCTCACCCGCGAAGTTTGCGACCAATATGAGCGATGGCTGCGACACGAACGCGGTTTGGCCGAGCCTTCGATCACGGCGCTGATGTGGGAGGCGCGCCACTTCTGCAAATGGCTCATCCAGCGATACAGAAAAGCCGATTTTGCCGATCTGAGCGTGCGCGACATCGATGCTTATATGGATATCAGGGCACCGAGCCTGACACGCAAATCGCTCAAGGACGTGGCCGAACGGTTGCGCGGCTTCCTGCGACATTTGCACCGGAGCAAGTTGCATGCGGACGATCTCTCGGGTCATGTGATTGCCCCGCTTCTCTACGCCTATGAGGGCATTCCGTCGATCCTGACCGTCAAACAGATCGCGGCGGTTCTTGAACTTGCGGGTCAGGACAGCTCACCCTTGGGGTTGCGTGATCACGCGATCCTGCAGCTTCTTGCCAACTACGGCCTTCGGTCCGGCGAGGTCGGCCGCCTGCAGATCGAGGATATCAACTGGCGGGCGGATACTCTTCGGGTGCAACGCTCCAAGACCAATGCCACGGCTATGCTGCCCCTGATGGAACCCGTGGGGGAAGCGATCCTGCGTTACTTGCGGGACGGCCGTCCGGACGCGGATGTCCGCACCGTATTCCTGCGGAGCCGTGCACCCTATCAGTCGATGAAGGCGGGCGGCCTCTATGGTGTGGTCAAACGGCGCCTCGCTGCCGCCGGAATTGAGCTTGCTGGCAAGCGCGGGCCGCATATCTTTCGCCATGCCCGCGCGGTCAGCATGCTGAGGGCATCCACCCCGCGCAAGATCATTGGCGACGTACTTGGCCACCGATCCCCGGAATCGACAGCGCCCTATCTGAAGCTCGCCACCGAAGACTTGCGTTCGATTGCCATCAACCTTCCAGGTCGGGAGGTGAGACAATGAGAGGTTGGCCCGAGGATGGCGATGAGATCATCGAGCACTACATCGCCCGGCTTCCATTGAACTGCGCGATATCGCCAATCTACTATCGGCAAGCGCTGAACAGCTTCCGGCAGGCGGTGTTGCGGTTTGGCGCAACCGACCGGCAAACACTTGAATACTGGTTGCGTGAGCGCGGTGAGGTCTGGGCCCGCTCAACGGTGCTGCACCGCGCACGGATTGTCGCCCGCTTCCTTGATGCCCTGGCGCATGAAGGAAGGATTGGGAGCAATCCGATCTCCGACCTTCGCCGTGACTATAATGCCAGCAGTGACACGGGTGTAATACGGGCTTTGATGGCCCCTGATCCCAATCAGGCACTCGAGGCGTTGCGGCAACCTCGACCGTTCGAAAGTTCATTGGGAGAGCTGATGCGCAACCATGTCGAGCGGATGCAGCGCAGGGGCTACCGGTATGAGGCACAAGACGTCATTTGCCGCCGGTTCGACCGCTTTCTGCAGCAACGGCCCGATCTTGATGGCCAGCCGTTGGAGATCATGCTTGAGCACTACCGCAGGACAAAGACGACCGCGAACCATCTGGCCGAATGCGAGAAACTGGCCCGTATCCTGAACAAGGCACTGTGCCATGACGATCCCTCGCGACCCAAACGGCAATCAGACAACCGGCCAGCGAAACAGGTCGCTCGCGGCTGGCGGCGCCCCTATATCTACAGCTCCGAGGACATCCAGAAACTGCTTGCAATCGCCCGGGTCTATCCGTCGCCGCGCGCGTCCTCGCGTCCGATCAACCTCTATACGATGCTGGTTCTGGCCTATTGCGCCGGATTGCGCATCGGCGAGATTGCAAGGTTGACGCTTGGCGACGTTGACATGCAGTCCGGAACCATCGCGATCCGGGAGACGAAGTTCTTCAAGTCCCGCATTCTGCCGCTGTCGGACAGCGCGATGGATGCTCTGCGCGTGCTTCTCGAAGCGCGGCAGAAAGCCAAGGTCTCTCGCAGCCCAGACGCCGGTTTGTTCTGGCACGATCAAAAGAACCGTTATTACTGCCGGGCATCCATCAGCACCCACCTCGTTGCCATTCTGCGCATCGCAGGTCTCAAACCGGCCAAAGGCAAGACCGGACCGCGCATCCATGACCTGCGCCACACCTTCGTCGTTCACCGGATCTTGGAATGGTACAGGCAGGGCATGAATCCGCAGGAAAAGCTGCCGTATCTTGCAACATATCTCGGCCACCGCGACATCAACTCGACGCTGGTCTACATCACCGTGACCCAGGAGCTGTTGCTTGAGGCGAGTGAGAGGTTCCGGGCCTTCACCTCGCCCGGCAACGCTGAACCGGCGGAGGTGGCCCCATGAAATCTGATCCGCTCCCCCAATTGCTGCGCATGTTCTTCACTGACTGGATGGTCCAGCAACGCAACGCCTCTGTGCATACCATCAAGTCGTATCGGGACACCTGGAGGCTCTTTCTGCGATTTGTCGCGGCCCGGCGTGGCAAGCCTGTTGTTCGCCTAGCGCTGAGCGAATTGACCGCGGCGAAGGTCATCGCCTTCCTGCAACATCTTGAGATCGAACGCGGTGACACAATCGGCACCCGGAACTGCCGCCTCGCCGCCCTGCGCAGCTTCTTCGGCTTTGTGGCAACGCGCGAACCGGAGTTCATGGCGCAATGCGCGGAGGTTCTGAACGTGCCGACGAAAAAAGCACCGATCCGCGCGCCAGACCACCTCGAACCCGAAGAGGTGCAGGCGATCCTGGCTCAACCCGACCGCTCCACGTTGATCGGCCAGAGGGACCATGTCTTGCTGTCGCTGCTCTACAATACCGGCGCGCGCATCCAGGAAGCGCTTGATCTTCGCCCCCAGGCTATCAGGTTCGATGCTCCGGCCTGCGTGCGATTGTACGGAAAAGGCCGGAAAGAACGGATCAGCCCGCTTTGGCCGGAAACGGTCGCCTTGCTGAGGTCGTTGCTTGAGCGAATACCGAGGCCGGCCGATGAACCTCTCTTCGTAAACCGCTACGGCAACCCTCTCAGCGCCTCGGGCGTTCGGTTCAAGCTGGCGGACTATGTCAGGGCGGCTGAAAAGACCGCGCCGACGCTGGCGAGAAAACATGTGACGCCGCACAGCTTCCGGCATGCGACGGCCGTACACCTGGTCGCCGCCGGCGTCGACGTCACGGTCATCCGAAGCTGGCTGGGTCATGTCAGCCTTGAGACCACTAACCATTACGCACAGGCAAATCTGGGGACCAAACGGAAAGCACTGGAACGGGTCGAAAGACCGAAAACCGATAGTCCGCCATCATGGCGGCGCGACCAGAGCGTGCTCGACTGGTTGGATACGCTCTGACGCGCATCAAAAATTATGCGGAGGAAAGTGAACAGACCGCCAGGGAAACAAAGGCATTGGCGGACTTCCTCCGCATTATGCCGTCCTCGTGATAA
>CAYOSE010000144.1:0-3387 GCA_964406535.1 uncultured Sphingomonadaceae bacterium
CAGAATATCGATCCGCCCGAACAGCTCGAGGCAGCGATGCACCACAGCCTCGACGTCCTTGGCTTCGGCAACATCTGCGCGGATCGCCTCGCAGCGATAGCCTTCGCCACGAATAATTGCCGCCGTCTCCTCCGCGGCGGCCAGATCCACATCCACTGAGAGCACAGTGGCGCCCTCTCGGGCATACAGCACTGCGGCCGCTTTTCCATTCCCCCAGCCGGGTCCACTCGACCCCGCACCCATGACAATAGCGACTCGGCCGCTGAGTCGGGTCATGGCAGGAACCCCTGTGATAGCGGTGCAGCGCTTTGATCCATCATCCACCCCTTAGAATGTTATATATGTTACATGCTGCTTATATCAGCATTGCTGCTATGTCAAGCTGCGATGTGTTATTCGATTTTCGCTGGCACTAGAGGTTGTTATGGACTTCTGAGTCTGAATAGATTCAGAGGCTTGGATGGAGATCTGTCGCAAGCCTTATCCATCCGACGTGTCTGATGAAGAATGGTCACTGGTCGTGCCTTACCTGACACTGCAGCGTGAGGATGCCGGGCAGCGCGAGCACAGTCTGCGCGAGGTGTTCAATGGGCTGCGCTACATCGTCAAGACAGGGGCACCATGGCGCTGGATGCCCAATGATCTGCCGCCCTGGGCGGCTGTCTACCAGCAGACGCAGCGCTGGTTCTCTGCCGGCTGCTTCGAGGCACTGGTCGATGACCTGCGCGCGGTGCTCCGGCTGGCTGCGGGACGCCCTGCCGAGCCGAGCGCTGTCATCATCGACAGCCGGACGCTCCGCTCCACATCAGAAAGCGGTGAACGTGCCGGCTATGACGGCGCCAAGCGCAAGAAGGGCTCCAAGCTCCACATGGCAGTCGACACGCTGGGCCACCTGCTGGCGCTCCACGTCACCCCGGCGAGTGCTGAGGATCGCGGCGAGGTGGAAAAGCTCGCAAAGACGGTCCAGGCGGTCACCGGCGACAGCGTCGAGATCGCCTGGGTCGATCAGGGCTATACCGGTGAGCGTGCAGCAGACGCCGCAAAGCGCCACGGGATCAGACTTGAGGTCGTCAAGCTGCCGGAGGCAAAACGCGGCTTCGTCCTGCTTCCGCGCCGTTGGGTCGTGGAGCGGTCCTTTGCTTGGGCCACCAAATTCCGCAGGCTCGTCAGGGATTACGAGCGATATGCCCAGACGCTCGCAGGACTGCACGTCGTCGCATTCGCCTGCCTCATGATCAGGCAAGTCGCTGCTCTTGCCGAAGGTTCATAACAATCTCTAGCAGGGTCGGCTGCTTATGGGGCTCACGAAGGCACCGGAGAGGTACATGTCAGAAATCGAAAAACTAAAGCGGCGATCGCACCAGGCCGGCAAGGAAGACAAGCTTCGCGCGCTCGAGTTCATGTTTTACGCGCATCGAGCCTTTCTCGTCGACGTCGACCCGATCCTAAGCGAGTTGGGCTTTGGGAGGGCGCATCACAGGGCTTTATTCCTGGTCGCGCGGTGGCCCGGCATCACAGTTAATCAGCTGCTTGCACGTCTTAAAATTACCAACCAAAGCTTCAGCCGCATTGTCAGGGATCTTCTGAATGCTGGGCTGATCGTGCAGTCGGCAGACTCCGCGGATCGCCGCCAACGTTGCCATTTCGTAACAGCGAAGGGCGAAGAGTTATACCCAATCCTTTTGAGGCTGACTCTTGGCGGGATTCCCACGGCGGCTGATGTGTGATTCACATGGCGACCGTCTGCTGAGGAGGTTGCCATGGCTGCTCCGATCCCGCTGCGCTCCGACTTCGATGCTGTCCGGCTCCGCATGCTTGCCAAACGCTCACGCGATCCGGACCAGACACGCCGCCTGCTCGCCTTGGCCGCTATCTATGACGGTGCGTCACGTTCGGAGGCGGCGCGGATTGGCTGCGTGACGCTGCAGATCGTTCGGGACTGGGTCCTGCGCTTCAACGCGCAGGGACCTGATGGGCTGGTGACTGGTCGTGCACCGGGCGCCAAGCCGATCCTCAGCGACGCGCACCGCCAAGCGCTACAGCGCATTCTCGAAGATGGCCCCATCCCGGCTGTCCACGGGGTGGTGCGCTGGCGGATTGCAGATCTCATGCAGTGGCTCTGGGACGAGTTTGCCGTCTCTGTCTCCAAGCAGACGCTGAGCCGGGAGCTGCGGGCGATGGGCTACCGAAAGCTCTCGGCCCGCCCGCGCCATCACGAGAAGGATGAGGCGGCGGTGACCGCTTTTAAAAAGCCTTCCCGGCGCGTCTGGCGGCGGTCGCGCGCGATAAGCGCATCGCGCCCAGCCGCATAGAGATCTGGTTCGCCGACGAGGCCCGCGTGGGGCAGAAGAACAAGATCACCAGGCGCTGGGCGAGACGAGGCACGCGGCCCTCGGCGCCGAAGGATCAGCGCACGAAGTCCGCCTACATCTTCGGCGCGATCTGCCCGGCAGATGGCAAGGGCGCCGGGCTCGTCCTCCCCCGCTGCACGAGCGAGGCGATGACGCTCCACCTCGCCGAGATCGCGCAGGCGGTCGCGCCAGGCGCTCACGCCGTCCTCCTCCTCGACCAGGCCGGCTGGCATGTCTCGAGCCGGCTCAAGGTGCCTGAGAACATCACCATCATCCCGCTGCCCGCCAAGGCGCCGGAGCTCAACCCGGTCGAAACCATCTGGCAGTTCATGCGGGAGAACTGGCTGTCGAACCGGATCTTCCGCTCCTACGCCGACATCCTCGACCACTGCTGCGACGCCTGGAACAGGCTCGTCGAGCAGCCCTGGCGCATCATGTCCATCGGATTGCGCGACTGGGCACATGGGTCATGATCAATGAGTCTTGGTATTAGATAAGGTACTTTGCGAAGCGCAATTCAAGAGAGTCGAGCGCGCTTACAGTAAGATCGGTGCTTCGGATGTGCGCGCATTTTGGAATGCTTTGTTTCATATGATGGACGAAGATGATCGTGAGAGCGTGCGTTTCCCGATTCCCTAGCCCTAGGCGGAGTGGTCACACCTTCGTCGCCCAGGTTGTCAGCATCTTTGATATCTCAGGCGTAAATTTTCTTCCGAATGTACCTAGTATGCACAGGTGAGAGGTAGCGGGTATGACTGGCAGATTGAGCGGAAAGGTCGCAGTGATCACTGGCGGCAGCTCAGGGATCGGAGCGGCGACAGTCCGTCTTTTCCTCGATGAGGGAGCCAAGGTAGTTATCGGCGACCTCAACTGTGAGGGGCATGATGCATCTATATCGACAGGGGCGGCACGATTCATCCGGACAGACGTCAATGACGAGGGCGATGTTGCTGCTATGGTAGCGTTGGCCGAGGAAGAGTTCGGCGGGCTCTGTTGCAAAGATTGGCGGCAGTCAGAGGTAGGCTGTCGCTCTGCG
>CAYOSE010000145.1:0-3358 GCA_964406535.1 uncultured Sphingomonadaceae bacterium
TTCATCGCGCGGTAGTTGAACTGGTAGCGCGCCTTCTCGCCCATGCTCGCCCACAGCAGCGTCTCATGCGCGTTGGTGAAGCGGGTGCCGCGAAAGTTCGGCATCGGATTGGTCTTGCGCCAGACGATGTCGTTCAGCAACCAGAAGCCCAGATCCTGCAGGATCGCGCCGACGCGGTGGATATTGTGATAGCTGCCGATCACCCACAGCGCGCCGTCGGGCTTCAGAACACGTCGGCACTCCGTCAGCCAGTCCCTTGTAAATGCGTCATAAGCGGCAAAGCTGGCGAAGCTGTCCCACTCGTCGGTCACCGCATCGACATGGCTGCCATCGGGGCGGTTCAAGTCGCCGCCGAGCTGCAGGTTGTAGGGCGGATCGGCGAAGACGAGGTCGACGCTGACATCGGGCAGCGTCCGCATCGCGACGACGCAATCGCCGTCGAGGATCTGCCCCACCGGCAGCGGGCGCGGGTCGAGCACAGCCTTCTTGGCCCGCGCGGCCTTCGCCCGCGCATCGGGCCGGATTTTCGTCAGTTCACCCACATCATACCCCTGTAGTTATCCACAGGGTGAGTCACCGGGACTCTCAGGTCAAGCAGCAATTGCCGGAGCGATCGTCCGGCACGCCCACCCGCTTACAGGGAACGAAAAGAGTCCGACACAAGATATTGAGTCCCCGTGCATATGGAGGACTCGATATGCTGGGGTGTGGCCGCTAGGACTCGCTCATAAAGATACGGGCAACAAGGGAATCGGAATGGCCTTGGAAGTGATCGCCGCCGGCGTGGGTCGCAATGCGACCTTCACAATGAAGTTCGCGCTGGAGGAACTCGGCTTCGGGCCGTGCCACCACATGCTGGAAGTCTTCGCCGATGGGCGGCGGCAGGTCCCGCTGTGGATCGAGGCCGCGCAGGGCAAGCCCGACTGGGATGCCATCTTCGACGGCTTTTCCGCCACCGCCGACTATCCCTCGGCCAGCTACTGGCGCGAGCTGGCCGACCACTACCCGCAGGCGAAGGTGGTGCTGACCACGCGCGACCCGGACAGCTGGTTCGAATCGGCCAGCCAGACGATCTTCGCCCCGCAAATGGTCGACAGCATGAAGGGGACACCGATCGGCGCAATGATGCAGGGCGTGATCTTCGACCACTTTGGCGGCGGCGACTACACCGACCGGGCCTTCATGACCGACTGGTATGTCAGGCGCAATCAGGAGGTCGTCGATACATTGCCGCCCGAACGGCTGCTGGTGTTCCATCCGCGCGAAGGGTGGGAACCGCTGTGCGACTTCCTCGGTGCCCCCGTGCCCGACAAGCCATTCCCGCGCGTCAACAGCCGCGACGAGATCGGCGCGGCATCCAATCAGCACGGCGGCCTGCCGCCGGATCCCGAAGAATCAGAGGCGTTTGCCCGCAGCTATATCGCGCAGCTGAAAGCCACGGCGTTCGGCTGAGGCGCGGGCCGCATCACAGGCCCAGTTCCGCCTGCGCCACGGGCGCGAAACTGCGCCGATGGAGCGGGCTCGGGCCGTGGAGCCGCAGCGCCTCCATATGCTGTTTCGAGCCGTAACCCTTGTTGCTCTCCCACCCGTAATGCGGGTGTTCCAGCGCCGCCTCGCGCATCAGCGCATCGCGCCATTCCTTGGCGAGGATCGAGGCTGCGGAAATCGCCGCTTCGCTGCCGTCGCCGCCGACAATGGCGCGGGCGGGCCAGCGCCAGCCGGGGCTGCGGCCATGCGGGGTCATATTGCCGTCGATCAGCGCCTCGGCGGGATCAGCGCCCAGCGCTTCGCACAGCAGCTCCATCGCGCGGGTCATGGCGAGCATGGTGGCGACGAGGATGTTGAGCCGGTCGATCTCCTCCGGGCCGACCACGCCGATGCCAAAGGCGCAGCTCTCGCGGATCTGACCCTCCAGCTTTGCCCGGCGATTGGCGGTCAGCTTCTTGGAATCGTCGAGCCCGGCAGGCGCCCCGTCGCCCAGCACCACGGCGGCGGCGACAACCGGCCCGGCCAGCGGCCCGCGTCCGGCCTCATCGATCCCGGCAATCAGCGGAATATCCGGCGAGCGGAAACCAAAGGTGTGCGAGAGCGTTCGCGCAATCATGAAAATCCCGTTCCTAGCCGTCAGCATATTGTCCGCCCTCGCCCTCGCAAGCTGCGAGAGCGCCGCAACCGGGGATAGCAGCGCCAATGGCGACACACTCGACCTGCCGGCGGGCGCGCCCTTTACGGCAGGGGTGCATGGCACTTTCGATGAGCCCTGGGCGCTCGCTTTCGAGCCGGGCACGGGCAATATCTTCGTCACCGAGAAATCGGGCAGCATCAAGTTCTACCAGCCCGCCAATGGACGGCTCGGTTTCGTCACCGAGGGCCTGCCCGAGGTCGCCTATGGCGGTCAGGGCGGGCTCGGCAATATCGTCTTCGCGCCCGATTACGAGAGCAGCGGCATGGTCTACCTGAGCTGGGCCAGGGGCGATGCGGGCAGTGCCGCGCGCGCCGTGGTGGGCCGGGGCCAACTGGTCTGCGAGGAGCATGACAGCTGCCGCATCGATGGCCTTACCGAGATCTGGCAGCAGAGCCGCGACGGACGGCGCACCGGGCATTATTCGCACCGCATCGCCTTCTCGCCCGATGGCCGCTATCTGTTCGTGTCGAGCGGCGACCGGCAGGAGAAGACTCCGGCGCAGGATCTGACGAACAATCTGGGTACGGTCGTGCGCCTCAACCCCGACGGGACGCCCGCTGCGGGCAATCCGTTCGCCGATCGCGGTTCGCCGAGCGACCAAATCTGGTCCTACGGCCATCGTAACCTGCTCGGCCTCGCGTTCGATGCAGAGGGCCAGTTGTGGGATATCGAGCACGGGCCGCGCGGTGGCGACGAGCTGAACCGGGTCGACCGGGGCGCCAATTACGGCTGGCCGGAGCGGTCCTACGGCGACAATTACAACGGCGTCCCGATCCGCGATCACAGCGCCGATGATGGCTTCGCCAAGCCCGCGCTCAGCTGGACCCCGGTGATCGCGCCGGGCGGGATGATCTTCTACGCCGGAGAGATGTTCGCCGACTGGCAGGGCCAGCTGCTGGTGGCCAACCTCGCTTCTACCTCGATCAGCCGCATCACCACCGATGCCGCCGCCAACTCGGCCACCGAGGAAGCGCGCTACACCTTCCCCAAGCGCCTGAGGGACATTGCCGAGGCACCCGACGGAGCGATCTGGGTGATCGAGGACAAGGCTGGCGGGCGCCTGCTGCGGCTGACGCCGGGCGGCTGACCAACGCGCCCTTGCGGGCGCGCAGACGGCGCCGGCCCGCTCCCCCTCCCAACCTCCCGACAGGGTAAGATTTGGGAGGTCGGGAG
>CAYOSE010000146.1:0-3336 GCA_964406535.1 uncultured Sphingomonadaceae bacterium
TGCCGTGTATCACTTCGACCTCGGCAAGGAAGGTGAGACCTGGTGGCTGAAGGGGCGCGCGCGCTATGCCGGCCTGCCGAAGAGTCAGTGGGCAGTCACGAAGGGACTCGACGAGGAAGCTGCGGCTGCCGAGGAAGCTGACCGGAACCGCCACGTTGTTAACGATATGGAGCATCGCCACGGTGACGATGAAGGCCAGGTAGAACCAGTTGGCGACATAGATATGCGGTTCGTGACGGCGCACGATGGTGCCCACGAAGACAATGAAATAAGCCACCCACACGATCGTCAGCCACAGGTCGACATGCCATTCCGGCTCGGCATATTCGCGGCTCTGGGTGACACCCAGCAGATAGCCGGTGGCCGCCAGCACGATGAACATCTGGTAGCCCCAGAAGACGAACCGCGCGAGCGACGGGAACGCCAGCTGCGTGCGGCAGGTGCGCTGCACGACGTAAAAGCTGGTCGCGATCAGCGCATTGCCACCAAAGGCGAAGATCACCGCGCTGGTATGCAGCGGCCGCAGGCGCCCGAATTTGAGGTAGGGTTCCAGGTTGAGGACGGGGAAGCGCAGCTGCAGTGCGATGAACACGCCCGCCAGCAGGCCCGCCAGACCCCAGAACATGGTCGCAATGACGCCCCAGCGCACCGGGTCGTCATCATAGCGCGACGGGCCATCCGGCATCTTGAAGAAGGTCCGCGCACTCGACGCCGGGTCGAACCGCGAGGCCGACATCAGCACCAGCAGGAAGGCGACGAGCGCCACCAGTGCGGCCTGGATGGAATAGGCGGTATCATGGCCCAGTGCGGATGCCATGATCGCGAGGATCATAACGGCAAACCACAGGCCTGTGCGACCTAGAGCGGCTTCAGCTTGCATGGATGTCTCCGTCCCTGTTCCAGCGTCCCTTAAGAGGGCCACCGGGACCAATCATTGATCTGGCGCAATTTTCAAAAATTCATGCTGCGATCGCGAACAATCCCGCGCGTTCGGCCAGCGCGGTACCGTCGATGACCCTTAGCCAGGCCCGTCCGCGCGTTTCTATTAGACCTTCGGCGCGTAGCCGGCTGAATTCGCGACTCACCGTCTCCACCGTCAGGCCCAGCGCCTCACCCATTTCGCGGCGGGTCATGGGCAGGCAGATCCCGCCCTCCGCATCGGCCGATGGCTTGAGGCGTTCGCTGATCTGGTGGATGAACCCGGCCACCCGCTCGTTCGCGCTACGCCGACTCAGCAGGATCGAGCCGTCGCGGCACCGGTTTAGGGCGCGCATCGCCCGCCCCAGCAAGGTCGTCAGCGCATCGGGCAAGTCACTGCACGCCTTGATAAGTTCATCCTGGTCGAGCACCGCCAGCTCGCTGTCCTTCAGCGCATAGAGCATATAGGTGTAGGGTCCGCTGGCCGGAACGGTCACCAGTTCACCGGGAAACTGGAAAGCCAGCACATGGTCCTCGCCATCCGCCGCCTGCGCGACGAGCTTGGTCGCGCCCGAGTGGACATAGACCAGGTGATCGACCGAGAGCGAGATCCGCACCTGCGCGCCTGCCTGCGCCTGGACCGGCCAGACAACCGGCCGCAGCGCCTCCGCGAGGTGATCCTGTTCACCGCGCGGCGCCACCAGTGCGACCAGATTTTGCACCATTTCGGATTTTTGCATCTGAGAGGGTCCGCGTCGCTTCGAATGCGTCCCCTTTCGCGGCGAATGATCCTTGCGTCTTTGATCTAGGACAATGATTGCGCGATGCACAATCGCCAATCGGCAGCCCAACGTTGCAGGAAACATGCTGGTCGCAAGGGGCGGCCACTGCAGCGACGGGAACTGAACAATGAAGACTATCATCAGTGCCGCCATCGCAATGTCCGCCGCTCTGGCTGTCCCCGCGCAGGCTCAGGAAGCCGGCACCATTCAGGTGAAGGTGCTGGGCTCCGGTGTGCTGCCCGACGGCAAGATCGACAAGGTCAACCTCGACCTGGTCGGCCTGCCTGCCGGGACCCAGACCGAAGCCAACGACAATTACGTGCCGACGGTCGCGATCGAATATTTCCTCGCCGACAACCTCTCGGTCGAGACGATCTGCTGCCTGACCCAGCACGATGTCGATGGTGTTGACGGCGCTGCCGGGACCGAGCTGGTTTCCGACGCGCTGCTGCTGCCCGCGACCGTCACCGCCAAGTATCACCTCAATGGCGGCGGCATCTCACCCTATGTCGGTGCCGGCGTCGCCTACTTCATGTGGCTGGACGACAAACCCGGTGAAACGGCGGTGCTGCTCGGCGCTGACGATTTCAACCTCAGCGACGAATTCGGCTTCGTCCTGCAGGGCGGGATCGACGTTCCGGTCGGCGACAGCGGCTTTGCCGTCTCGGTCGATGCCAAGCGCTATTTCATCGACACCACCGCCCGCTGGTACGCCGGTGGCACCAAGGTCATCGAAACCGAGCACAAGCTTGACCCCTGGGTGTTGAGCGCCGGTGTTGCCTTCCGTTTCTAGGCCGTTTCTAGGAAATTCTCCAGTTCGTGGATACAGCTCCGGCCCACGCCCCCACCCGGCCTCCCAGATTTTACCGTGTCGGGAGGCTGGCCGTCCGGGGGAAGCATTCCCCCGGAATCCTTCCTCCATCGGACGCGGGAGCGGGCCGGAACCGCGACTATTTCAGTAGAACTGAAACAAAGAAGACAAGGAAACCTCGATGGCTACTGACTTCAAGGACTGGCCTGCCATTGGCGCCAGCCTGATCCCCGCGATCAAGGAGCTGCACAAGGGTGCGCCGGGCGTGATGAAGGCCTTCCGCGAAATGGGCGCTGCCGCACATGAGGGCGGCGCGCTCGACGCGAAGACGAAGGAACTGCTCGCCGTGGCCATCTCGGTGGCGGTGCGCTGCGATCCGTGCATCACCTACCACGTGGAGGGCGCCCGCAAGCATGGTGCCACCCGCGCGGAGATCGCCGAGACGATGGGTCTGGCCGTCTATATGGGCGCTGGTCCCAGCGCGATGTACGCAGCGCAGGCGCTTGAAGCCTACGACCAGTACGCGGAGAAGGCGCAGGGCTGACGTTCAGCGCTTCAGTCGCGAAATTGACAAAGGCCGGTTCCACGCAGGTGGGGTCGGCCTTTGTTATTGGGGCAAGTCATGCAGACAGCGCGTCCGGAAGGATGAGAGCCATCGCAGCCAGTTGAAGAATATTCCGGAAGGATTGGGCCGGTCGCTACGCGCCCGCCCCGTCTCCGGCAGCTACACCGCCTCCGACTCCGAATTCAAATCCACCATAGCAGAACCAATAGAGGCCAGCCCCCAAAATAGGGACTGGCCTCTATTGGCGCGCCCGGAAGGAT
>CAYOSE010000147.1:0-3178 GCA_964406535.1 uncultured Sphingomonadaceae bacterium
GCGGACCGGGTCGCCGACCATCAGCGGCACGATATGCGTCGTCGAATCCATCACCGGCAGACCCGCGGCGCGCATCTTGGCCTTGAGCATCGCGGCGGCGGTCTGCTGGCCGTCACGCTCCACGCTGCTGGCCTTGAGGTGCCGCACGCTGGCGAGCACGCCCGCCACCAGCACGGGGCTGAGCGACGTGGTGAAGATGAAGCCCGGCGCGTAGCTGCGGATGCAGTCGGTCACCTTGCGGCTAGCCGCGACATAGCCGCCCATCACGCCGAACGCCTTGCCCAGCGTCCCCTCGATCAGATCGATGCGGTGCGCGGCCTCGTCACGCTCAGAGATGCCGCCGCCATGCTCGCCGTACATGCCGACCGCGTGGACCTCGTCGATATAGGTCAGCGCGTTATATTCCTCGGCCAGGTCGCAGATCGCGTGGATCGGGGCGACGTCGCCATCCATCGAATAGACGCTTTCGAAGGCGATCAGCTTGGGCACATCGGGATCGGCCTCGGCCAGCAATTCGGCGAGGTGTTCCACGTCGTTATGGCGGAAGACTTTCTTCTCGCAGCCCGAATTGCGGATGCCGGCGATCATGCTGGCGTGGTTGAGCTCGTCGGAGAAGATGATGCAGCCGGGCAGCAGCTTGGCGAGCGTGGAAAGCGTGGCGTCGTTCGAGACATAGCCGCTGGTGAACAGCAGCGCGGCTTCCTTGCCGTGCAGGTCGGCCAGCTCTTCTTCCAGCTGGATGTGGTAATGCGTGTTGCCGCCGATATTGCGCGTGCCGCCCGAGCCCGCGCCGACATCGTGCATCGCCTCTTCCATGGCGGCGATGACCTTGGGGTGCTGGCCCATGGCGAGATAGTCGTTCGAGCACCATACGGTGATCGGCTTGGGGCCGTTGTGCCCGGCGAAGCAGCGGGCGTCGGGGAAGGCGCCCTTGTTGCGCTTGATATCGATGAAGACGCGGTAGCGCCCCTCTTCATGGAGCCGTTCGATCGCCTGGTCGAAGACATGCTCGTAATTCAAGACGCTTATCCCGAAACGCCGCGCCCGATGGTTGGCGGCTATTGAGGGCCATCTAGTCAATCATGCCTCTGGTTTGAAGCACGAAGTTTGCGAGGGATTCGCAACATTGTCGCGCTTCCTCAGAGACTTTCAGCCCGCGTCAGACCAAAGGATGAGAGGGTTGCGGCGATGTGCGGGTCCTGCGGGCCGGTGGCGACGAACAGGTCGTGATGCTCGCGGACCATTTGCTGGCCTTCGACCAGATGCGCGATCCGCCGTGCGATGCCGACCGCGCCATGGACCATCTGCACATCGGGACCGAAGGCGGCGGCCAGTTCCGCCTCCAGCAGCGGGAAGTGGGTGCAGGCGAGCACCAGCGTGTCGATCGCCTCGCCGCCGTCATAACGGCGCATCCGTTCGGCCAGCGCGGTGAAGATGGCCGGGTCGGGGGTGTGCCCGCGCAGCTTGTCCTCCGCCGCGCGGACCAGTTCGGGCGCGGCATGGCGGATCAGGGTCGTGCCGTTGGCAAATTCGGCTTCGAGGTCGTCGACATATTTCTGGCGAACCGTGGCTGCCGTACCGAGCAGGCCGATCACGCCGGTCTGCGTCATCGCGGCGGCAGGCTTGATCGCGGGCACGGTGCCGACGATCGGCACGTGGAGCACGTCGCGCACCATGCCGAGCGCAATGGTGCTGGCGGTGTTGCAGGCGATGCAGGCAAGGCGCGGGCGATAGCGCTCCGCGAGCCGCCCCAGCAGCCCGGCAACGCGCGCGGCGACCTCGGCCTCGCTCTTCTCGCCATAGGGCAGGCCGGCCAGGTCGGCGGCATAGATCACCGGCGCTTGCGGAAGCAGAGCGCGCAATTCGGCCAGCACGGTGAGGCCGCCGAGCCCGGAATCGAACAGCAGGATGGGGGCGTTTTCGCGCAAATTCTTCACTTTCCGCTCACCCTGAGCTTGTCGAAGGGTCGTACTTCCCGGTAACGCCCCGCTTGAAGAAAAATCGGTCCTTCGACAAGCTCAGGACATACGGAGTTGATCTTGGAAGCCTTTTTCGCGTTCCTCATCGGCTATTTCGCGGGCTCGATTCCGTTCGGCCTGCTGCTGACGCTGGCGGCGGGCAAGGGCGACATCCGCTCCATCGGCAGCGGCAATATCGGCGCGACCAACGTGCTGCGGACCGGCAGCAAGTGGCTGGCCGTGGCGACGCTGCTGCTCGATTTCGGTAAGGGGCTGTTGGCGGTGCTGGTGGCGCGCTCGCTGTTCGGACCGGCGGAAGCCATGCTTGCCCCGGTCGCGCTGGCGGCCCTGGGCGCGGTGCTGGGGCATTGCTTTCCGGTGTGGCTGAAGTTCAAGGGTGGCAAGGGCGTGGCGACCAATATGGGCGTTTCTTTCGGTCTCGCCTGGCCCATCGGCGCGGCCTATGCGCTGACCTGGCTGGTGATCGCGCTGCTGTTCCGCATCTCCTCGCTCGCCGGGATGGCGGCGGTGGTGGCGGCGGTCGTGGCGGCGGCGGTGCTGGAGCTATGGGCCTTCGTGCCAATGCTGGCGTTGATCGCGCTGGTGGTGATCTGGCTGCACCGGGCCAATATTTCGCGCCTGCTGGCCGGGACCGAACCGCGCATCGGCAGCAAGAAGTGAGTCCTTCGACAGGCTCAGGACAGGGCCTTTCGCAGGACGAAGCCTTCGCCCGCATTCGTCTGCTGCGCTCGCCGAACATCGGTCCGGTCAGCTATTTCCAGCTGTTGCGCCGCTTCGGTTCCGCTGAACTCGCGCTGGGTGCGCTTCCGGAGCTGACCGCGCGGGGCAAGCGCGACTATCGCGCGGCGCCGGTCGACACAATCGAGCGCGAGATTGCCGCCACCCGCGCCGCCGGCGCGCGCTACCTGTTTCACGACATGGAGGACTATCCGCCGCTGCTGGCGGAAATCGAGGGCGCGCCGCCAATCCTCACCACGCGCGGCGATACCGCGCTGGCGGCTCGGCCCTGCGTCGCTATGGTCGGTGCGCGCAATGCCAGCGCGGTGGCGGTGAAGCTGGCGCGCGATTTCGCGGTCGCCTTGGTGGCGGAAGGGTTCACCGTCGTGTCCGGGCTGGCGCGCGGCATCGACGGTGCTTGTCACGAGGGGGCGTTCCCCGCGACGATCGGGGTCATCGCCAGCGGGATCGACATCGCCTAT
>CAYOSE010000148.1:0-2964 GCA_964406535.1 uncultured Sphingomonadaceae bacterium
GAAATCGCTCGCGTTGAATGGTATCGCGAAGGCCGTGTGCCGCTGCACACGCTGCGCGCCAATGTCGACTATGCCGAAGCCGAGGCGCTGACCGCCTATGGCATCATCGGCATCAAGGTGTGGGTGTTCAAGGGCGAGATCCTTGGCCACGACCCGATGGCGCAGGACCGGCTGATGATGGAAGCGCAGACTTCCGGCGTCCGTCCGGCTCGCTGAGGTAGAGTATCATGCTGCAACCGAAGAAAACCAAGTTCCGCAAGGCCTTCAAGGGCCGCATCCATGGCAATGCCAAGGGTGGCTCGGCGCTGAATTTCGGCTCCTACGGCCTCAAGGCCATGGAACCGGAACGTATCACCGCCCGCCAGATCGAGGCCGCCCGTCGTGCGATCACGCGTCACATCAAGCGCCAGGGGCGTTTGTGGATCCGCGTCTTCCCCGACGTGCCGGTGTCGAAGAAGCCCGCCGAAGTCCGTCAGGGTAAGGGCAAGGGCTCGATCGAATACTGGGCCGCTCGCGTGAAGCCGGGCCGCATCCTGTTCGAACTGGACGGCGTTCCCGGCCCGCTCGCGGCCGAGGCGTTCAGCCGCGCGGCGATGAAGCTGCCGATCAAGACCAAGGTCGTTGCCCGCCTGGGCGACACCTCTCACCTGGGAGGCGAATAATGGCCAGTAACACCAAGATCGAGGATCTGCGGACCAAGTCGGACGACCAGCTCGGCCAGCAGCTCGTCGACCTGAAGCGCGAGGCGTTCAACCTGCGTTTCCAGGCCGCGACCAACCAGCTGGAAGGCAAGGGTCCGGCGCGCATCCGTGAGGTTCGTCGCGAGATCGCCCAGATCAAGACGTTGCAGGGCGAGCGCGCCAAAAGCGCTCAGTCCGACGCGGCCAAGGCGTAAGGAGTAGACAATGCCCAAGCGTATCCTGATCGGGACTGTCACCTCCGACAAGACCGACAAGACCGTCACCGTGCTGGTCGAACGCCGTGTGAAGCACCCGCTTTACGGCAAGATCATCAAGCGCTCGAAGAAGTATCACGCGCATGATGCCCAGAACGAATACCAGGTCGGCGACAAGGTGCGGATCGAAGAGACCAAGCCGATTTCGAAGACCAAGACTTGGGCGGTGATCGACCGGATCGTGGCCTCCAAGGGCCAGGCCGTCGAAGCCGACCTCGAGGTCGCCGAAGCCACCCCGGGTGGCGCAGAGTAAGTAAGTGCAATCTCCTCTGCGATGGCAGGGGAAGACGTGGGAACTACCGAGCCCCGGTCGTAATCGGGTGTCCCGGAAAGCCGGACGGGAGTTTCGCAGGGAAAAGTGGGGACCGGTTTTCCCGCCTGCGAAGCGACCAGATAGAGTGAAGGAACCGGATCGATGATCCAGATGCAGTCCAATCTCGACGTCGCGGACAACAGCGGCGCGAAGCGCGTCCAGTGCATTAAGGTGCTGGGCGGGTCGAAGCGTCGCACGGCGTCCGTCGGCGACGTGATCGTGGTCTCGGTGAAGGAGGCCCAGCCGCGCGCCCGCGTGAAGAAGGGCGACGTGCACCGTGCCGTGATCGTGCGTACCAAGAAGGACGTTCGCCGTCCCGATGGCACCGTGATCCGCTTCGACTCCAACGCCGCGGTCCTCGTGAACAAGTCCGAGGAACCGATCGGCACCCGTATCTTCGGCCCCGTCGTGCGCGAACTGCGCGGGCGTGGTTTCATGAAGATCATCTCGCTCGCGCCGGAGGTGCTGTAATGGCTGCTGCCAAGATCAAGAAGGGCGACGAAGTCGTCGTCCTGTCGGGCAAGGACAAGGGCCGCAAGGGCACCGTCACCCAGGTCATGCCGAAAGAAGGCAAGGTCGTGGTCGACGGGATCAATGTCGCCGTGCGTCACCGCAAGCCCACGCAGATGAACCCGCAGGGCGGCATTGACCGTTCGCCCGCGCCGCTGGCGATGTGCAAGGTCGCCGTCGCCGATCCCAAGGATGGCTCGCCCACCCGCGTCCGCTTTGAAGAGCGTGACGGCAAGAAGGTGCGCGTCGCCGTCAAGTCCGGGGAGACGATCGATGGCTGATTACACGCCGCGTCTGAAGCAGAAGTACAACGACGAAATCGTCAAGGCGATGACGGAGAAGTTCGGCTACGCGAACCCGATGCAGGTCCCGAAGCTGGAAAAGATCACGCTCAACATGGGTGTGGGCGAAGCCAGCCAGGACAAGAAGAAGGTTCAGATCGCCGCCGAGGAAATGGAACTGATCGCCGGCCAGAAGCCCGTGATCACCAAGGCCAAGAAGTCGATCGCCCAGTTCAAGCTGCGCGACGGCATGCCGATCGGCTGCAAGGTCAACCTGCGCCGTGACCGCATGTACGAATTTCTCGACCGCCTGGTCACCATCGCGATGCCGCGTATTCGCGACTTCCGTGGCCTGAACCCCAAGTCGTTTGACGGCAATGGCAACTACGCCATGGGCGTCAAGGAGCAGATCATCTTCCCGGAGATCAGCTACGACAAGATCGAGAAGGTGCGTGGCCTCGACATCATCGTCACCACCACCGCCAAGACCGACGAGGAAGCGCGTGAGCTGCTGCGCCTGTTCGGTTTCCCGTTCCCCGCCGATGCCGGCGAAGAGAAAGAGGCGGCCTGAGGGCCGCGCAGGAGAGCTTAAGTCCATGGCGAAACTGAGTTCCATCAACAAGAACGAGCGGCGCAAGAAGCTCGTTAAGAAGTATGCCGACAAGTACGCGAAGCTGAAGGCGATCGCGGACGACAAGTCGCTCGACGATGGCGAGCGTCTGATCGCGCGCCTGAAGATGGCGGAACTGCCGCGCAATGCGAACCCGACCCGGGTCCGCAACCGCTGCAACACGACCGGCCGCCCGCGCGGCTATTACCGCAAGTTCGGCCTGTGCCGCATCGAGCTTCGCGATCTGGCCAACAAGGGCCTGATCCCGGGCGTGACCAAGTCGAGCTGGTGAGGA
>CAYOSE010000149.1:0-2960 GCA_964406535.1 uncultured Sphingomonadaceae bacterium
CTGTATCGAGCCGATCCCGGCAAACATCTACACGCACAAGACGCTGTCGGGGAACTTCGTCGTGAAGAACCCTTATCTGGAAAAGCTGCTCGATAAGAAGGCCAAGAATTCCACCAATGTGTGGAACTCGATCCTCGAGAAGGGCGGCTCGGTCCAGCATCTCGACTTCCTCACCGACGAGGAGAAGGCCGCGTACAAGACCAGCTTCGAGATCGACCAGCGCTGGCTGCTCGAATTCGCCGCCGACCGCGCGCCCTTCATCGATCAGGCGCAGTCGCTGAACCTGTTCATCCCGGCTGACGTCGACAAGTGGGACCTGATGATGCTGCACTTCCAGGCGTGGGAGAAGGGCATCAAGTCGCTCTATTACCTGCGCTCGAAGTCGGTGCAGCGCGCCGGGTTCGCGGGCGGTGTAGAGGCGGACAACACCGCCGACCCGGCCAAGTACGAGCTGACCGCGGGCGAAAGCACCGATTACGACGAGTGCCTCGCCTGCCAGTGAGTTGGGAAACGAGCGAAGAAGGGAACGTCATGCCAAAGCGAGTAAAGGTGACCGGAGAGACCGACAGTGGTCGCAACACCCAATTCCACGACAATTTTACGGGTGCAGATATGTCCCGCGCGCAATTCGTACGCGAGATCGAACGTGGGAATTACCCGAACTATCATGTTCGGGACATGAATGGCGTAAAGACTCCTGCTTCGAACCCCGATGACAAGAGAAACAATAATTTAGGCTAACTAGGAAGCTTCTCGATAGTCCCTTTTTTAGGACAATGCCGACCAAGTATCGGTCAAATTCTCTCCTCTTGATTTGACCGAGTAACATTCTCCATGCCTAAACTTACAAGCATAGCTCCCGCCTTTGGCCTTCTCTTCTTTCTCACCGCCTGCGCCGGGCAGATCGATGCGGGTGTCTCCACCGCCGAGGACGTGCCCGGCTTCTGGTGGGGGCTGTGGCACGGTTTCATCTTCCCCTGGGCGTGGATCGGCTCGCTGTTCTCCGATGACATCGCCGTCTACGCCGTGCCCAATCGCGGCGGGTGGTACGATTTCGGCTTTTTCCTCGGCATCACCGTGCTTGGCGGCGGCAGCTTCTTCGGCTCGAAGAAGCGCAAGCGGCGCGACTAGCGACCACTCCACCTAGCCCCAATGGGGATTCGCCGAGGACCCGTTAACCGTGATACGTAGCAACACGTCGTCACGGAGGGTGGACCATGACACGTACCCGTATCCCGCTTCCAGTTGCCGCCGCGCTCGCCGGGCTTTCGCTCAGCGCCTGTTCGGACGAGGTTGAGCTGTCCGAGCCTGACCCGCTGGTAACCTCGCTTGCCAATGGGGGCTGGGTCGACCTCACCCATACGCTGTCCGAAGATGCGGTGTTCTGGCCGACCGCGCCCGAATACAGCCACGAAGAGGCCGCCTATGGGATGACCGAGGGCGGCTATTTCTATTCCTCCTACAACCTGCACCTCTCCGAGCATGGCGGCACGCATCTCGACGCGCCGATCCATTTCGCCGAAGGGCGCCAGACCGCCGACGAGATCCCGCTATCGAGCCTGATCGGCCCGGCGGCGGTGCTCGACGTCAGCGAGCAGGCCAATGCCGATCGCGACTATCTCGTCAGCGTTGCCGATATCGAGGCGTGGGAGGCCCAACACGGCGAGCTGGCCGATGGCACCATCCTGCTGATCCGCACCGGCTTCGACCGCTACTGGCCCGACCCGCAGGGCTATCTCGGCACGGTGCTGCGCGGGGAAGAGGGCGTGGCCGAGCTGAACTTCCCCGGCATCTCGCAGGAGGCCGCGCATTTCCTCGTCGAATATCGCGACCTCGCCGCGGTCGGGATCGACACGGCCAGCCTCGACAACGGGCCGTCGAAGGACTTTCAGGCGCACCGCATCCTGCTCGGCGCGAACATTCCCGGTTTCGAGAATGTCGCCAATCTGGGCGAACTGCCCGCCACCGGGGCGATGGTGATCGCATTGCCCACCAAGGTCGCGAAGGGCAGCGGCGCCCCCTTGCGGATCGTCGCCCACCTGCCAGCCCCGCGCGGCGAGTGACGGCACGGCGCAGCCGCTGCACGGTCCATCCGGGTAGGGACGCCCCTATCCGAAAAAACCGGTGAACTTGTACAAATGCGGCTTGCTTGCGCTGAATCAATCGGCATTAATCATGTCGGACGCGAGTCTGGCGATCTCCCCTCCACCCGGGTAGAGTTCGTCATGCCGCCCGGTTTTCCGGCGCCCACCCAGCCGGAATACCGGGCGGTTTCCTTTTTGCGGCGCATCAATTTTTTCGCGCCCTTTTAAGTCCTTCAAAACAAATAGCTAACGCAGATTTGCGAAGGCGAGTGTGAAGGAATTTTTTACCATTATCGCGCTAGGGCCACGCGCATGAGCGGTAAATCTGACAGCCTGCCGACGCATCACGGCCATAGCGAGGTCAAGCTCTCGCGCTATTTCGTGCTGTATTCCGCCCAGATTGGCTGGGTGGTGCTTGGCGTCGTGCTCTATTGGGGCGCCTACTGGCCCTCGACCTGCACCCCGCACAATCTGTGGGAGGTCTATGGTTGCTCGTTCCGCCTGCCGGAAAATGGCGGCTGGCAGGAAGCGGGGCTGCTGACCTGGCTGTGGGCAACGCCGTTGCTGGTGCTGCTCGACGTGTCGCGCCGCTTCGGCAAGAACAAGGACTGAGCGGCGGCGCACCAGCGCCGCATAGGCACTCAATCACATTTCCCGCTTTCCCCGGCTTATCCCCGCCGAATCGATAGCGCTTGCCTCCAAATTCCCGCTGTGATTCCCTATATGAGTCGTTCGCGCTCATTCTAGGGGAATACAACATGTCGCTGCTCGAAGCCCGCAAGACCTACAAGCCCTTCGAATATCCCTGGGCCTACGAGTTCTGGAAGCGGCAGCAGCAGGTCCACTGGATGCCCGAGGAAGTGCCGCTGGGCGAGG
>CAYOSE010000150.1:0-2843 GCA_964406535.1 uncultured Sphingomonadaceae bacterium
CGGGCGAGATCATCGAGACGCCGATCATCTCGAACTTCAAGGAAGGCCTGACCGTCCTTGAATACTTCAACTCGACCCACGGCGCCCGCAAGGGTCTGGCCGACACCGCGCTCAAGACGGCGAACTCGGGCTACCTGACCCGCCGTCTGGTCGACGTGTCGCAGGACTGCGTGATTGTCGAGGACGACTGCAAGACCGAGAATGCGCTGGAGATGCGGGCCATCATCCAGGGCGGTTCGGTCATCGCCTCGCTGGGCGAGCGTCTGCTTGGCCGCACCGTGGCCGAGGACATCGTCAATGCCGCGACCGGCGAGGTCGTGGCGGCGAAGGGTGTGCTGGTCGACGAACCGATGGTGAAGGCCATCGAGGACGCCGAAGTCCAGGTCGCGAAGATCCGCTCACCACTCGTCTGTGAAGCGGCGCAGGGCGTCTGCGCGACCTGCTATGGTCGTGACCTCGCGCGCGGTACGCCGGTCAATATCGGCGAGGCCGTGGGCGTCATCGCGGCCCAGTCGATCGGTGAACCCGGCACCCAGCTGACCATGCGGACCTTCCACATCGGCGGTGCCGCGCAGCTGAACGAGACGAGCCATCTGGAATCGATCTCGGACGGCAAGGTCGTCTATCGCGACATGCCGACCATCGTCGACAAGAAGGGCCGGATCCTCTCGCTCGCCCGCAATGGCGAGATGGTGGTGGTCGACGCCGAGGGTCGCGAACGTGCGATCCACCGGGTTCCCTATGGTACCGTGCTGATGTTCAAGGACGGCACCAAGGTGAAGGAAGGCGATCGTCTGGCCGAGTGGGACCCGTTCACCCTGCCGATCATCACCGAAACGGCGGGTATCGTCCGCTATCAGGACCTGGTCGAAGGCAAGACGCTGGAAGAGCGTGTGGACGAGGCCACCGGCATCGCCCAGCGTGTCGTCACCGAATATCGCGCCACCGGTCGTTCCAAGAAGGAAGACCTGCGTCCGCGCCTTACCCTGATGGGTGAGGAGAGCTCGGGCAAGAAGGGCGACGATACCGAGGCGGCGCGCTACATGCTCGCTCCGGGCACGGCGCTGTCGGTCGAGGACGGTCAGGAAGTCGCCGCTGGTGACATTCTCGCCCGTGCTTCGCGTGAAGCGGCCAAGACGCGCGACATCACCGGCGGTCTGCCGCGTGTTGCCGAGCTGTTCGAAGCCCGTGTGCCCAAGGATGCGGCGGTCATCGCCAAGATCAGTGGCCGCGTCGAATTCGTCCGCGATTACAAGGCCAAGCGTAAGATCGCGATCGTTCCGGAAGAGGGCGATTCGGTCGAGTACCTGATCCCCAAGACCAAGGTGATCGACGTCCAGGAAGGCGACTTCGTCAAGAAGGGCGACACGCTGATTTCGGGCAGCCCGAACCCGCATGACATTCTCGAAGTCATGGGGATCGAGGCGCTGGCCGAGTATCTCTGCACCGAGATCCAGGAAGTCTATCGACTGCAGGGCGTGAAGATCAACGACAAGCACATCGAGGTAATCGTTCGCCAGATGCTGCAGAAGGTCGAGATCACCGATGGCGGCGACACCACGCTGCTGCCGGGCGAACAGGTCGATCTGGAAGAGATGCTCGAGGTCAATACCAAGCTCGCCAAGGGCAAGGCACCGGCGGCGGGCATCCCGATCCTGCTGGGCATCACCAAGGCCAGCCTGCAGACGCGTTCGTTCATCTCCGCGGCTTCGTTCCAGGAGACGACGCGCGTACTCACTCAGGCTGCGGTCGAGGGCAAGAAGGACACGCTGATCGGTCTCAAGGAGAACGTGATCGTGGGCCGTCTGATCCCGGCGGGTACGGGCGCTGGCATGAACCGCATGCGCGTGACGGCCTCCAGCCGTGACGCAGCGCTCAAGGCGCAGTGGAAGAAGCAGCAGGACGCTCTTGCCGCGGCTAACGCCGTGGAAGAGGAGCCCGCAGCCGATCCGGTCTCGTCCGAGGAAGCCATGAAGGCGGCCATGGGTGGCGGTTCGACTGAAGGCGACGCTCCTGCGAGCGAGTAAGCCAAATCAGACTTCGATCTTAAAGATCTTCGGTCATTGAAGACCCCGCTGGAGCTACACGCTTCGGCGGGGTTTTTCGATTGCCGCTAGGCCCAGCTCTGTCTAACGCGGCGCCACCATGACTATCACCCGCTTTGCCCCCTCTCCGACTGGCCGTCTGCATGTCGGCAATATCCGCACCGCTCTGCATAACTGGATGCTCGCCCAGAATGCCGGCGGCGAGTTTCTGCTGCGCATCGACGACACGGATGCGGCGCGTTCCAAGGAAGAATATGTCGAGGCGATCCGCGCGGATCTCGCGTGGCTCGGCATTCACCCGGACAAGGAAGA
Organism: uncultured Sphingomonadaceae bacterium; assembly: GCA_964406535.1. GTDB lineage: Bacteria > Pseudomonadota > Alphaproteobacteria > Sphingomonadales > Sphingomonadaceae > Alteraurantiacibacter. The sequence goes on from CAYOSE010000150.1 coordinate 2,358, forward strand.
GCGCCAGTCCGCGCGGCTGGATCGCTACGAAGCGGCGTTCGAGCGCCTGCGCGAGGCAGGGCGCATCTATCCGGCTTACGAGACGCAGCAAGAGCTGGAGCTCAAGCGCAAGGTGCTGCTTGGTCGGGGCATGCCGCCGATCTATGATCGCGGAGCTCTCAAGCTGACGGATGAGGAACGCGCGGCCAAAGAGGCGGAAGGCATCGCCCCGCACTGGCGTTTCAAGCTGGACCATGACGAGGCGATCGCTTGGGAAGATGGCGTGCGCGGGCGAGCCAAATTCGATCCCGCCCAGCTCTCCGATCCCGTCATCCGCCGCGCGGATGGCTCATGGCTCTATATGCTGCCGAGCACGGTCGACGATATCGAGATGGGCGTGACGCAGGTGCTGCGCGGCGAAGACCATGTCTCGAACACCGCCGTGCAAATCCAGATGTTCACAGCGCTGGGCGCCACGCCGCCGGCATTCGCGCACGAAGCGCTGCT
>CAYOSE010000151.1:0-2822 GCA_964406535.1 uncultured Sphingomonadaceae bacterium
TGGGCGCGCTGGGCGACGACCAGTTCATCTGCACCGCACCGGGCAAGGAGCATGATGTGGTCAGCCGCGTCTTTGTCCCCGGCGGCGGGGTCGACGAGGACAGCGTCACCGGCTCAGCCCATGCGGCCCTCACGCCCTTCTGGGCTGACCGGCTGGGGCGCGATACTTTCACCGCGCATCAGGCTTCGGCACGGGGCGGCGACCTGACCTGCCGCCGCGACGGCGATATCGCGTGGCTAGGCGGTCCCTGCGTGACCGTGGTCGAGGGAACGTTCTACCTGCCTGATTAGCTGTCTGTTTCAGTCAGACTGAAACAGGTGCGGCACCAGCCCGCTCCCCCTCCCGGCCTCCCAAAATATACCCTATCGGCAGGCTGGGAGGGGGAGTGGGTCGGTGCCGTTTCCTAGCGAGCAGTATAGAGCGCCGCTATTTCAGCCAAGGCATCGACCAGCGCCGGGCGCTGCGGCTCGTCGGTCTTGCCCAGCCGCACGATCGTCAGCTGCTGTTCGGGCAGGACGATCACATACTGGCCCAGATGGCCGATCGCGGCAAAGGCGCTGGCGGGGCCCTGCTCGGCGAACAGATAATCGCGCTCGGTACCGGACGGGCGGCTGAGCCAGGTCTGCCCGCCATAATCGGGCGCGGCGGGGCTGGGGCTCGTCATGAAGGCGATCCAGCCTCGCGGTACGACCTGCACCCCGCCCGCGACGCCCTTGCGGCGCAGGAACTCGCCGAATTTCGCCCAGTCACGCGGCGTCGCCCAGATCGATGAACCGCCCTTCAGCGTGCCCGAGGCATCGTATTCGCCAACGAGCGAGGGCATGCCGAGCGGCCGCGCCATCCGCGCCTCAAGGAAGGCCGCCATTGCCGCCTGTCGCTGGTCTGCCGAGCTTGCGTCATGCGCGGCCAGGTCGGTGACGATATCGGCGAGGATCATGGCCGTGGGCGTGGAATAGGCGAAGTGCGTACCCGGCTCGAATTCGAGCGGCTGCGCCTCGGCCCAGGCGGCCATGTCGTCGCGCCCGTCGAGGAACATCATCCGTACCTCGCCCGAGCTGTAGACGGGTTCGGCCTTTTCTTCGTGCCTGAGGCCGCTCCGCATCTGCAACAGCTGGCGCAGGGTGATCTCGCCGCGCGGATCGCCCGCGCGCTGCCACAGGTCGACCGGGGCCGGGTCGTCGAGCGCGAGCCGCCCGTCGGCAACCAGCATGCCGATCAGCACCCCGGTGACGGTCTTGGACATCGACCAGCCCTGAAAACGGGTGTCGGGGCTGTAATTTTCACCGTAGCGCTCAGCGACGATCTTGCCCTCGTGCATCACGATCACGGCGCGCGTTTCGCCGATCCCCTGCTTGGTGAACAGCGCGTGGACCGCGCGGGCCAGCGCCTCGCGGCTGGTGCCGGGCTGTTCGATCACCGCCTCCAGTGCAATGGCGGGCACGGGCGGCTCGGGTGGTGGCCCGTCCTCGCCGCAGGAGGCGAGCGCCAGCACCGCGAGCACGCTTGTCGCGGCCTGCTTCAGAGGGCTAGGGAGGCGCAATGAAATCGTCACGCCCGCCCTATCTGCCGAGGCCCTGCTGATGGCAACCGCAAAGCTTTCGCCTAAACGCCGGAATGTCCGGATTGCCGGACTGGGCGTGCTGGCGCTGGTTCTGGCAGGCGCGGCTGCCACGCGCAGCGAAGCGGTGTCGGGCACCGCGCAGGCCGGCACCGCCTATGGCGCGAAGAACGCCTGTTCGTGCCGCCACATCGCAGGCCGCGAGCTCAGCGATTGCTACCGCGATTTCCTGCCGGGCATGGATTTCGTCTGGCTGAGTGAGGATGCCGACGAGAAGAGCGTCACCGCGCGCGTGCCGCTCGTCGCCAGCACCACCGCAACTTTCCGTGCGGGCTATGGCTGCGTGCTGGAGCCCTGGGAAGGTTAGGTTGCCGGCTCTGTGCCCGCGATCCAGCCGCCGCCCACGACGCGGTCTCCGGCATAGAGCACCGCCGCCTGACCCGGTGCGACCCCGAATTCGGGCGTGGCAAAGCGGATCGTGGTCGCTGCACCATCGCCCAGCGGCCCCTCCAGTGTCACCGGCACCGGGCGTGAGAGCGAGCGCACTTTCGCGCTGAGGGGCGCGTCAGGTAGCGGGCCGATGCGGTTGGTCTCGACAATTCGCGCCGCACCGGTCGCCAGCATCGCCTTGGGGCCGACCCGCAGCTCGGCACTGTCGGCATCGAGCCCGACCACATAGAGCGGCTCGGCCAGTCCGCCGATCTCCAGCCCGCGTCGCTGGCCGACGGTGAAATGCACGATGCCCTTGTGCTCGCCCAGCACCTCGCCGCTCTGGGCGTGGACGATCTGGCCGGGCCGCGCGCCCTCGGGCCGCAGTTTCTTGACCAGAGTGGCATAGTCGCCATCGGGCACGAAGCAGATGTCCTGGCTGTCGGGCTTGGCCGCATTGGTCAGCCCGAAACCCGTCGCGATCCGGCGCACCTCCTCCTTCGGCAGCCCGCCGAGCGGAAAGCGCAGGAAGTCGAGCTGCGCGTCGGTGGTGCCGTAAAGGAAATAGGACTGGTCGCGCGCCGGGTCCGCTGCGCGGTGCAGTTCGACGCCGGTTCCGGTCTCCACCCGGCGCACATAATGGCCGGTGGCGAGGCAATCGGCCCCCAGCTCCTGCGCCATGCGGAGGAGGTCGGTGAACTTGGGTCCCATATTGCAGCGGATGCAGGGCACGGGCGTGCGACCGGAGAGGTAATCGTCGGCAAAGGTCTCAACCACGTCCTCGCGAAAGGCGCTTTCATGGTCGAACACGTAATGCGCGATGCCCAGCCGGTCG
>CAYOSE010000152.1:0-2749 GCA_964406535.1 uncultured Sphingomonadaceae bacterium
GGCGAAGTCTACGTCGCGACCGAAAGCCCCAAGGGCGAATTCGGCGTCTATCTGGTCAGCGACGGCTCGAACAAACCCTATCGCTGCAAGATCCGCCCGACCGCGTTTTCGCACCTTCAGGCGATGGACATGATGTGCAAGGGCCACATGCTGCCCGACGCGACCGCCATCCTCGGCGCGATCGACGTGGTGTTCGGGGAGTGTGACCGGTGATCGCCCGCGAGCTGCTTATCTTTATCGCGGCCTTTGCCGCCTTCGCCTCGGCCATCGCGGCCTATCTGGCAGCGTTTCATGGCAGTGTGACGGCGAAAGAGGTGCTGTCGACGGCCTTTGCCGCCGTCATCGGCCTGTATGCGGGCCGTTATCTGGAACGGAGGCTCGCCCGTGGCCGCTAGACATATCGCGCCCGATACCCCCGAACTGCGCGCCGAGTGGGGCAGCTTTGCCTTCACCGATATGTGGAAGGCGAAGGCCGACACGGCGATCCAGAAATATCCGGAAGGCCGCCAGAAATCGGCGGTGATGGCGCTGCTCGACTACGCCCAGCGGCAGGTCGGCGAAGTCACCAATACGCAAGGGTGGCTGCCGATCCCGGTGATGGAATATGTCGCCGACTATCTCGACATGCCGATCATCCGCGTGGTCGAGGTCGCCAGCTTCTACACCATGTATAACCTTGAGCCGGTGGGTAAATTCCACGTGCAGGTCTGCGGCACGACGCCGTGCATGCTGCGCGGCTCGGACGATCTGATTTCGGCGTGCAAGGCGCGCGGGATGAAGGCCGGGCACATCTCGGAAGACGGGCTGTGGTCGTTCACCGAGGTCGAGTGCATGGGCAATTGCGCCACCGCGCCGATGGTCCAGATCAATGACGACAATTACGAAGACCTGACCGCCGAGCGGCTCGACGCCGTGCTCGATGCGCTGGCGCGGGGCGAGCAGCCCAAGACCGGTACGCAGGAGCCTGGCCGCCACACCAGCGAACCTGCCGGCGGACCGACTTCGCTCAAGGAAATGGTCAGCGAAAACCACGATTATCGGGGCCAGTGGTAATGGACCCGATCGTCACAGCCCTGGTCGCGATCGTGCTGATCGTCATTGCCTGGAAGGTGCTCAAGGGCATCGTCAAGACGGTGGCGCTGGTCGCGATCCTGGCGGCGGCTGCGCTATTTGTATTTGGCGGAGGGATGGCCTGATGGATCTCATCAAACTTCGCAAGATCGCGCGCGCCATGCTCGCGCTGGGGGCAACCGGGCTCATCGGTGGCGGTGTGGTGATCGCGCTCGGCCTGCCCGATTTCGGTGATTTCGTGATGGTCGCGGGCGGGGCTTCGCTGCTGATCGGGGCGCTGCTGCTGACGCGCACGCCCACCGGGGACAAGGACCCTACCTGATGCTCGCAGGATATATCTTAGGGACGCTCGCAGATGCTCGCTGACAGGGACCGCATCTTCACCAATGTCTATGGCTTTCAGGACTGGGGGCTGAAAGCCGCGCAGGCGCGTGGGGACTGGGACAACACCAAGAAACTGATGGAAGTCGGTCAGGACGCCATCATTGACGAGATCAAGGCCAGCGGCCTGCGCGGGCGCGGCGGGGCGGGCTTCCCGACCGGCATGAAGTGGTCTTTCATGCCCAAGGAAAGCGCCGATGGCCGGCCCAGCTTCCTTGTCATCAATGCCGACGAGTCCGAACCCGGTTCGTGCAAGGACCGCGAGATCATCCGCCACGATCCGCACAAGCTGATCGAGGGCGCGCTGGTCGCCGGTTACGCGATGCGCGCGCGCGCCGCCTATATCTACATTCGCGGCGAATATATCCGCGAGGCGGAGACGCTGCAGGCCGCGATTGACGAGGCCTATGCAGCCGGGCTGGTGGGCAAGAACGCCAGCGGCTCGGGCTACGATTTCGACGTTTTCATGCATCGCGGTGCGGGCGCCTATATCTGCGGCGAAGAGACCGCGATGATCGAAAGCCTTGAAGGCAAGAAGGGCCAGCCGCGTCTCAAGCCGCCGTTTCCGGCGGGGGCGGGCCTCTATGGCTGCCCGACCACGGTCAATAATGTCGAGAGCATTGCGGTTGCCCCCACGATCCTGCGGCGCGGCGCCTCGTGGTTCAGCTCGTTTGGGCGCGAGAACAACAAGGGCACCAAGCTCTTCCAGATCTCGGGCCATGTGAACAATCCGTGCGTCGTCGAAGAATCGATGAGCATTACCTTCGAGGAGCTGATCGAGAAGCATTGCGGCGGTATTCGTGGCGGGTGGGACAACCTGCTCGCGGTGATCCCCGGCGGTTCGTCCGTGCCGCTCGTTCCCGGCGAACAGATCCGCAGCGCGCATATGGATTTCGACGGGCTGAAAGAGCTGGGCTCCGGCCTCGGTACGGCGGGCGTGATCGTGATGGACAAGTCGACCGATATCGTCCGGGCGATTTCGCGCCTCAGCTATTTCTACAAGCACGAAAGCTGCGGCCAGTGCACGCCGTGCCGCGAGGGGACGGGCTGGATGTGGCGTGTGATGGAGCGGCTTCGCACTGGCGAGGCGGCGGTCGAGGAAATCGACATGCTGCAGCAGGTGACCAAGCAGGTGGAAGGCCACACGATCTGCGCGCTGGGCGATGCCGCTGCATGGCCTATCCAGGGCCTGATCCGGCATTTCCGCCCGGAACTGGAGCGCCGCATCGCGGAAGCAGGAAATATGGCGGAGGCGGCTGAATAATGCCTAAAGTCACCGTAGACGGCGAAGAGATCG
>CAYOSE010000153.1:0-2735 GCA_964406535.1 uncultured Sphingomonadaceae bacterium
CGGTGAATAGGTCTTGGGAATGGCCCCGCACCCGGCGAGCGCGAGCGAGGCCATCAGGCTGGCAATCAGGCGCATGGTAACCTCAGCCCTGTTGCCGACGATGGACGAGGTGCGCGGCCGCGGCGGCCCCCAGCACCGGCGCGAGGAAGTTGACGACAGGCAGTGCCAGCAGGGCCGCAATCGCCCCGCCGAGCAGGAAGCGCTGCACCTTGCCGATCTCCTGCAGGCCCGGTTCCCCGTTCGCGCGCCCATCCAGCGCTCCGCCGCGATGGCGCAGCCAGACCATATCGTTGAGTTCCCGTCCCAGCAGCAGGGCATTGACCAGCCAGAACACGACGAAGGGCCCGATCGCGGTGAACCACAGGGCCAGCGCGAAGGGGGCGGCGATCAGATTGGCGACCAGCGCCCTGCTTGCCGACTTCGCGGCATTCACGCCCTGCTCTGCCAGCGTCAGGTCGCGCGCCGCGCTGGCAGCGTGGGGATAATGGCGCGCCTCGACCGCCTCCACCACCTCGTCGGCATAGAACTGGATCACCGCCATCGCCGCGACGCGCCAGCTCAGCCACAGGCCGATCAGCGCGAGCAGGAAGGCGAGCACCCCGCGCGCCGTCTCGGCTCCGGCAAACAGCGTGTCGCCCAGCCCCAGGCTCGCCATGGCCCAGTCGGCCAGCGCCCAGCCGCCCCAAGCGATGGCGATGAAGGCCAGCACGGTCACGGCAAAGCTCTTCAAGAGGATTCGCAGCACGGCCCCTTCGGCCAGTTGGCCGAGCGCACGCAGCAGGCAGGCGATAACCGCGGACATTGACGCTTGCGATTGCCCGCCCGCGCGGCCAAGTCAACGCCAACACCACGCCAAGCACAGGGATATCAGCACGTTTCATGACCCAGCCTCGTTACGATGTGATCGCCATCGGCAATGCCATTGTCGACGTAGTGGCCCCGTGTTCGGATGAACTGATCGAAGAGTTCGGCATGGCCAGGGGCGGGATGACGCTGATCGACGCCGATCAGGCGCGCGACCTGTATGACGCGATGGGTCCGGCGCGCGAGATTTCGGGCGGCTCGGCGGCGAATACGCTGGCGGGCCTGTCGGCGCTGGGCGCGCAATGCGCCTTTATCGGCCAGGTCGCGGACGACCAGCTGGGGCAGGTCTTCGCGCATGACATCCGCGCGGTCGGGATCGATTTCGACATTGCCGCGCGTGAGGGCGACCCGCCGACGGCGCGCTGCCTGATCTTCGTCACGCCCGACGGGCAGCGGACGATGAACACCTTCCTCGGCGCGTCGCAATTCCTGCCACCCGACGCGGTCGATGACGACATCGTCGGGAGCGGCGGCATCCTCTATCTGGAGGGCTATATGTGGGACCCGGCAGAGCCGCGCGCGGCGATGCGGGTGGCGATCGCGGCGGCCAAGGCGGTCGGGCGCAAGGTCGCGCTGACGCTGTCCGATGTGTTCGTGATCGACCGGCACGGCGAGGATTTCCGCAAGCTGATCGAGGCGGGACAGATCGACATCCTGTTCGCCAACGAGGCGGAGCTGGCGGCGATCACCGGCGAGGCGGAGTTCGAGGCGGGCCTGGCCATGCTCGCGCCTTTGGTGCCGCTGCTGGTGGTGACGCGCAGCGAGAAGGGCGCCGTGGCCCTGAACGGCGGCGCGCGGGCCGAGATCGCGGCAGAGCAGGTCGCCGAAGTGGTCGACACGACCGGTGCGGGCGACCTGTTCGCTGCCGGGTTCCTGTTCGGCCTGATCCGGGGCGAGGGGCTGGAGCCGTGCCTGCGACGCGGCGCGATTGCGGCGGCGGAAGTGATCAGTCACTACGGTGCGCGGCCTGAAGAGGACCTGACAAAGCTGATGGCGGCAAAGCTCGGGTAAGGTAGAGCTTTGATATTCTGTCCCTTTTTGGGACATTTTGGCCCGGATTCGCCCCCTTTCTCGGTGCCAAACCCTACAGGATGGAACACATGGAACACGGTCCATGGGGCGGAAATTTGCCGCGCCCGGATGGACGGCTTCCGGTGTTTTGTGGAAGGTGGGCGGGCGTTGCATGCCGCCGCTGATGGCGGTTTGGGGAAGATGTAGGGAAGCGGCGGCGCGCTAACCCTTCGCCTTCCCCCGTTTCAGTTCGCGCCAGCCGATATCGGTCCGGCAGAACAGGCTCGGCGCGTCCACCTTCGCCACAGCATCATAGGCGGCATCGCGCGCGGCCTGCAGGGTCGGCCCCATCGCGGTGACGTTGAGCACCCGCCCACCGCTCGCGCGCAGCACATTGTCCTCCTCGTCCACCGAGGTGCCCGCATGGAAGACTTTTGCGCCCGCGTCTTCCGCGCCGTCCAGTACAATCGCGCCGCCCTTCTCCGGCGTTCCGGGATAGCCCTTCGCCGCCATCACCACGGTCATCGCGCTGTCAGGTGAGAAGCTGGCGGGCGGCAGGCTCGCCAGCCGGTCGGTGGCGCAGGCCAGCATGACCTCGGCCAGATCGCCCTGGAACCGCATCATCAGCACCTGGCATTCGGGATCGCCGAAACGGCAATTATACTCGACCAGCTTGGGCCCCTCCGGCGTCAGCATCAGCCCGGCATAGAGGACGCCCGAATAGGGGTGCCCGTCCGTCGCCATCTGCTGCACGGTCGGCGCGATGATCCGTTCGAGCACCAGCCCCTTGGTCACGGGATCGAGGATCGGCGCGGGGCTGTAGGCACCCATGCCGCCGGTATTGGGGCCGGTATCGTCCT
>CAYOSE010000154.1:0-2577 GCA_964406535.1 uncultured Sphingomonadaceae bacterium
AGACATGACCCGCGCTACTGGTCGCGAAGAAGCTGACCCGGGCGCTCGCATATTGCAGCGGCACCGAGACATAGATGTCGCCGCGTACCGGCTCGTGCGTCACTTCGAAATCGTTATAGGGAAAGCCGCTCGCCATTTTCGAGACATTGGCGAAGCCGTCTTCGATGAGCGCGATGCGGGTGAGCGCGCCGCGGGCGAGCACGCAATCGATCGTTGCGCCATCGGCCGCTTCGACGAACTGGTCGGCTCGGGCCGGCGTAGCGAAAGCGCAGGTCAGGGCGGCGAGCGCGATACTTGTCGCTGCTGCCGGGAAGGGACGGACAAGGAGACTCATAGGTCTTCCTCCTCGTTGGGATTGGGAAGCTGACGGAAACCTGCAAGACCGAGGCTGAGACCGCGGCGGTTCCAGGTGAATTCGAAGCTGCGCTCCTGGCTCGCGATGACCTGTGCTCCGACGAAGGTCTTGAGCGTGCCCGTGACAGTGGAGGTCAGCGCCTTTGTATCGACGCGCATCGAGGCGATGACGAAGGCTTGGCTGATATCCGAGCCTCGTTGTTCGTCGACGATCTTCACCAGCTCCGCCTTGAGGTGGCCGCGCGAGGCCGGATCGGCCACCTTCAGGATCTGCTCCATCCAGTAGTCGAGACTTTCCGGCGCGCGGTTGAGGAGCATCAGCGCGGTGTCGCGGGTGACGAGCTCGAGATAGTGGGTTTCGATGCCGCCGCTGCTGAGCGCGATCCGCTCGGACGTGACTGGAACAAGCACGAGCGTTTCGTCGCGCGTCGCTGCCGCGCCGACCGCGAGCACGGTGGTGAGACCGAGCAATCCGGCAAGCGCTGCAAAGCGATTGCGCTGCTTCAAATGTCGCTGCGCTTCCTCGTAGGCGAATTCGTGGTTCATGGATGTCCTCCCTCAGCCTGCGAGCAGGCGGCAATGGGAGGGCGGCGTGGCTTTCAAACCGAGGAAGCTCCCCGGCAGATACCAGTAGGCAGCGTGCACCAGTTTCGACCCTGCACCTGACGCCTTCGCCTTTCGAAGGGCAAACCAGGTAATTCCGGAAAGGACCGTGCCGATGATGATGTGCTGTGCCAGGATGCCCCAGGTGAACGGGACAAGAAGTCCCGCAAACTCGTCGATGGTCCAGAAGCCGATCAGTTCTGGGTCGTCGAGACGCCGTGGAACGAGGTATGTGTTGGCCATGCCGCCCTCCTGTCGAGACCCGCGATCAGATGGTCGCGGTCACGACCGAGGTGACGATCGGTACGCCGGTGCCGACACCGATCCCGACTCCAACCGGCACCGCAACTTGTCCGAGCGCGAAACGGCCCGAAGCAAGCGCGATAAGGCCGCCGGCAAGGCTGAGGACGGTGATGATCTTGCCGCCCGAGCCTTCGAGGAAGTCGGTGAACTTCTGCAGCGCAGGATCGAAGGTCGTATCCGCGCCAGCATAGGCTGCGCTGGCGCAGGCAAGAGCTATGGCGGCTGGAAGAAGGTAGTCGCGGGCGCGAACGCCGTTCTTGGGCGGTTGGGGAAGGGCGATTGCTTTGGTCATGGAGGTACTCCGTATCGAACATTGGCAGCGATGCGTTCGCTGTATGTTCCTTCCTCGATTCAAAGGGAGGGTGTAGGAAACTCGAAAGCTGGGCGGACCGTCCATTGACCAAGCGAAAAGCGACAATTTTCCGCTATGGGCTGCGAATTGCGCTCTCGGGCCCTAGTCCTGCATTTCAATGACCGAGATATGCGCAGAGTGTGACGGGGATTGCGCTTTGACGACCGGCTTCTGCGCGAATCAAGACTCGGCGACGATTCGCCCCATCCTATAAGTTCCATCTTTGTTCTTTTCACTTTCCTACAGTCTTCCTGCTCGGCTAGCGCGAGTCCTTAGTTGAGCAACCCTAAGGAAAGTTCATTGGTCAGTCCCGACAAGTGCGCAGGCAAACAGCCGCATGGAGATCTCGCCAGTCTGCTGGCGGCCAATGTCACAAACAGCGGAAAAACACGCATCGAGATTGCCCGTCAAACATCAATCCATAAGGATGCGCTCCGCCGCATCCTGACCGGCGAACGGGCAGCCTCACTTGCTGAAGCATCGCACATATTGAACGCCTGCGGGGTCGATCCGAAGCTGTCGCTTGCGCTTTTCATACTGACCGACGCGGACCAGGCGATCCAGTGGATCGATACCGAGGTCGGCGACTTCCTCGGCGCATTCTTTACCGGACTACCCGTCGCCTTGACCTGCGAACTCGGCTCAAGGCTGCAGGAAGTGCGGCCACGCTGGGCGAAGGGAACAGCGCAAAGGCTCGCACGCCTCCTCTCCGATCACATTGATGATCTCGAACGAAGAGACGCACTCTATATCGAGAACGTCAACGGGAGGGTCGATGACTAAACCGGAAACTCCACTCTCGGGCGGTCCGGCGAACGCCGTTGACTATGTTGCGGAGCCATCAGAGCGGCTGTTGCGCCTTCCTGAAGTCATGGAGCGCGTAGGCCTCTGGCGCACAGCTATCTACCAGAGACTGAGGGAAGGGCGGTTTCCGCAATCGACGTCGCTCGGGTCTCGCTGCACCG
>CAYOSE010000155.1:0-2541 GCA_964406535.1 uncultured Sphingomonadaceae bacterium
AGGGTCAAGAGCTTCGGCTGCCAGATGAACGTCTATGATGGCGAGCGGATGGCCGAGCTGCTTGGCGAACAGGGCATCACGCCCGCGCCCGAGGGCGAGGACGCCGACCTCGTCGTGCTCAACACCTGCCATATCCGCGAGAAGGCCGCCGAGAAGGTCTATTCCGATATCGGCCGCCTCGTGAAGGCGGGCGAGGAAGCGGGCAGGAAGCCGATGATCGCAGTCGCCGGCTGCGTCGCACAGGCCGAGGGCGAAGAGATCATGGCACGCGCCCCGGCGGTCGGCATGGTGGTCGGCCCGCAGGCCTATCACCGCCTGCCCGAGATGATCGAGCGGGCGGCCAAGGGCCAGCGCGCAACCGATACCGACATGCCCGCCGACGCGAAGTTTGCGGTGCTGCCGAAACGGCGCAAGAGCGGGCCGAGCGCCTTCCTCACCATTCAGGAAGGGTGCGACAAGTTCTGCACCTATTGCGTCGTGCCCTATACGCGCGGCGCGGAAATATCGCGTCCATTCAGCGATTTGCTGCGCGAAGCCGAGAGACTTGTGGAGGCTGGCGCGCGTGAGATCACGCTGCTCGGCCAGAACGTCAACGCGTGGACCGGCGAAGATGCCAAGGGCCGCCCGGTCGGCTTTGACGGGCTGATCCGGGCGCTGGCCGAAATGCCGGATCTGGCGCGGATCCGCTACACGACCAGCCACCCGAACGACGTGACCGATGGCCTGATCGCCGCGCATGGCGAGATCGACAAGCTGATGCCCTATCTGCACCTGCCGGTACAGAGCGGCTCCGACCCGATCCTGAAGGCCATGAACCGCAGCCATACAGTGGAGAGCTATCTCAAGCTGCTCGAGCGGTTCCGCGCCGCGCGCCCCGACATTGGCCTGAGCGGCGATTTCATCGTCGGCTTCCCCGGCGAGAGCGAGGCAGACTTCGCCGCGACGCTCGCGCTGGTCGATACGGTCGGTTACGCGCAGGCCTTCAGCTTCAAATATTCACCCCGCCCCGGCACGCCAGCGGCAAGCATGGCCGACCAGATCGCTCCGCAAGTGATGGACGAGCGGCTGCAGCGCCTGCAGGCCGCGATCAACCGCGACCAGCTGGCGTTCAATCAGGCGAGCGTCGGCAAGACCTGCGACGTGCTGGTCGAGCGGCGCGGCAAGCATCCGGGCCAGTGGCTCGGCAAGTCGCCCTGGCTGCAATCGGTCTGGTTCGAGGGCGATTGCGCCCTGGGCGATATCTTGCGAGTGACGCTGGCCGAGGCCGGGCCGAACTCGATGCGCGGCGAGCCGGTCGCGGCTACCGTGTCAGCCTGACGCCTCGACGCCCTCCGGCACCGCTTCGCGCATCTCCGACTCCTCTGCCAGCAGGACCGTCCCCGTCATGTCGATCAGCTCCGCCGGGGCCACCGTAGGGTTGCCCGGATAGCCCTCGCCATCGAATTTGAGCCAGGCATTGCCCGAGGGGCCGCCGCCCCCGCCAATCGCCACGGTCAGGTCCTTCCAGCCATTGGTGCTGGTGTCGAGCATGGTGACCGGCGTGCGCGAGACGCTGATGTCGCCGACCTTCTCCCACATCGCTCCGGCTGGCGTCAGGAGCAGCGTGGTGCACCCGCCCGAACCGCAGAACCACGGCCCGACGAGGTGGACGATCGCCTCGTCCGAACCATCGCCGTCAAGGTCGCTCCACGCCAGCGCGTAGCTGATCGTCCCGGCGTCGGGATATTCCTGCAGCAGGAAGCGATCGATATCCTCCTCGGGCGTGGGCTCAGGCGTGACGTCTTCGGCTGCCGCATCCTGAGTGGGCGCCTCCGCGTCCTCCGCTGCCGAGCACCCGGCCAGAGCCAGTACCGCCGCCATCGTCGCAAAATACCCACGCATCGCCGTCTCTCCCGGATGACCTTCCCATGACTATCCACTGCCTCGCACCATGCCACATCTTGTCACTTGGCGCAGCCGGTCTATCTTCCTGTCTGTAAGTCCGACTTCAGCGCTGAAAGGAGCGCATGGGCAGGAAACCGCAACGCACCGCCACCCCGATTCGCTCGGGGTATGCTTCGACCTCCGGTACGGACAGCCAGGCGCCGGAGCGCGCCCGGATCGAAGTGAATTTCACCGAAGAGGCGATGCTGCATGCGCTGTTCGGCGAGTTCGACGCCAATCTCGTCCTGATCGAGAACCGCCTCGGCGTGTTCATCGCCGCGCGCGGCAACAAGGTGGTGATCGAGGGGATGCCGGAAGAGGTCGCCCGCGCCCGCGACGTGCTGCTCAAGCTGCATGAAAAGCTGCTGACCGGCGAGGAGGTCGATGCCGGCGCGATCGACGCGCTGATCGCCATGTCGAACGAGCCGACGCTCGACGGGATCATCACCGGCGAGGCCAAGGGGCCGCCGGTCATGATCCGCACCCGCCGCAAGACCATCGTGCCGCGCAGCGCGATGCAGGCGGAATATATGCGCCAGCTGACCAGCCACGAGATGATCTTCGCGCTTGGCCCAGCGGGTACCGGCAAGACCTATCTGGCGGTCGCGCAGGCAGTCA
>CAYOSE010000156.1:0-2477 GCA_964406535.1 uncultured Sphingomonadaceae bacterium
AACACAACGTCAAGCGACCCAAGGATCGCCACCGAATCGGCCAGGAGATGGCCGCGGCACATGAAATCCATGGCCTGCATGAACAGGAACCCGGGCGCTCTGATCTTACAGCGATAGGGCTTGTTGGTCCCGTCCGAGACCAGGAAGACGGCGAATTCGCCCTTCGGCGCCTCGACCGCCGTATAGGTCTCGCCCGCCGGCACGTGATAGCCCTCGGTATAGAGCTTGAAGTGGTGGATCAGCGCTTCCATCGACTGCTTCATCTCGCCGCGCTTGGGAGGCGAGACCTTGCGGTCGGTGCTGGCCACCGGGCCTTCGGGCATTTCGGCCAGGCACTGCTTGATGATGCGCGCCGACTGATAGACCTCCTGCACCCGCACCATGAAGCGTGAATAGCAGTCCGAGCTGGTGCCGACCGGCACATCGAAGTCCATCCGGTCGTAGACATCATATGGCTGGCTCTTGCGGATGTCCCAGGGGATGCCCGCCGCGCGGATCATCGGGCCGGAGAAGCCCCAGGCCAGCGCGTCTTCCTTGGAGACCACGGCAATATCGACATTGCGCTGCTTGAAGATACGGTTGTCGGTGACGAGGCTCATCGCATCACCGAACAGTTCGGGCAGGCGTCCGTCGACCCAGTCGCCGATATCGGTGAGCAGCTTCAGCGGCACGTCCTGATGCACACCGCCGGGACGGAACCATGCGCTGTGCATGCGCGCTCCCGAAGCCCGCTCGAAAAAGTTGAGGCAATCCTCACGCAGTTCGAACACCCACAGATTAGGCGTCATCGCGCCCACGTCCATGACGTGCGCGCCGATATTGAGCATGTGGTTGCAGATGCGGCTCAGCTCGGCAAACAGCACACGCAGATATTGCGCGCGGAGCGGCACCTCCAGATCGAGCAGCTTCTCGATCGCCAGCACATAGGAATGCTCCATGTTGAGCGGCGAGCAATAATCGAGCCGGTCAAAATAGGGCAGCGCCTGCAGATAGGTCTTGTACTCGATCAGCTTTTCGGTGCCGCGGTGGAGCAGGCCGACATGCGGGTCGATCCGTTCGATCACCTCGCCATCCAGCTCCATCACCATCCGCAGCACGCCATGCGCGGCCGGATGCTGCGGACCGAAATTGATCGTGTAGTTGGTGATTTCCTCGCCGGTCGTGGTGAGGGCCTTGTCTTCGACGAAGCTCATCGGTCACCTCCGATTTCGCTCGTCCTGAGCCTGTCGAAGGATGAGCGGGTGCCTTCGTGCTTCGACGAGCTCAGCACGAACGGAGAATGAATCATCGTCATTCTTTCTCCCCCTCCTTCTCATCCATCGCTGGCGGATCGGCGGGCGTGTCTTTGGCTGCTTCCTTGTCCGTCTTCGCACCGGCACCGGTCTGCTTCGGGCTTTCGGTCGTTTTGGGCTCGTCGACGGGCGACGTATCGGCCTTCTCGTCGCCGGGGAGGATATAGTCCGCCCCTTCCCACGGGCTCATGAAGTCGAAGCTGCGGAAATCCTGCGCCAGCTCCACCGGCTCGTACACCACGCGCTTCTCCTCCTCGGAATAGCGCAGCTCGGTATAGCCGGTGAGCGGAAAGTCCTTGCGGAAGGGATGCCCTTCGAAACCGTAGTCGGTGAGGATACGACGCAGGTCGGCATTGCCGGCAAAGCGCACGCCGTACAGGTCGAACACTTCGCGTTCGAGCCACCCGGCATTCGGCCACAGCGTGGTCACGGTCGGCACCGCCGTCGCCTCGTCGGTCGAGACCTTGACGATGATCCGGTGGTTCTTGGTGACCGAGAGCAGCATGTAGACCACCTCGAAGCGCTCAGGCCGCTGCGGGTAGTCGACCCCGGCAATTTCCATCAGCTGCTGGTATTCGTGCTCGTCACGCAGGAGGCGCAGGGCATTTTCCAACTGATCGCGCTGCACGGTCAGGACGAGTTCGCCATACTCTTCCTTGCGCGCCACGAGCATTGCGCCCAGCGCGCCCGCAAGCGTGTCGGCGATGCCATCAATGACGGCAATTTTGGGGGTAGGACTAAGCATCGGCAGAATCCCTCAATGAGAGCTTTCCGACAACAAGCTCATCGATCTCGAGCCGCTTGATGCGCGCCGAACGAACGAACAGATGGCCGAGCACGAGACGGCCAATCGCGATGAAACCGAGCGCGAGTGCGCCGAGCGCGAGCGCGCCGATAGCAGAGCTGCCGATGGCCGAAGCCCCGGTCGCGGCAGCGCCAGTCGCCCGGCGGCGAACGACGGATTTGTCCTGCACCATCATCGCTCAATCGTCCCGGAGCCGCGAATCTTGCGCTGCAATTGCATCACGCCATAAAGCAGCGCCTCGGCGGTCGGCGGGCAGCCGGGGATATAGATGTCTACCGGGACGATGCGGTCGCAGCCGCGCACCACTGAATAGGAATAGTGGTAATAGCCGCCGCCATTGGCGCAGCTGCCCATAGAGATTACGTATTTCGGGTCCGACA
>CAYOSE010000157.1:0-2470 GCA_964406535.1 uncultured Sphingomonadaceae bacterium
CTGCGGGCCGAGATCTGCTCTGAAACCTTGCTTGATGAATTGGCAGCCTTTGGTCCCGACGACCGCGTCGGCATTGTCAGCCTGATGGACCACACGCCCGGACAACGTCAATTCCGTGATATGACAGCACTCAAGACCTACGTCGCCAAGAAGCGGGGTATGAATGATGCCGAGTTTGCTGAGCACGTGCAAAATCTGCTTGGCCTCCAAGAGCGGTTCGGTGCCAAGCACGAAAAGGGCGCAGTTTCAGAAGCAACCCGTCTGGGCGCAGTGCTGGCCAGTCATGACGACACGACGGCAGAGCATGTCGCGACATCCGCCACCAATGGCGTTGGTTTTGCGGAATTCCCAACGACGGTCGAAGCCGCCATGGCCTGCCGGGAACAGGGTATCGCGGTCATGATGGGCGCGCCGAACCTGATCCGGGGCGGGTCACATTCGGGCAACGTGGCGGCCGAACAACTGGCTAAGCAGGACCTGCTGGACATCGTCTCGTCCGACTATGTTCCTTCGGCGCTGCTGCTGTCCGCCTTTCATCTCGCTCGGATCTGGGATGATCTGCCCCGCGCGGTTGCAACTGTGACCCGCAACCCGGCGCAAGCTGCACGCCTTGATGATCGCGGTGTTCTACAAATTGGGATGCGGGGCGATGTTCTGCGGGTTCGCCAAACCGAAGCGGCGCCCCTTCTGCGTGGGGTGTGGAGCCAAGGAACAAAGATTGGCTGAGCAGGGTGTCGTTACCCTGAAAACTGTTTTGAACGTGCAAGCAGCCAACGGGTAATCTCTGATTCAGAGGCCCCCGAATACTCAGCTGTCTCATGCGGGTCGAACCTATCCTTGACGACGTCAAACACTCTGGGTGACTTTCGCCCCTTTGGCTTGAACCAGATGGCAGCAATGGCATTTCCGCCGTCGGTCTCGGCGATGTAGTGAGTGATGTTCATGGCAAGCAGCTTTGTAACAGTTTAATGAAGACTAGCCGCGTTCACTCCGTGCGCAAATGCCAAATTTTCTTTGCCAATTTTTTGCTTAGTTTTTCGGATCTAAACCGGATCGCACCGTTTGATAGCTGAGCGAAAGCACCGCGAATCGACCTGTTTTTTGAAGGTCGCGTTCACTCCACCAGGCCGAGGCTTTTTAGATAGGCAAAGCCCTGAGGGATGTCTGATTTGCGACGAAGCTCCAGCACCAGATGCGGGGCGGATGCGCATTCTGACAAGGCACGAAACACCTCTTGCCAGTGGATCTCGCCTTCGCCCGGTGCCCAGTGCCGGTCGGCGTGCCCGTCGAGGTCTTGCAGATGCACGTGGCGCAGCTGATCGCCTGCATCCCGCACAAAATAATCCACCGGTGGCGCGCCGGACATGCGGCGTGCCAGATGCGCGTGGCCTGTGTCGATAGAGATGGCAATCGCATCGCTGTCAAAGCTGTCGACCATGGCGCGGCGGTTGGCTGGGTCGACGTCCAGAATATTCTCGATCACCAGCGTGATCCCTGCCGTCTCCGCCGCTTGGACGACTGGCATCATCACATCATGGATACGCGCCAGCTTGGTCTCCCAATAGTTCGGCTTGTTCAGCCGGTTCCACGCATACCAACGGTTGAACGGCGAATGCAGCACCATCTGCCGCGCACCGACCCGATCCGCCGCTTCAAGCGCTTTGAGATAGCGTGCAGTGATGAGCGGGCGCAGTTCGGGGTCTTTGTTATCCATATCGAGGCCTTCGTACGGCCCATGCATTCCAAGACGACCCTCAAACCCGTCCAACACTTCCTTGGCAGCGCTGATGCGGTCCTCAAATTCGGTGGTTAGGTCCTTATGCGTGCTGAACCCCTGCAATTCGATGTCGCGCGCATCGTCAAAGAGCCACGGGCGATGATCAGCGATTTCATGCGGCGCAAGGCAGGCGCCAATCTTAAGCGGGGTCATAGGCTGGGGTCCTTCGTGGGTCTTCGATCTTGAGATAAGCGAGGAATGCAACAGCCACGCAAAGCGCCATAACGGCAAAGCTCCACCAGCCGCCATAGACCTGCGTGAGCCAGGCAAAGACGAACGGCGCCGTTGCGTTCACGGCCATCGATACCGAGGCGATCCATCCCAAGCGCGCCCCGAAGCCCTTGTGCCCAAAGAGCGCAAGCGGCAGCGTGCCGCGCACGATCGTCTTGATCCCGTCGCCCATGCCGTAGATTGCGGCGGCGATCAGGATGCCGGGCACAGTGAAACCAACCGACAATAGCACTGCGAAACCGCCGAACTGAAGCGACAATGCCAAAAGGTAAGTGCCCAGCGGGTGCATGTTGCGAGTGATCAGCATCTCGAAGAATCGCCCGACCGTCTTGAAAGGTCCTATGACAGCTCCGGCGAGGGCGGCCATAGCGGCGGTGTGCCCAAGGTCCTGCACATTGGTGACCCATAGCGTCATCACGGCCCCCATCAGGTAGCCCGAGAAGATGAACGAGATCACCATCC
>CAYOSE010000158.1:0-2363 GCA_964406535.1 uncultured Sphingomonadaceae bacterium
GTGGCGCCGATGCTGGAGGAACCGGGGTCGGGCGACTTGCGCTGGAACGTCGAGCCGGGCGTGGTCGGCAAGCTGGGCGAATGCCGCGAGAACTACTGCCTGCTCGATGTCGAGGGGCATGTCGGCTGGGTGGCCGAAGATCGCCTCTGGGGCGACGGCGAGCCGTAGCTGTCTCGATAATCAGCCCTGAGGGCCTGCAAATGTCGGTTTCCCGTACTTCCGGTGCTCACGACCACTAAGGTCGCTGCGCTCCGGTTCACGAGAAACCACCATTTTGGCCTCTGGCCAGCTTCGCTTCCGTCACCTCATCATCTGATTATCGATGACAGCTTATCGGCATACCTGAAGGCCTCAGGCGAGTTCCACCGCCACCGCCGTGGCCTCGCCGCCCCCTATGCACAGCGTGGCGATCCCGCGAGTCTTGCCCGCCGCCTTGAGCGCGGCGATCAGCGTCACGAGGATGCGCGTGCCGCTGCAGCCGATCGGGTGACCGAGCGCCGTCGCACCGCCATTCACGTTCACCTTCTCATGCGGGATGCCAATGTCGCGCATCGCGAACATGGTGACACAGGCAAAGGCCTCGTTCACTTCCCACAGATCGACGTCGTCAATGCTCCAGCCGGTCTGGTCGAGCAGCTTCTGGATCGCGCCGACCGGGGCGATGGTGAATTCCTCGGGCTCCTGCGCGTGGGCGGCAACGCCGACGATGGTGGCCACCGGGGTCTTGCCCTGCGCGTCAGCCAGGCTCTTGCGGGTCAGGATCACCGCTGCCGCGCCGTCCGAGATCGAGGACGAGGTCGCCGCCGTGATCGTGCCGTCCTTGGCAAAGGCCGGGCGCAGGGTGGGGATCTTGTCCGGGCGGCCCTTGGCCGGGCTCTCGTCGGTATCGACCGTCATCTCGCCCTTGCGGGTCGAGAAGGTCACCGGCACCACTTCCTCGGCGAAGGCGCCGCTGGAAATCGCGGCATTTGCACGTTCGAGCGAGGCAATGGCGAAGTCGTCCATCTCCTCACGGGTCAGCTGGTACTTGTCGGCCATGTCTTGCGCGAAGGTGCCCATGGCGCGGCCCGCATCATAGGCGTCTTCCAGCCCGTCGAGGAACATGTGGTCATAGGCCGTGTCATGGCCGATGCGTGCGCCCGAGCGGTGCTTCTTGAGCAAATAGGGGGCGTTGGTCATGCTCTCCATGCCGCCCGCCACGACCAGGTCGACGGTGCCGCTGGCCAGTGCCTCGGTTCCCATGATGACCGTCTGCATGCCGCTGCCGCAGACCTTGTTGACGGTGGTCGCCTGCGCGCTCTTGGGTAGGCCAGCTTTGTATTGCCGCCTGCCGTGCCGGGGCCTGGCCGAGACCGGCGGGGAGGACACAGCCCATATAGACGCGGTCGACATCCTCGCCGGCCACGCCCGCGCGCTCGACCGCCGCCTTCACCGCCGTGGCGCCGAGATCGGTCGCCGAGACGTCGGACAGGCTACCCTGCATCGCGCCCATCGGGGTGCGCGCATAGGAGAGAATGACGATGGGATCGGACGCGTTGAAGGTCGACATGAGAGGTGCCTTTCGCAGATGGTTGCCTTGTTCGGTTACCCGGCTAGGTATGGTCCCGATATGACATTCGCAATGCCAGCGGGGACGCGGTTGTTATTACGTCTGGTATAGCCCCGATTTGTGCACTTGCGATAAGGCTTCGGGACCATTAGGGCCCCAGCCAACCTCTAGCGGATGAGTCCAACTTGGTAGACCTGCTCGAATATCTCCCGATCCTGCTGTTCCTCGGAATAGCTGTGGCCCTCTCGGCGTTGTTTGTCTTCCTGCCCATGGGGGTGTCGCGCCTGACCGGCACGCACAATCCCGATGCCGAGAAGCTGAGCGAATATGAATGCGGCTTCCCCGCGTTCGAGGATCCGCGCAGCCAGTTCGACGTGCGCTTCTACCTCGTCGCCATCCTGTTCATCGTGTTCGACCTGGAGGCAGCGTTCCTGTTTCCGTGGGCCGTCAGCCTCGACTTTACCGGCTGGACCGGGTGGATCGCGATGGTGATTTTTCTGGCCGAGCTGGCAATCGGCCTGGCCTATGCCTGGAAGAAGGGAGCGCTCGAATGGGATTGAGCGAAGGCCTTCCGGCGGCGGCTCAGGGTGGCCCAGCGGCGCAGCCTGGAGAGGTTCGCCAGCCCGATGCCGATTATTTCAACGCCCTCCAGACCGAGGTGAATGACAAGGGCTTCCTCGTCACCACGACCGAGGACCTGTTCCAGTGGGCCCGTACCGGTTCGCTGTGGTGGATGACCTTCGGGCTCGCCTGCTGCGCGGTCGAGATGATCCACGTCAACATGCCGCGTTACGACATGGAGCGCTTTGGGGCT
>CAYOSE010000159.1:0-2284 GCA_964406535.1 uncultured Sphingomonadaceae bacterium
ACGAGCGGCTCTCCATCGCCGGCAATTGCCGCATGTGCCTGGTCGAGGTGAAGCCCGGACCGCCCAAGCCGCAGGCCTCCTGCGCGCTCCCGGCGACCGAGGGGCAGGAAATTCGCACCGACACGCCGATGGTCAAGACCGCGCGCGAAGGGGTGATGGAGTTCCTGCTCATCAACCACCCGCTCGACTGCCCGATCTGCGATCAGGGCGGCGAATGCGACCTGCAGGACCAGTCGGTGGCCTATGGCCGGGGCGGCTCGCGCTATCACGAGAACAAGCGCGCCGTGACCGAGAAATATATGGGCCCGCTCATCAAGACCACGATGACGCGCTGCATCCACTGCACCCGCTGCGTACGCTTCTCCGAAGAGGTCGCGGGCGTGGACGAGATTGGCGCGCTCTATCGCGGCGAGGACATGCAGATCACGACCTACCTCGAACATGCCGCCAAGCATGAACTCAGCGCGAACGTGATCGACCTGTGCCCGGTCGGTGCGCTGACCAGCGCCCCCTATGCCTATGAGGCGCGTCCGTGGGAGCTTAAGAAGACGCTGTCGATCGACGTCTCCGACGCGATGGGTGCCAATATCCGCGTCGACAGCCGGGGCCGCGAAGTGCTGCGTGTGCTTCCGCGCATCAATGACGATGTCAACGAGGAGTGGATTTCGGACAAGGCGCGCTACCAGGTCGATGGCCTGACCAGGCGCCGCCTCGACAAGGTCTGGATCAGGACGCGCGGCAAGCTGAAAGAGGCGAGCTGGGACGAGGCGTTCAAGAAGATCGCTGCGGCCAAGGCGGGCAAGGACATTGCCGCCATCGCCGGTGACATGGTCGATTGCGAGACGATGTTCGCCGCCAAGGCACTGCTCAAGGCCTGCGGTTCGGACCTGCTGGAAAGCCGCCAGACGGGCATGTCCTATGACTGCACCAGCCTCGCGGCGATCAACTTCAACAGCACCTTTGCCGGGATCGAGGAGGCCGATGCCATCCTGATCGTCGGCAGCATGGTGCGCTGGGAAGCGCCGCTGCTCAATGTTCGCCTCCGCAAGGCGGCCAAGCGCGGGGCAAAGATTTTCCTCGTCGGCCCGGAATGGGAAACGACTTACCCCGCAGAGTTCATCGGCGAAGACCGTTCGGTCCTCGCGAACCTGCCCGCTCAAGTGGCCGAGGCGCTGAAGGGTGCCGCGCGTCCGGCAGTGATTGTCGGCGGGGCTGGGCTGGGCTCCGGCGGGCATGGCGCGGCGCTAAAGCTCGCGCAGGACTTCAATATGGTTCGCACGCTCGAGGATGGCACCAGCTGGAACGGCTTCAACTTGCTGCACTTCTCTGCCGCGCGCATGGGCGCGGTGATGCTCGGTTACGCCCAGCCGGGCGGCATTGCCGACGTTGTGAAGGCCAAGCCCAAGATCGTGCTGGCACTGGGCGCGGACGAGGTCGACTTCACGGCGTTCGAAGATGCGCTGAAGGTCTATATCGGCCACCATGGCGACAAGGGCGCACATGCCGCCGATATCGTCCTGCCCGCCGCCGCCTTTACCGAGAAGGCCGGGACCTATGTGAACACGGAAGGCCGCGTGCAGTTCGCCGACAAGGCAGTGTTCGCACCCGGTGACGCGCGCGAGGACTGGACGATCCTGCGTGCGCTGGCAGACGCCTTGAAAGTGAGCGTGGGCTTCGACACATTCGACCAGCTGCGCGCGGCGATGATCGCCGAAGTTCCCGCGCTGGCCGAGGAAGGCCTCGCCGACATTGTTGGTCTTTCTGGGGGCGCGCTGCCGGGCAATGTCGCTGGCGACGCAAGCCCCTCGGGCGTGATCGCCTATCCGATCAAGGATTTCTACCTCACCAACCCGATTGCCCGCGCGAGTGCGGTGATGCAGCGCTGCTCGACCGAGCTGCTGCACGGTGAGGAACTGGCGGAGGCAGCGGAATAATGGCGTTTCCCGCAGCAATTCCCATCGCGCTGGTCGGTGCGGCAGGCTACGCGGTTTACCGCGGGCTGTTCTACACCGACAACAGCCATCGCCCGAGTGCGAAGAACGGGTGGACCAACGAAGCGTGGTCCGCGCGTGAAAAGAAGAAGGGCGGGAAGGGGCGCCCGAAATGACCGAGTTCTTCATCTCGCTGGGCATGTCCCATAACTGGGCGTCGTTCACCGCCGCGATCTGCGGCATCCTTCTGATCGTGCTGCCGCTGCTGCTGTCGGTCGCGATGATCGTCTATGCCGATCGCAAGATCTGGGCGGCCATCAACCTGCGCCGTGGCCCCAATATCGTCGGCCCGT
>CAYOSE010000160.1:0-2254 GCA_964406535.1 uncultured Sphingomonadaceae bacterium
CGCCCGATATCGTCGCCAAGATCATCGAGAAGGAGCGGCCCGACGCGCTGCTGCCCACGATGGGCGGGCAGACCGCGCTGAACTGTGCGCTGCAGCTCGAAGAAATGGGTGTGCTCGAAAAATTCGGGGTCGAGATGATCGGCGCGAAGGCCGACGCTATCGACAAGGCCGAGAACCGCCAGCGGTTCCGCGCGGCGATGGACAAGATCGGCCTCGAAAGCGCGCGCTCGGGCGTCGCGCATACTCTGGACGAAGCCTTCGCGGTGCTTGAACATACCGGTTTGCCCTCGATCATCCGGCCCAGCTTCACGCTTGGCGGCACGGGCGGCGGCGTCGCTTATAACAAGGCGGAGTTCGAGCGGATCGTGCGCTCGGGCATCGATGCCAGCCCGACCAATGAGGTGCTGATCGAGGAATCGCTCCTCGGTTGGAAAGAATACGAGATGGAGGTGGTGCGCGACCGCAAGGACAACGCCATCATCATCTGCAGTATCGAGAATGTCGATCCGATGGGCGTCCATACTGGCGACTCCATCACTGTCGCCCCGGCGCTGACGCTGACCGACAAGGAATACCAGATCATGCGGACCGCCAGCATCGAGGTGCTGCGTGAGATCGGCGTCGAGACGGGCGGGTCCAACGTCCAGTTCGCGGTCAATCCCAGGGACGGACGGCTCATCGTCATCGAGATGAACCCTCGTGTGTCACGCTCCTCCGCGCTAGCCTCCAAGGCGACGGGTTTCCCCATCGCCAAGGTCGCGGCCAAGCTGGCGGTCGGCTACACGCTCGACGAGATCACCAACGAGATCACCGGCGCGACGCCGGCCAGCTTCGAACCGACCATCGACTACGTGGTCACCAAGATCCCGCGTTTCACCTTCGAGAAGTTCAAGGGTGCCGAGCCGCTGCTCTCCACGGCGATGAAGTCCGTGGGTGAGGTGATGGCCATCGGGCGCAGCTTCAAGGAAAGCATGCAGAAGGCGCTGCGGGGGCTGGAAACCGGCCTCGACGGGTTCAACCGGGTGCTTGAACTCGAAGGCGCGGGCCGCGACGAGATCACCGCCGCTTTGTCGCGCGCAACTCCTGACCGGTTGCTCAATGTCGCGCAGGCCTTCCGCGAGGGTTTCACCGTCGAGGAAATCCAGGCGATCACCTTCTACGATCCGTGGTTCCTGCGCCAGATCGAGGAGATCATCTACGAAGAGCGGATGATCGGTGCGGATGGGCTGCCCGGCGATGCCGCGGGTCTGCGCCGCCTGAAGGCGATGGGCTTTTCGGATAAGCGCCTCGCCACTTTGGCCGTGCGCTCGGTCGGAGTTGCGGGCGGCCTTGGTGAAACCCAGGCCAAGCGCTCGGGCCTGCTGCACGATGCCCTGCGCGCCATGGCCGGGGCCACCAGCGAGGAAGAGGTGCGCCAGCTGCGCCAGAAGCTGGGCGTGCTGCCCGTGTTCAAGCGGATCGACAGCTGCGCCGCCGAGTTCGAGGCGATCACGCCCTATATGTACTCGACCTATGAAGCGCCGACCTTCGGCGAGCCCGAGAACGAGGCGATGCCGTCCGATCGGCGCAAGATCGTCATTCTCGGTGGCGGTCCGAACCGGATCGGGCAGGGCATCGAGTTTGACTATTGCTGCGTCCATGCCTGCTTCGCGCTCAGCGAAGTCGGGTTCGAGACGATCATGGTCAATTGCAACCCGGAGACGGTCTCGACCGACTACGACACTTCCGACCGGCTCTATTTCGAGCCGTTGACCGCCGAGGATGTGCTCGAAATCCTGCGGGTCGAGCATTCGCGCGGCGAGCTGGTCGGCGTGATCGTGCAGTTCGGCGGACAGACCCCGCTCAAGCTGGCCGACGCGCTCGAGAAGGCCGGGATTCCGATCCTCGGCACCTCGCCTGACGCGATCGACCTCGCCGAAGATCGTGAGCGCTTCGCCAAGCTGGTCAGCAAGCTCGATCTCAAGCAGCCGGACAACGGTATTGCCCGCAGCCGTGACGAGGCCGCCGCCGTCGCCGCGCGCATCGGCTATCCGGTGTTGCTGCGCCCGTCCTACGTGCTGGGTGGCAGAGCCATGGAGATCGTCGATTCCGAGGCGCAGCTGGATGACTATATCGCCACGGCGGTCAATGTGTCGGGCGACAGCCCCGTGCTGGTCGACCAGTATCTGCGCGACGCCATCGAATGCGACGTCGACGTGATTTGCGACGGCCAGACCGTGCGAATTGCCGGTGTGATGCAGCATATCGAGGAAGC
>CAYOSE010000161.1:0-2109 GCA_964406535.1 uncultured Sphingomonadaceae bacterium
TGCCACCACCCAGCCGCAGCCGCGCGCGACGCCCCAGCCGACCCGCGCGCCCGAGCCGCAGCCGCAACCCTCGGCCCGGCCCACGGGCAGCCGGCTGGGCGACGACTTCCTCGCCGGCAATTCGGACGCGACCGGTCGCAGCGGCTCGGCGGCTGCCGTGGTCGGTCCGGCCCAACAGGCCTCGATCGCGCAGGCCATTATCCGCCAGTTGAAGCCGCATTGGTCGCCGCCCTCGGGCGTCGAGGTGGATCAGCTGGTGACGGTGGTGCGGTTCCGGCTGAACACGGACGGGACGCTCGATGGAACGCCTGAAGTGCTAAGGACCAATGGCGTCACCAATGCCAATCGCGCACAGGTGAACCGCCATCAGGAACAGGCGATCCGCGCCGTGCGGCTCGCCGCGCCGTTTAATCTGCCAGAGGAATATTATTCCGGCTGGCGTGTGATAACCTCGAATTTCGACAACAGGCTGGCCCAATGATGATCCGATCTGCCCTTTCCGCCCTCGCGCTGCTGTTCGCGCTCGGCACCGCGCCCGCCGCGCAGGCCCAGAACGTGCTCGACCCGTCCACCATCGGCAATGCCGACGCCGACAATGCCGCGCAGGCAGGGACGGGCGAGGATGGCGAGGGGATCGCGGTGACCGTCACCGCCGACGCCTGGAACGACCTCGGCATCGCCATTCCCGCTTTTGCCACCAATGCCGATGCGCCCACGCCCGCCAATGCGAGCGGCACGGCGGCGCTGGGGCTGGAGCTGTCGCGCGTCATCTATGGCGACCTTCGCAACAATGGCCTGTTCAGACCCGTAGGCCCCGACGCCCTGCCGCGCCCGGCCTATCAGCAGATTTCCGCGCCCGCCTGGCCGACCTGGGAAGGCCGCTCGGCCGAGATGCTGGTGCACGGTTTCGTGCGCGCCAATGATGACGGCAACCTGACCGTCGGCTGCTATCTCTATGACGTGGCCCTGAGGAACGAACTGGTGCGCGAAGGCTGGGTGATCGCGCCCGCCGACTGGCGCCGCGCGGCCCATAAATGCGCCGACCTGATCTATTCGCGTCTCTCGGGCGAGAGCCCCTTCTTCGACAGCCGCATCGCCTATATCGCCGAAACCGGGCCCAAGGGCGCGCGCGTGAAGCGGCTTGCGATCATGGACAGCGACGGTGCCAACCACCGCTTCATCACCAATGGCCAGTCGACTGCGCTGACCCCGCGCTATTCGCCCGACTATGCGAAGATCGCCTATCTCTCTTATGTCGACGGCAATCCGCGCATCTATGTCTATGACATCGGCACCGGGCGGCAGACGCTGGTAACGCAGAGCGCCAACCCGACCTTCGCCCCGCGCTGGAGCCCGGACGGGCGCTACCTGCTCTATTCGATGGCGATTGCGGGCAATACCGACATCTATCGCGTCCCGGCGACCGGCGGCACGCCGATCCGCCTGACCGACAGCCCGGCGATCGAGGTCGGCGGTTCCTACTCGCCCGATGGCAGCAGGATCGTCTTCGAAAGCGACCGTTCAGGCGTGCAGCAATGCTATGTCATGGACGCCAATGGCCAGAATGCGCGCCGCATCAGCTTCTTTGGCGGGCGCTGCGCCACACCCGAATGGAGCCCGCGCGGTGACCAGATCGCCTTCACCCGCATCGCCGGGGACTTTAATATCGCGGTCATGACCCCGCAGGGCGGCAATGTCCGCGTGCTGACCCATGGCTGGCAGGACGAGGCCCCGACCTGGGCCCCCAACGGCCGCATCATCCAGTTTTTCCGAACCGAACGTGGGTCGGGCAATACCGCCATTTACCAGGTGGACCTCACCGGGCAGAACGAGCGGCGCCTGAACACGCCAGTTGGTGCGTCGGATCCGGCCTGGGGCCCGGTTCTGCCGTAAGTTTCGTTTTACCCCCGTGGGGCGGGCAAACGTGCTACACCCCCACGCGATTTTCTGGAGGAGAACACAAATGCAACGTCTCGCCATCGCTCTCGTCACCTCCAGCGCCCTGGCGCTGGGCGCATGTGCCAAGCAGGCCCCCGAAGAACTGCCGCCCGCGCCGGTCGCCACGCCCGCGCCGCCTGCACCGCCTGCGCCGCCGCCCGCGCCGGAGGG
>CAYOSE010000162.1:0-1827 GCA_964406535.1 uncultured Sphingomonadaceae bacterium
CGTTGCCCGTGACCTCAAGTCCCAAGGCCTCTATCTCGCCCGTGCGCTGTCCTTCGCCGGGGTCGAGTACGAAATTCTCGAACACAACCTGACCGAAGCGCAGGTGAAAATCTATGACGCCTATGCTGATGCCTGGGCGATCATTCACCGCAACCTCGAAGCAGCGCTCGAAGCAACACGCGTGGTCGACGAGGACAGCGGCGACACGCTCAACCGCAATGCCAAGGCTGCGGCGCTCTCGATCTTCGAAGGCACCAAGCAGCGCTTCTTTGCCCAGCTCCTGCTTTCGATGAAATTGCCAAGCCTGATCCCGGCGATGGAAGCAGCGCTGGACGAAGAGCATTCGGTTGTCGTGCAGCTGGTCTCGACCGCCGAGGCCATGCTCGACCGGCGCCTTGCCGACCTTACCGTGGAAGAACGCGAAGCTCTCGATATCGATCTGTCCCCGCGTGAATACGTCATCGACTACGTCGCCAAAAGCTTCCCGGTGCGATTGATGCAGGTCTTCGCCGACGAGGACGGCAATCTTCGCTCCGAGGCGATGAGCGACGGAGAGGGCAATCCTGTTTTCTGCCCGCGCGCCATTGCTGCGCGCGATGCGCTGATCGAACAGCTTTGCGCACTGCCGCCCATCGCCACTGCGCTCGATGCGATTATCGAACATTTCGGAACCGACGCCGTGGCCGAAGTCACGGGCCGGACCCGCAGGCTTGTCCTGGGCCGCGATGGTGAGCAGCGCCTCGAACGGCGTAGCCCCAGCGCCAATGTCGCCGAAGCCCAAAGCTTCATGGAAGGGACCAAGCGCATCCTGGTCTTCTCGGATGCGGGCGGCACGGGGCGTTCCTATCATGCCGACTTGGGCGCCAGGAACCAGCAGCGCCGGGTTCACTTCCTGCTTGAACCGGGATGGCGCGCCGACAACGCCATCCAGGGTCTTGGTCGCACGAACCGCACCAATCAGGCCTCGGCCCCGCTGTTCCGCCCGGTCACCACCGACGTGAAGGGCGAACGCCGCTTCATCTCGACCATTGCACGCAGGCTCGATGCCCTTGGCGCGCTTACGCGCGGCCAGCGCCAGACCGGCGGGCAGAACCTGTTCGACCCGGCCGACAATCTCGAAAGCGACTATGCGCGCGATGCGCTCAGCCGCTGGTTCCAGCTGCTCTATGATTGCAAGCTCGAGGCCACGAGCTTCGCCAACTTCGTCGAGCGCACCGGCCTCCGGCTTGAAAATCCCGATGGCGGATTGACCGACAATCTCCCGACGATCCAGCGCTGGCTGAATCGCATCCTCGCGCTTCCGATCGCGCTGCAGAATGCCATATTCGAGGAATATCTTGGCCTCGTCGAAGCACGGATTGAAGCCGCGCGCGAAGCTGGAACGCTCGACCAGGGGCTGGAAACCGTGAGGGTCGATCACTTCACGGTCCTCGCCGATGAGCTCCTGCGCACAGATCCCGTGACCGGTGCCGAGACCCGCCTCGTCTCGCTCGAAGTGACAAGGCACCTTCGGCCCCTAAGCTTGCAGCGCCTGGTGCGGATGCACGAGATCGGCAGCTCACACGCGATACCGATGCGCAATACCCGCTCGGGCAAGGTCGCACTGTCGGTTCCAGCCCGGCGTCTCATCGCCGACGACGGCGCCGTAATCGAACGTCGGCGCCTGCTGCGCCCGCTTAACTCCGTAAACTGGACACTTGAGGCACTCGGTGAAAGCCACTGGGAGGAAATTGGCGTCACCGCATTCACCAGTACCTGGCGGGCCGAGGAAGAAGAGGCTGCCGCGTCACCGGTGACCGAGCGCGTCCATCTCGCCACCGGACTGCT
>CAYOSE010000163.1:0-1821 GCA_964406535.1 uncultured Sphingomonadaceae bacterium
CAGATGCGCTACCAGGCTGCGCTACTCCCCGACTGCCCGCGCCCGTATCACCGCACTTCCGCCAGGCAAAGCGATAAGGCGCTAAAATCGGTGTCCGCTGCGCCTCAATGCCCCATATAGCGCCCCGGCTTGTGCCAGGTGACCAGGATCATGTTGATCGCCACCACGCTCAGCAGCGACCAGCCCACCTGCACCAGCGACAGCGAGGTCGCCCAGGCCACCAGCAAAATCGTCCCGTCGAGCACGAGGTGCAGCCGCCCGACATTCCAGCCGCGCCGCTGCTGCAACCAGACGGCGATCACGTTGACGCCGCCCACGCCCGTCCGGTGACGCAGCAGCGCCAGCATACCGGAGCCCGCACAGGTGCCGCCCGCCGCCGCGGCAAAGGCCGGGTGAACGCCCCTCAGGTCCATCGACGCCCCGGCAATCGCGATCATGGCAAAGATCAGCCCGCAGGCGATCACCGTGCGGAGGACGAACCCGCGTCCCAGCACCCGCAGGCCCAGCAGGAAGAAGGGAATGTTGAACACGAAGAACAGCAGGCCCACGCCCAGCGGCACCTTGTAGGATACCAGCAGCGCGATCCCCGCCACGCCCGCCGTGACGATCCCTGCCCCCTTCATAAGCACCATGCCGATGGCGATCAGCGTCGCGGCAGAAACGAGCGCGTAGGTGTTTTCGAGCAGGGTGTGCGCGTTCGGATCGCGCAGCGGCGCATGCGGGTCGTCGGGATCGCCACGGCCGGATTCGTCGGGATTGTCATTAGTCACGCATGAAACCATATGCGCTTGGCCACCCTTCCCGCAAGCGGGCATCGCGGATGGCCGAACCCGTCTTGCCCACACCGCTTGCCCTCGCCCGCGCCAGCCCCTATCTGCGCGGCCAAATCATCCCGCACGATCAAGACTTACCCGCAAGGACACCACGCATGGCCGCCCAGTACGCATTCGTCATGAAGGACATGACCAAGACCTTCCCCGGCGCGCAGAAGCCGGTGCTGTCGAACATCAACCTGCAATTCTACCAGGGCGCGAAGATCGGCATCGTCGGCCCCAACGGCGCGGGTAAATCGACGCTGATCAAGATCATGGCCGGGATCGACAAGGACTTCACCGGCGAGGCCTGGGCGGGCGAGAACATCACCGTCGGCTATCTGGAACAGGAGCCCGAGCTGGACCCGACCAAGACCGTGCTCGAAAACGTCAAGGACGGCGCGCGCGAAACCGCCGACATGGTCGAACGCTTCAACGCGATCGGCATGGAAATGGCCGAGGAAGATGCCGATTTCGATGCGCTGGGCGCGGAGATGGCCGAGCTGCAGGACAAGATCGACGCGGTCGACGGCTGGACGCTCGACAACCAGCTCGAAGTCGCGATGGAGGCGCTGCGCTGTCCGCCGGGCGACTGGCCCGTCACCGACCTGTCGGGCGGTGAGAAACGCCGCGTGGCGCTCACCCGCCTGCTGATCCAGAAACCCTCCATCCTGCTGCTGGACGAACCGACCAACCACCTCGACGCGGAAAGCGTGCTGTGGCTGGAAAACCACCTGAAGGATTATGCGGGCGCGGTGCTGATGATCACCCACGACCGCTACTTCCTCGACAATGTGGTCGAATGGATCCTCGAACTCGACCGCGGCAGCTACTATCCGTACGAGGGCAATTACTCGACCTATCTCGAAAAGAAGGCCAAGCGCCTCGAACAGGAAAGCCGCGAGGAATCGGGCAAGCAGAAGGCGCTGGCCCGCGAGCTCGAATGGATCCGGCAGACGCCCGCCGCGCGCCAGACCAAGAGCAAGGCGCGTATCCGCAAGTTCGAGGA
>CAYOSE010000164.1:0-1797 GCA_964406535.1 uncultured Sphingomonadaceae bacterium
CTGGCTGTCCATGTTGGCCACGTTGGGCAGCTTGCCGACAGTGCCGCTCATCACGACGAAGCACTGGTTCTCGATTGCCCGCGCCTGCGAGCAATAGCGCACCCGCATGTAACCCTGGCGGCTGTCGGTGCAGAACGGCACGAAGATGATCCGCGCGCCCTCGTCGACCAGCCGGCGGGCCAGCTCGGGGAACTCGCTATCATAGCAGATCAGCACGCCCACGGGGCCGCAATCGGTCTGGATGACGTCGATCGAATCGCCGCCCTTGATATTCCACCAATAGGCCTCGTTCGGGGTCGGGTGGATCTTCTCCTGCTCGTGGATCGAGCCGTCGCGCAGGCAGACATAGGCGATGTTGTGGATGTCGCCATCGTCGAGCCGCGTCGGATGCGAGCCGCCGATGATGTTGATGTTGTAGTTGAGCGCCATCTCCGACAACGCGTCGCGGATGCGCGGCGTGTAGCGGCTGAGCGCCTCGATCGCCTCCATTGGCGAGAGCTGGCGCTCCTCGAAGCTGAGCAGGGCCAGCGTGAACAGCTCGGGAAAGACGATGAAGTCGGATTCGTAGTCGCTCGCGACATCCACGAAATAGCGGATCTGACCCATGAACTCGTCGAAATCCTTCACCGCGCGCGCCTGCAGCTGGCAGGTGGCAATGCGAACGCTTTCGACGTCATGCGGCACGCGCGTGCGCGGCTTGTCGTCATCATCAGCGACATAGGGGTTGCGCCAGACCATCTGCGCGGCATAGCCGCGGCTCTTCTTGTCGACCGGCAGGTAGTTTTCGAGCACGCCGATGGGCTCGAACCCGTTGGCGAGCTGGAAGCGCAGCACGGGGTCGTGCAGCTTCCCGGCCTGGACCTGTTCTATATAGTCGAGCGGGCCATCGACCTTCTTCCAGGACTTTTGCAGGTTGGGCAAGCGCCCGCCAAAGGCGATGCCCTTGACCTCCAGCCGCTCGGCCAGCTTGCGGCGTTCCTCGTAAAGCCGCCGACCCAGACGGGTGCCGCGCACCTTGGGATCGACGCACATTTCGTAGCCATAGAGCCAGTCGCCGGTCGGCTTGTGGCGGCTGCCATAGCCGTTGCCGGTGATCTCGTCCCAGCTATGCGGGCCGAGCGCCTTGGCCCCGTCGATCCGCATGGTCGCGCAATAGCCGACCAGCAGGCCGTCGAGCAGGGCGACGAAACACCCTTCGCCGAAATTGTTGAGCTGCCCGCGAATCTGGCCCTGCTTGTAGCTGGGCATGCTCTCGTAGGCGCGGCTCACCAGATCGGCGATCGCGGGAATGTCGTCAATTTGCGCCGGGCGGATTTCCAGCCGGGCGCTGGTCAGCTTTGGCGTCAGTTTCGGTGGATTCACAGGTGGAGCGCCCCCATTGCGGTTGGCAGCGCTCCCCGGGCCAGGGCGATCAGCCCAGGCCCTGCGCGGCCATTTCCTTCTCGAGGCCTTCAACGATGGCTTCGAAGAACTGTTCCGTCGTCATCCAGCTCTGGCCGGGGCCGATCAGCAGTGCGAGGTCCTTGGTCATCTTGCCGCTCTCGACACAGCTGATGCAGACCCTCTCCAGCGTCTCGGCGAAGGCGACGACATCGGGCGTACCGTCGAACCGGCCGCGATAGATGAGGCCGCGCGTCCAGGCGAAGATGCTGGCGATCGGGTTGGTGCTGGTCGCCTTGCCCTGCTGGTGCTGGCGATAGTGACGGGTGACGGTGCCGTGGGCAGCTTCGGCCTCCACGGTCTTGCCGTCGGGCGTCATCAGGACGGAGGTCATCAGGCCGAGCGAGCCGAAGCCCT
>CAYOSE010000165.1:0-1694 GCA_964406535.1 uncultured Sphingomonadaceae bacterium
GGGGTGTCATCCTCGCCGACATCCACAAGGCGATCGAGGAGATGCCGAAAGGCCCTGCTCGCGATGCTTGGTCGGCCAGTCACACTCACCTCTACCATGTCAAACAGGCGTGGCGGAATGACACTATGCACCCCAAGACAACCTACACTGAGGAGCAAGCGCAGGATGTTTTCGACGCTGTGAGATCATTCATGGCGCATCTCGCGCCACTAGTTCGGTGATTGCGCGCTAAGTGGAACAAATCTAGCTAAGAAAGGCGACGATCTGCTCGCCCATGGCGCGTTCGGTGACGCTGCTCATGTGATGGCCGGGAATCAGCTCCAGCCGTGCATCGGGCAGAGCGTCGGCCAGTCTCTGCGGCGAGCCGTTATCCTGATCATCCTCGCCGCACAGCACCAGCGTGGGCATGGCGATCTTCGCGATATCCTCGCTCGCGACGTCCACCACCGATTCCAGCAGCAGCCGTACGGCGACGCGGTCGACCTTCTGGCTCTTCATGAACTGGCGCGCCATGAAGGCCGGGTCGCCATATTTGATCTCGTCGAACCGGTCGATCGCATCGATGAAGAAGGCCGCGCGCCGCTGCCACCCCGCCAGCCCTTCCAGCCCCATCCCCGCCAGCACCAGCCTGCGCGGGGCCAGTCCTGAAATCACCGCGCTGGCCGAAGTGCGCGCGCCGAGCGAGAAGCCCACCAGGTCGAAATCGGTCAACCCAAGACCCTCGACGATGGCGAAGACATCCTCGACCAGCACGTCGGGCGGATAGGCCTCGGGTGCGTGCGGGGCGGTGCTTTGCCCATGGGCACGCAGGTCGAGCATGATCGCCTCGAAACCCGCTGCGGCCAGCTGCCCGGCATGGCCGAACCTGATCCAGTTCATCTGCGCGCTGGAAAACAGGCCATGGAGCATCAGGACGGGCCGCCCTGCCCCCATGCGGTGGACGGCCAGCGGCGTCCCGTCGAAGCCCGCCATTGTGGTCGTTGCCGGTTCAATTGCGATGGTGTGCCTCCAAGGAATAACTAACAATCCGGTCGATGTCGGGCTAAAGCCTCTAGCCCATACTCCACATCATGCAACGCAACGGAATGACGTAAGTGGCCGAAGCCGATCCGCAGATCCAACCGGATGCCGAAACCGATAGCGCGAAGAAGCCGCGCCCCAGGCTGCGGCGAATGGCATTGATGCTGTCTGTCCCCGCGATCCTGCTCGCGCTGGGCGTCGGCTACTGGCTCAGCTTGCAGGGCAAGATATCGACCGACAATGCCTATGTCCGGCAGGACAAGGTGTCGGTCAGCGCCGAGGTGAACGGCAAGATCGTCGATGTGGCGGTCGCCGAGAACCAGCTGGTCGAGGCGGGCGACCTGTTGTTCCGGATCGACCCCGAACCCTACCGGATCGACCTCGCCGAGGCCGATGCCGCCATCGCCACCGCGCAGGCCGACGTCACGGCGCGGGCCGGCAATGCCTCGCTGACGGGCGCAGACATTGCCGCCGCGCAAGAGGACATCGCCTTCGCCCAGGCCACCTTGCGCCGCCAGCAGGCGCTGTGGGAGCGTGGCTTTACGACCAAGGCCGCGCTGGAAGAGGCTGAACATGCGGTGGAACAGGGCCGTGAGGCGCTGCGCGTGGCGCAGGCCGAACAGGCTGAGGCGCGCGCCCGGCTCGCCCGCGGGGCTGCCGTTCCGGGGCAGGAT
>CAYOSE010000166.1:0-1645 GCA_964406535.1 uncultured Sphingomonadaceae bacterium
GGGGAGAGCCGCGCCTTGGCGAGCCGCTCGCGGCCCCGGCTTGCCCGGTCGATCAGCCCGCGCCGCAAGCGCTCGGCCAGCTCGTCGAGCCGCTGGCGCTGCGGCCCGAGCAGAGCCTCCGCCTTGGGCAGCCGCCGCACCCGCGCCTCCAGCCGCTCACGACCCAGCGAGACAGGCCGCAGGATCGCGCGTTTCTTGCGCGCGGCGAGATCGTCCAAAGTCGCCGCCAGTTCGCGCCGTACCGGCACCGCCATTTCCGCCGCCGCGGTAGGGGTGGGCGCGCGCCGGTCGGCCGCGAAATCGGCCAGCGTGGTATCAGTCTCGTGCCCGACCGCACTGATCGTCGGGATCGGCGAGGCGGCGATGGCGCGCACCACGACCTCCTCGTTGAAGGCCCACAGATCCTCGATCGAGCCGCCACCGCGCGCCACGATCAGCAGATCGGGCCGCTCGCCTGCGGGCAGGGCGTGGAAGCCGCGTACCGCCGCCGCGACCTGCTCCGCCGCGCCCTGGCCCTGCACCAGCACCGGCCAGACGGCGACATGGCTCGGAAAACGGTCGGCCAAGCGATGCAGGATATCGCGGATCACTGCACCCGTGGGCGACGTCACCACGCCGATCCGCCGGGGCAGGAACGGCAGCTGTCGCTTGCGCTCGGGCGCGAACAGCCCCTCCGCCGCCAGCCTTGCCCGCGTCTTTTCCAGCAGCGCCAGCAGCGCGCCTTCGCCCGCGATCTCAAGGCTCTCGATCACGATCTGGTACTTGGAGCGCCCCGGATAGGTGGTCAGCTTACCCGAGGCGACGACCTCGAGCCCGTCCTCGGGCCGGAAACTCAGCCGGTCCGCCGTTCCGCGCCACATCACGCCGTCGAGCACCGCCTTTTCGTCCTTCAGCGCCAGATAGACATGGCCCGAGGCCGCCCGCTTGACCCCCGACAGCTCGCCGCGCACCCGCACGAAGCCGAAGCGCTGCTCGACTGTCTGCTTCAATGCGCGCGAAATCTCGGTGATCGAGAGCGGAACGGAATTGTCCCCCGCCGGGCTTCTGGCTACGAGCCCACCGTTACCTGCCCGCATGTCATCTTCTGGAGAGCCGTTCATGAATATCCTGCTGCTGGGGTCTGGCGGGCGCGAACATGCGCTGGCGTGGAAACTGGCGCAATCCAGGGCCATCGCGCAAGAGGGCGGACAATTGTTTGCCTCACCCGGCAACCCCGGCATTGCCGAATGCGCCACCTGTTTCGCGATGGAGCTGACCGATCACGAGCTGGTCGTGGGCTTCTGCGAGCAGGAGCAGATCGGCTTGGTCGTGATCGGGCCGGAGGCGCCGCTGGTCGACGGCCTCGCCGACAGCCTGCGCGCCGAGGGGATCGCGGTGTTCGGCCCGAGCAAGGCCGCCGCGCAGCTCGAAGGCTCGAAGAGCTTCACCAAGCAGCTATGCGTCCGCGCCAACATCCCCACCGCCGGTTATGCCCATGTGGTGACGCTGGAGGCGGCGCTGGCCGCGCTCGACCGCTTCTCCGCGCCCTTCGTGCTCAAGGCCGATGGCCTCGCGGCGGGTAAGGGTGTGGTCATCACCGAAACCCGTGCCGAGGCCGAGGGAGCCCTGACCGACATGTTCGGCGGCAAGTTCGGCGATGCCGGGG
>CAYOSE010000167.1:0-1554 GCA_964406535.1 uncultured Sphingomonadaceae bacterium
GCACCGAGACCATCGATTTCACCTGGGACGCCGCCACTGGCGCCGAGGGGATCGAGCGCGCGATCGAGGCGATGTGCTGGGCCGCGACCGAAGCGGTGCTGCAGGACAAGAACATCCTGATCCTGTCCGACCGCGCCGCCAGCGCCGACCGCATCCCGATGCCCGCGCTGCTCGCCACCGCCGCCGTGCACCACCACCTGGTGCGCCAGGGCCTCAGGATGCAGACCGGCCTCGTCGTCGAGACGGGCGAGGCGCGCGAAGTGCATCATTTCTGCGCGCTGGCAGGCTATGGTGCCGAGGCGATCAACCCCTATCTCGTGTTCGAAACGGTCGAACAGCTGCGCGCCGAGCGTTTCCCCGAGATCGACGAACGCACGGCCCGCCGCAACTATATCAAGGCGGTCGGCAAGGGCATCCAGAAGGTCATGTCCAAGATGGGCATCTCGACCTACCAGTCCTATTGCGGGGCGCAGATCTTCGACGCGGTCGGCCTGTCGAGCGAGTTCATCGACAACTACTTCACCGGCACCGCCACCACGATCGAGGGTATCGGCCTTGCCGAAGTCGCGGCGGAGGCGGTGCGCCGCCATGCCTCGGCCTATGGCGACAACCCGATCTACAAGAACATGCTCGATGTCGGCGGGATCTACCAGTACCGCCTGCGCGGCGAGGACCATGCCTGGACGGCGGCCAATATCGCCGACCTGCAGCATGCGGTGCGCGGCAACAGCTACGAAAATTACGAGAGCTTCGCCAAGTCGATCAACGACCAGTCCGAGCGGCTGCTGACGATCCGCGGGCTGATGGAGCTGAAGCCAGCGGACAAGCCGCTCGACATCTCCGAGGTCGAACCGGCCGAGGAGATCGTCAAGCGTTTCGCCACCGGCGCGATGAGCTACGGCTCGATCAGCTGGGAAGCACACACGACGCTGGCCGCCGCCATGAACACAATCGGCGGCAAGTCGAACACCGGCGAAGGCGGCGAGGATCCGCGCCGCTTCAAGCCGATGGAAGACGGCAGCAATTTGCGCTCGGCGATCAAGCAGGTCGCCTCGGGCCGCTTCGGCGTGACCACCGAATATCTGGTCAATGCCGACGACGTGCAGATCAAGATGGCGCAGGGCGCGAAGCCCGGCGAGGGCGGCCAGCTGCCCGGCCACAAGGTCGACAAGATCATCGGCAAGACCCGCCACTCGACCCCCGGCGTGGGCCTCATCAGCCCGCCGCCGCACCATGACATCTACTCGATCGAGGATCTGGCGCAGCTGATCCACGACCTGAAGAACGTCAATCCGACCGCCCGCATCTCGGTCAAGCTGGTCTCCGAAGTGGGCGTCGGCACGGTTGCTGCGGGCGTTTCCAAGGCGCGCGCCGACCACGTGACCATTTCCGGTTACGAGGGCGGCACCGGCGCTTCGCCGCTGACCAGCCTGACGCATGCCGGCAGCCCGTGGGAAATCGGCCTTGCCGAAACCCAGCAGACGCTGCTGCTGAACAACCTGCGCACTCGTATCGCGGTACAGGTCGATGGCGGCCTGCGTACCGGGCGCGACG
>CAYOSE010000168.1:0-1541 GCA_964406535.1 uncultured Sphingomonadaceae bacterium
CGCCGGACCTCGGCACGCAAATCAAGTGAGATTTTTCCATGAAATGGTCCATAGGCGGTATCCTTGCCGCCGCCCTGATGCCGGCGCAGGTCGTGCTCGCGCAGCCGGTTGGCTACGAAGAAGCCTTGCAGGCAGCGCGCGAGGATCAGCCGCTGCTCCAGGCCGCGCAATTGCGTATCGACGGCACGCGAGATGCCTCGGATGCCGCAGATGAGCTGCCCGATCCTATCTTGCGTGGCGGGATTGCAAACCTGCCAATCACGGGGCCTGTAGCGTTCGAGTTTGATCGCCAGCTTCCAACGCAGATTGCTGTTGGCATTGAGCAACCAATCCCGAACCTTGCACGGCGCAGAGCCCGTAGAGGCGTAGCGGGCGCAGATGTAGCCGTCGCTCAGATGCGGCTTGGAGTTGCTCAGCAGCGGATCGATATCGCCACATCAGCGGCCTGGATCGACTTGTACTATGCCGAAGAGAAGCTCGCCTTCGCCCATACGGCGCTGAGCGATCTGCGCAGGCTTCAGCCGGTGGCAAACAGCGCTGTCGCGTCGGGGGCAGCCCGTCCGGCCGAAAGCCTTGCCATTCGCCGCGAGCTCCTTGTGATCGAAGATGCAATCACAAGAATTGAAGCCGAAAGAGATGCCGCGCGCGCCATGCTCTCGAGCTACATTCACACAGACGACCCTACTATCGCGGGTAATGCGCCAGCGGCCGATGTCGACAGCGGCAGCCTCGAACAAGCTCTGGACCTTAACCCCGTCATCCGTCTTGCCGATGCTGCCACCGGACGCGCAGAAGCGAACGCCGACCTCGCGCGCGCCGACTTGCGCCCCGACTTCGGAGTGAGCGTAAACTATGGCCGACGCGACCCTGCCTTCGGAGACGCATTCTCTGTCATGGGATCGGTTACCCTGCCCATCTTCACCGATCAACGTCAAAAGCCCCGCATTCGTGCCGCCGAGGCAGAGGCTGCCGCTACGCAGGCTGAGCGCGATGATCGGTTGCGGGCACTGCGTGTGCAATTCGAATCCGATCTCGCCACGTGGCGCAGTGCGAAGCGCCAATGGGAACGCGCCCACGATGAATTGCTGCCGCTGGCCCGCCAAAGGGTTGAGCTGGAGACGGCGAGCTTTGCTGCCGGAAACGCAGACCTGATCGATGTGATTGCAGCAAAGGCGGATTTGGCCTTGCTCGATCTTGAAATCTTTGAACGCGAAGCTGCGACCGTGGAATGGGCCGAGATGCTTCGCTTGACTTACGGGGAGCAGCAGCCATGAGCAATACAGTCGACAGCTCGGGCCCTACGAAGCGAACCTATGCAATCATGGCAGGCGTCGCGCTTGTCAGCCTCGGCGCGGGATATGCGCTCTCGCTTATAGGCGGTGAGAGCGAGGGTGGGATCTCCGGTTCCGATGCGGCAGAATGCGAAGAGGTGCTTTACTGGTACGATCCGATGGTGCCCGGACAGCGCTTTGACGAGCCTGGCAAATCGCCCTTCATGGACATGATGCTGGTTCCCAAGTGCGCGGGAGAAGCTGCGGAAG
>CAYOSE010000169.1:0-1169 GCA_964406535.1 uncultured Sphingomonadaceae bacterium
GGTGTGCTGCTGTCGGCGGCGCTGATGGTGCCGCTGTACCTGACGATTGCCTTGCATAACGGCACCTATTCGCTGCCCTCGCTGACGAGCTGGAAGACGGGCGTGATGCGGGCCGGGTCGGCGCTGCTGATCTCGGCGGTGCTGCTCAACTTCTTCGCCTTTTTCGCCAAGATGAACGAGGATTTCTCGCGCGTCGTGTTCGCGATCGGCCTGATCGGGACGATGGCGCTGATCCTCGCCTCGCGGGTGGTGGTAGAGCGCTGGATCAGCCGGATGTGGGGCCCCTCGGCGCGCAATTGCCTGGTGATCGAGGCCGGCGGTCCGCCGCTCAGCCTGCAACATGTCTATCGCGTCGACGCAGCCAGGCATGGCCTGCTGCCGACGATGGACAATCCCGACGCGCTCGACCGGCTGGCGCATTATCTGAAGAACATGGACGAGATCATCGTTTCGTGCCGTGACGAGGACCGGGCGGCCTGGGCCGAAGTGCTCAAAGGATCGGGTGTGCGCGGCGAGATCGTCAGCCCCTATGCCCGCGTCATCGGCGCGGTCGGGCTGGTGCGCCGCGAGAAGGCGGACCTCACCACCTTTCTGGTCTCGCTCGGCCCGCTGGGCATGCGCTCGCGGATCGTCAAGCGGCTGTTCGACGTGGCGCTTTCGGGGCTGGCGCTGCTGGTGTTGTCGCCGGTCTTTGCCGCGATCAGCCTGGCGATCATGCTGGAGGACGGCGGTCCGGTGCTGTTCAGGCAGCGCCGGATGGGGCGCGGCAACCGCTTCTTCATGATCTACAAGTTCCGTTCGATGAGTGTCGAGCGGGCCGATGCCGACGGCGCACGCTCGGCGGCGCGCGACGACGACCGCATCACGCGCGTCGGGCGCTTCATCCGCAAGACCAGCCTCGACGAGCTGCCGCAGCTGATCAACGTCCTGAAGGGCGAGATGAGCATGGTTGGCCCGCGGCCGCATGCGCTGGGCTCGCGCGCGGGCGAAAAGATGTTCTGGCAGGTCGACCGGCGTTACTGGCACCGCCATTGCCTGCGTCCGGGCATTACCGGGCTGGCGCAGGTGCGCGGTCTGCGCGGGGCGACCGAGCGCGAACGGGACCTGACCGCACGGCTGCAGGCCGACCTCGAATATCTGCAGGGCTGGACCATCCTGCGCGACGTGCG
>CAYOSE010000170.1:0-1105 GCA_964406535.1 uncultured Sphingomonadaceae bacterium
CATCATCAGAACTCCAGCCCGCCTTCGCGAGCGGCATCGGCCAGCGCCTTGACGCGGCCATGATAGAGGAAACCGCCGCGATCGAACACGACAGTGGAGACGCCCGCCTTCTTGGCCGCCTCGGCGATATCCTTGCCCACCTTGGCGGCAGCATCGACATTCGCGCCCGAGGCCTTCTCGCCCAGGGTCGAGGCCGCGGCGAGCGTGCGCCCGTCGGCATCGTCGATGATCTGCGCGTAGATGTGCCGACCGGTGCGGTGCACCGACAGGCGCGGCTTGTCGCCGGAGCGCTTGCGGAGAGCCGTGCGTACGCGGCGACGACGGCGTTCGAAAAGGGACAGCTTGGCCATCTTACTTCTTCTTCCCTTCCTTGCGGAAGATATACTCGCCGCGATACTTCACGCCCTTGCCCTTGTAGGGTTCGGGCTTGCGCCAACCGCGGACCTCGGCAGCGAACTGCCCCACTTGCTGCTTGTCGATGCCCGAAATCTCGACCGTGGTCTGGTCGGGCGTCTTGACCTCAAGGCCTTCCGGCACGTCGAGATCGACATCGTGCGAATAGCCGAGCTGCAGCTTGAGCTTCTTGCCCTGCGCCTGCGCGCGGTAGCCGACGCCGGAGATTTCCAGCACCTTGGTGTAACCCTCGGTCACACCCTCGACCAGGTTGGCGACCAGCGTCCGCTGCATGCCCCACTGGCTGCGTGCCGACTTGGTGTCGTTGGCAGGCGTAACGGCGATCTCGCCATCTTCCAGCTTGTACTCGACCAGATCGGACAGGCCCATGGACAGGGTGCCCTTGGGCCCCTTCACGTTGAGCGTGCCTTCCTGGATCTCGGCAGTGACCCCGCTGGGGATCGCCACCGGCTT
The DNA here is from genome assembly GCA_964406535.1 of uncultured Sphingomonadaceae bacterium. GTDB lineage: Bacteria > Pseudomonadota > Alphaproteobacteria > Sphingomonadales > Sphingomonadaceae > Alteraurantiacibacter. The sequence continues at coordinate 868 of CAYOSE010000170.1, forward strand.
TTTGCCAATGCGGCTCATCAGAACACCTCCGCGAGCACTTCGCCGCCCACGTTTTCGGTCCGTGCCTCGGCATCCGAGAGCACGCCCTTGGGCGTCGAGACGATGGTGATGCCCAGGCCATTGCGAACCACCGGCAGCTCCTTGGAGCCCGAGTAGATGCGGCGGCCAGGCTTCGAAACGCGCGCGACGTGCTTGATCGCCGGCTCGCCTTCGAAATACTTCAGTTCAATCCGCAGCG
>CAYOSE010000171.1:0-1060 GCA_964406535.1 uncultured Sphingomonadaceae bacterium
CTCAATCCGGTGGTGGAGGAGGTGCTCTATCCGGCGATGGAGGACCGCGCGCTCGACATCATTATCGGCGAAGGGCCCTCTGCGAGGAGCGTGCGGATCGATCTGCCGCCGTTTACGCTGGTGGGCGCGACGACCCGGCAGGGCCTGCTGACGACGCCGCTGCGCGACCGCTTCGGTATTCCGGTGCGGCTGAGCTTCTACACCGAGGCCGAGCTGGAGCGGGTGGTGGCGCGCGGTGCTTCGTTGCTCGGTATCGCGATGGAGGCAGGCGGCGCGCGCGAGATCGCCCGCCGTTCGCGCGGGACACCGCGTGTGGCCGGGCGGTTGCTGCGGCGGGTGCGCGATTTCGCGCAGGTCAGGGGCAGCGGCAAGGTCGATGCGACCGCTGCCGATGCGGCGCTGACCCGGCTGGAGATCGACGCGCTCGGCCTTGATGCAATGGACCGGCGCTATCTAACGATGATCGCCGAGACCTATGCGGGCGGCCCGGTCGGGGTCGAGACGCTGGCGGCGGGCCTTTCCGAACCGCGCGACACGGTCGAGGATGTGATCGAGCCCTACCTGATCCAGCTCGGCCTGGTGGCGCGCACGGCGCGCGGACGATGCCTCAATGCCGGGGGCTGGGCGCATCTGGGACTCGCCCCGCCGGCAGGGTCTGACGGCAGCCAGAGCGGCCTGTTCGATTCGTAATAATCGAGCGGCAAAGGCCCGAATGGCCTCATAATTCGGCTCCGACCCGTCCCGAAGCGGGACGGAACGTGGCTTTCGGGCAACGCCGATCAGCGCTTGTTGCGGCTCTAACAGCGATTGTCATCGCGACTCGATTGCGCCGCGCGGCCAATGTGGCATCTACCGTCGCAGTTCGTCCGAACCACATTTGCCATTTGCGACTCGGTGGCGTGCGAAGACGACAGCTGGGGGCCCTTGCAGGGGGAACCCAAAGGATTTTGACGCGCTGGGGGGCGCTTCCAAATCATGGGTGGAGAGAGGCGGCCTTCGTGCCGCCTTTCTTTTGTCTGCAATCCGCGCAGCAGCGTCGTAACCGCAAACGAAAAGGGCG
>CAYOSE010000172.1:0-1045 GCA_964406535.1 uncultured Sphingomonadaceae bacterium
CGGAGCGGCGGGCAGGCCCGACAACAGCCTCGCGCGGCTCGATCCGGCGACCCGCTCGGCCATGGCCAAGCGCCGTCCGTTCCATGACGGGCTTCTCGAACTGGACGCCGCCCCGGCGGTCAGCGGTGCCTGGCGGATCGACGGCGCGCCCCGCTTCGAGACCGCGACCGGCCGCTTCCTCGGCTACTTCCTGCGCCTCCAGCGTCCCCTGAGCGAGGGTGAGGAGGATGCCGCGCAGGGCGACAGCCCGGCCGATGTGATGCGCCAGACGCTGCACGAATTGCGGACCCCGGTGAATGCGATTCAGGGTTTTGCCGAGATCATCCAGCAGCAATTGTTCGGCCCCGTGCCCAATGGCTATCGCGCGCTGGCGGCGGGGATCGCGGTCGACGCGGCCAAGCTGCTCGCCGGGTTCGAGGAGATCGACCGGCTGACGCGGCTGGAGGCAGGCGCACTGGAGCTGGAGGCCGGGACCAGCGACCTGCGCGCGGTGCTGGCGGACACGGTCAAACGGCTCGACGGGGTACTGCGCGAACGGCAGGCGGGGTTCGCGCTGACCGTCCACGGCTCGCCCTTCACCATCGGCATTGCCGAGGGGGAGACGGCGCTGATCGTGTGGCGGCTGCTGGCCGGGCTCGCCGGGTCGCTGGCACCGGGCGAACGTTCCGAGCTGCGCCTGACCAGCGACCGCGCGAGTGCACGGCTGGAGATCGAGATGCCGCTCTCCATGGTCGAGCTGCCCGGCTCTCAGGCGGAGCGCCCGGTGGTCCGCGCGGGCATGTTCTCGCGCGCCTTCACCCTGCGCCTCGCCGAGGCGGAAGTCCGCGCGGCTGGCGGCAGTTTCACCATGACCCGCGAATGGCTGCGGGTGCGCCTGCCCTTGCTGTCGACGGCGCACGCAGAGGCCGGGGGCGATGACAGCGCGCTTGCCAGCGCGGTGCCCGCAAGCTAGGCGCTCGCATCGCCGTGGCGGATAGTTCCTAAGCGGTGATGGGCCTGTAGCTCAGCGGTTAGAGCTGGCCGCTCATAACGGCTAGGTCGCGGG